>NZ_CP025030.1:4589845-4895834 GCF_002812705.1 Achromobacter spanius | reverse complement strand
ACGCGGGGCCCACGGCTACCATCCACTTCCAGACGGCTGAAGGCCTTGAGGCCAACAAGACGCAGGTCCGGTACAAGGAAGTCACGGTTGGGCTGGTGGAGCGCGTCAGCCTGAATCCAGAACGCAACGGCGTGGTGGTGACGATACGCGTTGACAATGACGCCGCCAGCCTGCTGCGGGAGGGCACCGTGTTTTGGGTGGTGCGGCCGCGCCTGACCCTCAGCGGCGTCTCCGGCCTGGGCACGCTGCTGTCCGGCTCCTACATTGGCCTGGACCCGGTGGGTAACCAGGGCAAAGAGGGCGCGCGGGGCGAACGGAAAACCGAATTCACGGGCCTGGAAGTGCCGCCTGAAGTGACGCAGGACCGCGCCGGCAAGCGTTTCACGCTGCACGCGACGGATCTGGGCTCCCTGGATATCGGCTCGCCCGTTTATTACCGCCGCATTCCCGTGGGGCAGGTGGTGAACTACGGTCTATCCAAGGGTGGCGGTGGCGTGGACGTGCAGGTTTTTATCGACGCGCCCAATGACGCCTACGTCAACCCCAGCACGCGCTTCTGGAATGCAAGCGGCGTGGATTTCAGCGTGGACTCGCGCGGCCTGCAAATGCGGTCGCAATCCCTGGTGTCGGTGTTCATCGGCGGCGTGGCCTTTGATACCTTGGACCAGGACGGCCCCCAGGCTGCCGCTGACGGCGCAACCTACACCATTTTTCCCAATGAAGCGGCCGCCCGTGCCCAGCCAGATGGCGTGCCGCTGCGTATTCGAATGCGTTTTGATCAGTCGGTGCGCGGCTTGGCGGTCGGCGCGCCCATTGACGCCTACGGGGTGCTCATCGGGCAGGTCGACGCGATCAACCTGGATTTCGACGACGCCACCAAACAGTTCTTTGCGGAAGTTTCCGCCACGGTGTATCCCGAACGCCTGGGCGGACAGACATTCCGACGTATCAGGGAATTCTCGGGCGCCGACACCGCCCACCCAAGCGGCAAACTGCTGACGGCGATGGTGGCGCGCGGTACGCGGGCGCAGTTGCGTATCGGCAATCTGTTGACGGGACAACTCTATGTGGCGCTGGCCGAGTTTCCCGATGCGCCGCCGGTGACATTCAAGATGGAAGACCGGCCGTTCATCCCCACGGTGCCCAACAACCTGGATCAGTTGCAGCAGCAGTTGAATAGCATTCTGACCAAAGTCGACAAGGTGCCGTTTGATGCCATCGGCGCGGAATTGGCGGGTGCGCTGCGTGGCGCGTCACGTCTGGTCAAGCGGCTGGATACGCAGTTGGCCCCCGAGGCGCAGGCAATGCTGCGCCAAGCCAACCGGTCGTTGGTTGCGTTGAGCGCGCTGCTGGCTCCGGATTCGGGTTTGCCGTTAAGCACCGATACCGCCCTGCGTGAGCTGGGCCGCGCCGCCCGCTCGCTGCGGGAGCTATCCGATTATCTGCAGACGAATCCCGACGCGCTGTTAAGAGGCAGGGCGCCGGATGCGGCGCCACGGCAGTAGGCGCCAGAAGTCTTCCAGAACAAAAGCCATCGCTGCGGGGCCGCTTGGGCATGCCACTTGCTGGGTATTGCGGGCGTACGGTCGTCGCGTTGCGGCGTCAGTGCAGTATCCAGGGGGGACATCGAATGGACCATAGTGAAATGATGGCGCGCATGATTTCTCAGCCCGTAGCGCCGGACCAGTTGGATGGTTGGGATGGCGTGTTGTCCGCATATGCGGATTGCCTGTTGCAGGTGCAGGGCAAACTGACGGATGCGGATGTGGACCGATTCCTGGACGTTGGCGCCTTGGTTTTTCGCTCGTGCTGCCAAGACGAGGCGCGGCAGCGTTGGACGGCCGAGGAAATGGCGACCTTTCAACGCAAGCCCGGCTAGGTACGTGAACTGGGCATTGGCCCGCGTCATCCAGAAACGGCTAATACAGGCATTGGCTAAGCGCAAACTTGCGCCCAAACGCGTGGACTTCGTCGCCGTCCACCGACGCCGCCACATCCCAGTGGCCGCCGCGCGTCACCAGGAATGACTGACCGAAGAGCGCATGCCGCATTGCGAAACGCCAGAAGGCCGATTCCGATCCGATCGGTTCCAGGTCATGCGGCCCGATCATCAGCCGAGTAGGGCGCGGGGTAGCGCCCAAAGACCACCGCAGGGCGATCGCCATGAAGGCGAATCGCGCGGTGATGGACGACGGTTGAACGCAAAGGACTCGAATCTTGTTGCTCATGGGCGCCACCTTCTTCAGGTGCCTGTGAGCGTAGCAAACACCCGTGTGACGTTCTATACCGCCTTTGCTGTATTTCGGGTCCGAATAGTGCGAATTTTGATGGCAATGCCTGCTGCGGCGCACGCGCGCGGAGCGCGTCAGGCCGCGCGGGTCACTCGGGGCAGCAGCGCCAACGCCAACGCGGGTGCCAGCGCAAAAGCGGCAAAGAGCCAGCGTGCCGCGTGCCGCGCGCCCTCAATGCCACCCGGGTCGGCCAGGCCGGCGCTATTGACCACCACACCCGCCAGCGCCGCGGTGACCGCGGCCGCGTAAAGCTGCACGGTGGTAATCGACGACGACGTCAGCGTTTCCTCGCCCTTGGGTGCGGCCGTGAACACTTTTGTCAGCAGATGCGGCCAGGCAAGGCCAATACCGAAACCCACGCCCATCAGCGCAACGATGTAGGCGGCGAGCCCGGCGGTGGACGCCAGGATGGATGCTTGAGGCGTCATCACCGACAACCCAATCAGCGCAGCCAGGATCACGACGGGGCTGATGCGCACCAGGCGGTCGGCGGCTGCCCCCGAGCGTGTGGCGCTGGGCATGGCGGAAAGTGTCCAGCCCGCGCCCATCGCGGCCGTCATGTAGCCGGCGGTCAGGGGTGTCATGCCGTGGATCACCTGAAGAAAGTAGGGCACGAATATCTCTGTGGCGATGGCCGCCACCACAAGGCACATCACGGCATACAAGGCGCCGAGCTGCGCGCCGATGGAATAGGCGCCCGTGGGCAGCAAGCGGTGGCGGGCGCGCGAATCGACGCGAGCAACCGCCGCCGCGATGGCCAGGCCCACCGCGATGCCCGCCGCGTTCCAGCCCCACTGCGTCGACAGGCTGGCCAGCGTAACGGCCAGCACCGACGCCACCAGCAGCGCCAACGTGCGCAGCGGCAAGGAAGAGGGCGGCGCGGGCGGCAACGACGCCCGTCCACCCACCTTGAATGCGACGATCAAGGCCAGCGCGGCCGCTACTGGCAGCAGCGCCCAGAATGCCAACCGCCAGTGTCCCGTTTGCGCAAAAATGCCGCCAATCGCAGGGCCGGATAGTGTCGCCACGCCCCACATGCCCGACACCAGTGCCATGGCACGCGACCAGAGCGGGGCGTCGAATACCAGCCGGATCAAGGCATAGCTCAAGGCGAAGAGTATGCCGCCGCCCAGTCCTTGTACGCTGCGCCCCGCCAACAGCACCGGCATGCCGGGCGCCAGCGCACAGATGATCGCGCCCGCGCTGAACACGGCAACAGCAAAGAGATAGGCGTTGCGAGGCCCCAGCGTTTCGATCAGCTTGGCGGACAGTGCCGACCCGATGATGGAGGTCACCACGAACAGGGTCGTGTTCCACGCGTAGTACTCCAGCCCCCCGATGTCCTTGATGACGCTGGGCAGGATGGTGGTGACGATGTACACGTTGATGGCATGCAGGGCCACGCCACCCGCCAGGGCGATCGATCGCAGCGCATTGGCGCCCTGCAGCAAGTCGCCCCACGATGCGCTGGACTCAAGGGTCGGGGTGGTGGTCACAGGCTCTCCGGATTATTTAAACAAGTTATGTCTTGGATAATAAGCGCGTTATGCACACCGCAGCAAGCCACGCAAGAGCAGGTCCAAGGCATGCAGCGCGCGATCCAGCCGCTGCGAATCCGACGCCGCGTCCGCGTCGGCAATCCAGAATGCGCTTTCCGTCAGGCCGCCGTTGATCAGTTGCGCCAGCGCTAGCGGGTCGGCGGATTCGATCACGGATTCGTCCATCAAGCGCTGCAGCAAGGCAGCCAAAGACGCGGCGCACCGTTGCTGCGCCGCGTAGGGGGCCATGCCCAGGACTGCCCGGGCGTCTTGCAGTACGATGCGGCGGATCTCGGGTTCCGTGGCCATCCGCAGATAGGCCCGGCAACGTTCGCGCAGCGCGGTCCAGGTGTCGGGCGCCGCGTCTGAAATGGCGTTCAGCCGTTGGTCCATGTCATCGTCGATCTGTTCGACCACGGCCGCAAGCAGGCCTTTTTTGTCACCAAAATGGTGATACAACGCTCCTCGCGTCAACCCTGCCGCAGCGGTGAAATCGTCCATGGCCGTCGCGGCATAGCCGTCGCGCTCAAAGGCCTGCCTGGCGGTGGCCAGCAGCTTGCTGCGAGTGGACTCGATCATTTCTGCGCGTGTGCGGGGCATGTGGGTCTCCAAAGACATACGGCGCGTATCTTAATTGACATACGCAATGTATGTGAATAGGATCTGCCCGTCTACCAATGTTCAAAAGGTTATCGGTGCCCAATCCGTATCGCGAGTTGTTCAAAGCGCCCGGCGCAATCGGTTTTGTTCTGGCGGGTGCGATTGCGCGTCTGCCCTTGCCGATGATCGGCATCGGCATCATCACGATGCTTTCCGAGGTTCGAGGCTCTTATGCCCTGGCCGGCGCCGTGGCCGCGACGTTCGCCTTGGCCACCGCTTTGGTCGCGCCACGCATCTCACGCCTGGTAGACCGCCACGGGCAAGGCCGGGTGTTGCCGCTAGCGGCCGCCGTCTGCGTGGCGGCGTTGATCTGCCTGGCTGCCTGCGTGCAGTGGAACGCACCCGACTGGACGCTGTTTCTATTCGCCGCCTTGGCCGGCACCTTGCCCAGCATGCCCGCCATGATCCGCGCGCGCTGGACCGAAATATTCCGCGATCAGCCCCAACTGCGCACGGCCTATGCGTTGGAATCGGTAGCGGACGAACTCAGCTTCATCCTGGGGCCGCCCTTGGCTGTGGGGCTTAGCGTGGCGTTCTTCCCGCAGGCAGGGCCGCTTGCCGCCGCGTTGCTGCTGGCGATCGGCGTGACGGCCTTTGTGCTGCAGCGCGCCACCGCGCCCGCGGTGCAAGTCCGGCAGGCAGGACGCGAGGCGTCGGTGTTGCGCATGCCATCCATGCGTGCGCTGGTTGCCATGATGTCGGCCATGGGTGTCATCGTCGGCACCATCGACGTGTTGAGCGTGGCCTTCGCGCGCGCGCAGGGCGTGCCGGCGGGCGCCAGCCTTGTGCTGTCGGCCTATGCGCTGGGGTCGTGCGTGGCGGGGTTGGTATTTGGCGTCATGAAGTTTCAAATGCCGCTTGCCCGCATGCTGTCGATCGCGGCGGCGGTCACGGCGTTCACGACTGTGCCGCTGCTGTTGGTGAACGATCTGATCACGTTGTCGCTGGGCGTGTTGCTGGCCGGCTTGTCGTTCGCGCCAACCATGATCATCGCCATGGCGCTGGTCGAAAGCAGCGTGCCGGGCCAGCGCCTGACCGAAGGGCTGACCTGGTTGGTGACCGGGCTGGGGGCGGGCGTCGCCGCCGGCGCGGCGATTGCGGGTTGGGTAGTCGACCACTACGGCGTGCAAGCGGGCTTTTGGACGGCGGTCGCGGCGGGGGCGGTTGTGCTGCTGGTGGCTTTGCCTGGCGGGCGGTCGCGCGCGGCGGCAAGCGCGGCGTAGCGCCACACCTGTCGCTAGAATGGCCGCTTTGGCGCGCTGCGGGGCGCGCCGTTCACAGGAGCGCAGCATGTCCAGAACTGTCGTCAATCCCGATACCGTTTTCAACACCGTTCAATACGGGTTCAGCCAGGCGGTGATCGTCACCGGGCAGCGCAGGATGCTGCTGTCGGGCCAGGTCGGCGTTGACATCAACGAACGCACCGTCGGCCCCGGCTTGCAAGAGCAGACCGAGGCCGCGCTCGACAATATCGCGCGCGTGCTGGCGGCCGCGGGCGGCACGATGGCGCAGGTGATCATGCTGCGCATCTACATCTGCGAAACGGCGCGCGAGGATCAGGAAGTCATTGCCCAAGCGCTACGCGACCGCTTTCCGGCCGAGCCACCGCCGTCATCGTGGGTGATTGTCAGCGGCTTGTCGTTGCCGGAATGGCTGATCGAAATCGAAGCGGAAGCCATGCTGGATTAATGTCGCGTGGCGCGAGGAGTTGTCCAGCCCTTAGGGCTGGTCGCGCCAGGGAACCGTCGCAAAGGCCTCACGCAGATACGCCAAAAAGCCCGCGGTTCGGGCTGATTGTTCCTGGCGCGACTTCACCAGCGCCACCACATTGGCATCCGGCAAATTCCAACCCGCCAATAGCGGCACCAGCGTACGCGCCTTCAGGTGCTCGGCGACATCCCATTCAGACCGCGCCACGATGCCGTGGCCAGCCAAGGCCCATTCCAGGGCGGCGGCCCCCGTGTTGCTGGACAGGACGGGGGTAATGCGGACACCAACGGCAGGGCCCCGGCCTCGCTTGAAACGCCACAGCGTTACGTCTTCATCGTTTTCGCGCAAGGCGATGCAATCATGGTCCCGCAGGTCTTCCGGTTTCGCGGGGGCGCCGTGGCGTCCCAGATATGCGGGGGAGGCGCAAAGAATGCGGCGATTGGGCGCCAAGGGGTAGGCCACCAGCGTGGAGTCGCGCAGTTCGCCGATGTGGACCATGACATCCCAGTCGTCAGTGGCCAGTCTGGGCGGCCCATCCGACAACAACAGGCTGGCCGTGATGTTCTCGCTACTTGTGCGAAAGCTGGCCACCAGGCCCGCTAGATAACGTTGTCCGAAGCCCAAGGGGGCAACAACGCGCAGATGTCCCGCCACAACACCGCGCCGGCCTGCCAATTCATCGGCCAGATCGCCAAGCTCTCCGCAAATCTGCCCCGCGCGCAACGCCAGCAATCGGCCTTCGTCAGTCAGTGCGGTGCCCCGCCCGGAACGATTCACGAGCCGGACGCCCAGGCGTTTTTCCAATGCATGCAGCCGTTGCGTGACGGCAGGGGGCGTCACGTCCAGGGCGCGCGCCGCTTGCGCAAGCGACGGGGTGGCGGCCAGGCTCAGGAAAAATCGCAGGTCGTCGCTCGTGATCATTTAGTTTGAAATTAATAAAAAATTAAGATCACATTAAACATGCTGGAGCGGCAGCACGCCATACTTCGAGACATCGATTCAGAACTTTCCGTATCTTCTACTTATGCTCCGAGGCTCGCCCATGACTTCCGCCACCAATCCAACTTCGCTCGACAGCCTGGATACCCCGTGCCTGCTGTTGGACGAAACGCGCATGACGCGCAACATTCAACGCTTGAACGCGCTGATGGCCACACATGGCGTGCAATTGCGCCCGCATCTGAAAACGCCCAAGTCCATTGACGTGGCGCGCCGCGTCATGGGCAGCCCGCAGGGGCCGGCCGCCGTGTCCACGCTACAGGAGGCCGAGCAGTTCGCCGCCGCCGGCGTCACCGATCTGCTCTACGCGGTGGGCGTGTCGCCGGGTAAGTTGGCGCGGGTGCTAGCCCTGCGGGAGCGCGGCGTGGATCTGACGATTGTGGTCGACAGCATCGATGCGGCACAGATGGTGGCGGCGCAAGCCAAGGCGTCCGGTGTGCAACTGCCGGCGCTGATCGAAATCGACTGCGACGGCCATCGTGCCGGCGTGCAACCGGACAACCATGAACACCTGTTGGCGATTGCCCGGGCGCTTGCCCAGGCGGATTGCCTGCGCGGCGTCATGACCCACGCCGGCGAATCCTATGGCTGCCGCAGCCTTGAGGCTATCGCCGACATGGCCGAGCAGGAGCGCGCCGCGGCGGTCGGTTGCGCCGACGCCATCCGCGCAGCCGGGCTTCCATGCCCCGTGGTCAGCGTAGGGTCCACGCCCACCGCGCATTTCGCTCGCAGCCTGGCGGGCGTAACGGAAGTGCGCGCTGGCGTCTATGTCTTTTTCGACCTGGTGATGGCCGGCCTGGGCGTCTGTTCCGTGGATGACATCGCGGCCACCGTGTTGACTACCGTCATCGGACACCAGCCCGACAAAGGCTGGATTCTGGTCGACGCCGGCTGGATGGCCATGTCGCGCGACCGCGGCACCGCCAAACAGCCGGTCGATCAGTTGTACGGCTTGGTGTGTGATGCGCAGGGCAAGGTCTACCCCGACCTGCTGTTGGCGGAAACCAACCAGGAGCAGGGCATCATCAAGCTGCGCGCGGGCAGCGGCGCCACCTTGCCGGACCTGCCCTTGGGCACCAAGCTGCGTATCGTCCCGAATCACGCCTGCGCCACGTGCGCCCAGCATGACGCCTACCACGTCGTGCGGGAAGGCGAGCCGGGCGTGGTGGCCCACTGGGAGCGGTTTCGCGGCTGGTAAGCGGGGATTGGCTGGAGTAGGGCAGGGAAGTCCCTACGAGCTACTGGGGAGCATTGAGGCGCAGGGCGCACGCCTATAATGCGGGCGCCTCAACACCCCAGGGGGAGTCGCCTGATGCAGTACGAATATTTGTTCTGGTCCATGGCCGCGATGGTGGCGGCTGCGCTGGTGGGTGGCTCGCTCTGCGGCCGCCTGCGCTCGGTCAAGCAAGTGCTGCTGGGGGTGATTGCGCTGGCCACGACGATCTGCGTCGCCGTGGTAGTGCTGGCGCGCCAAGGCGGCTTCAGCGACTTGGCGGCCATGCTGGCCATTGCCGCCTTCATGTTCAGCCTGGTGATCGGCACCGCCGCATCCTTGCTCACGCGGCGCATACTGCAGCGCCGCTGAGCCCCAGGCTTTCGTCTTACTCTTCGGCGTCGAAAATTTCGCCGTCGTCCTCATCCTCGTCATCCTCATCCTGCTCAAGGGCGTCGTAGCCCTTCCAGGTGATGCGCCAGCGCGCCGCGCCCGCGTTGGCCGCCGTTTCGCTCACCTGTTTGACCAGACCGGCATCGGCCAAAAGGTCCAGGTGATGCGCAATGACCTGCAAGCCCTGTTCTTCCGGGTGCGGGGCCAGTGCGACATTCTTGATGTCGTGCGTGCTCAGGTTGGGGCCGGGCGCGTCGCGCAGGGCGCCCAAAATCGTGACGACCAGATCGAAATCGCGTTGCATGATGTTCACCGTAAGGAAAATAGTAGGCCGACGATAGCAGAGTTCCTTGGCGCCTATGCGACGGGGCGCAAGGCCGGGTTACAGTCCATGGTTCTAGACAACCGACACCTACGTACAGAACTTTATGAAGAAACCCGCTGAACGCGATTGCCTTGCCGTGGTCCCCGGTTATTCGGGCCAGGCTGCCAAGCTTTACCTCACGCGCGGTGAAGACGAACGCATCGACGGCGTGACAATTTTCGACCTGCTGGGCCACGTCAAGCTGCAGGCCGACCCCGAGGCCGCTTCCGCCTGGATCGGCGACTGGCTGGCACAAGAGGCCGACAACCGACGCGCGCGCCGGACCCAGTTGCAGGCGCAGATGTTCATCTGCAAGCTGACTGGCGACGAGAAAGACGCTTTCCTGGCTGCCCAGAAGCCGCTCATCGCCGTCCTGACCGACGCCGGGGTGCGCTGCCGTCGCGTGGCCGCCACGTCCGGGGCTGCTCGGCAGTCGTTGGGCCCGAATGTCAAAAAACATTAGGCCAAGGCTGTTATAGTCGCGCCTGGGCGTGAGATTGCACCTTCACGGTGCGTGCGTCCAAGCGGGCTAGGCCCGCTGATCAAGGAAGATTGAACATGGAAATAGTAAGTCGGCACCTTGCCGACGTAGCGGGCGGCGTCGAGCTGCTCACGACGCTAGATGGCGAGCCCATCAGCGTCTATGTGGTGGTGGGCGTAACCGATCTCAATGCGATCGCTGACATCGTCCCCATCGAAAAAGTCGAGGCTGGAGCGGATATACACGCTTCAAATGTCGACAATGTTGATAATGCGCAAGAACAAATCGACCAGGTCCTGGAGAATATGAATCCCGGCGACGTGGCGGTTTTCCTTTGCTCGGGTTCCGATGCTTTTGGCGCGGCGCTCGATCTGTTGGGTTTACCTATCGACCAGTAAGCCTGACGGCAAACCAAAGTGCTGATCCAAAAGGCGTATGAATGACATGCGCGTTAACGACAGCATTTAAATAAGCCCCGATTGTTTTTTTATGTTGTATGGGTGTTTACACCTATGCAGGGACAAGTTTTGCCTATGGAAACGTGCAAATTTTCAACGCAGTTTCTCTTTGTTGCATTATTGGCACGCATTTTTTAGGATTATGTTGACTTGCGAGGGGAATATAACGATAGTGTCGGCACACGATCACAAGCGTTGCGATTTTCGTTCAGTGCCGTGCCTTTTCCGGCTCAGCGTTATTGTTCTACTGTCCCCTCCTTGATTGATTCGTGACCTCCGGGCATTTGCCCATTATCTCTAGGAAATACAGTATGGAAACCGGCGTCGTTAAGTGGTTCAATTCGGAAAAAGGCTATGGCTTCATCACCCCGGAAGCGGGTGGTAAGGATCTGTTCGCTCACTTCTCCGAAATCCAGGGTTCTGGCTTCAAGTCTCTGGAAGAGAACCAGCGCGTCAGCTTTGTGACGGCCAATGGCCCCAAGGGCCCGCAAGCCACGAAGATTCAGGTCCTGTAAAGGTCTGATTTTTCGCAAAAAAGCCCCTTCGGGGGCTTTTTTTGTTTTTGCGCGCGCTATGCTTTGCACGTTCAAGCAGCAAGCCCGCGCCCCTGTGCCGGCGCCGCGCCGTAGACCCTCCAGGATCGTTTCCCATGACATCTCCCAAGCCCCTTATGCCGCAGCCCCAGGATGTGGTGGCTTTCTGGACCGATGCGGGCCCGCAGCAGTGGTACACCAAGAGCGATGCGTTTGATGCCGAGTTTCGCCGGCGCTTCGAAGCCGCGCATTGGGCGGCCGCTTCTCGGCAATTGGATGCCTGGCAGGAAGATGCTGACGGCGCGCTGGCGTTGATGATCTTGCTGGATCAGTTTCCCCGCAACGCCTTTCGCGGCACGGCGCATATGTTTGCTACCGATCCTTTAGCTCAGTACTTCGCGGAACGCGCAATCGCCGCGGGCCACGACCTGGCGGTGGCGAGGCCTTTGCGGCAGTTCTTTTATATGCCGTTTGAACACTCAGAAAGCCTGGCAATGCAAAATCGCGGCGTGGCGCTGATGGAGCCCCTGGACGCGGATACGCTGCGCTGGGCCGTTCTGCATCGCGACATCATCAAGCGCTTCGGCCGTTTTCCGCATCGCAACGCCGCGCTAGGCAGGCAGACGACCCAAGCTGAACAAGATTTCCTTGCCGGGGGCGGCTTCGCTGGTTGACACACACACCGGCGCTGGTGTGGGCTGCGGCCTGGGGGGAGATCGACCTGTATCTATTTCTGCCAAGGTGAAAATATTCGTCAATTTTGTGCGGCTGGCTGCGGCCCGCAAGCCATCGCGATTCGACCATTCGCGTGTTTGACGTTTTTCAAGGTTCACCAATACACTGGGTTCAGCGAGATTTTCAAGCGACGCGGTCTGCGTCAACTTGTCGCCGTCAGTGGTGCTGCGGTTGCTTCCTCTCCCATCCTTGATGATCTGGCGCCCCGCGAGCAATCGCATCTTTTAGGTTCAAGGACACTCCATGGCAACCGGCATCGTTAAGTGGTTCAACGCCGAAAAGGGTTACGGCTTCATCATGCCCGACGACGGCAGTAAAGACCTTTTCGCCCATTACTCCGAAATCCGCAGCGAAGGCTATAAGTCGCTGCAGGAAAACCAGCGCGTCACCTTCGAGGTCGGTACCGGTCCCAAAGGTCCAAGCGCCAAGAACATCAAGGTCGCAGCCTGATACTTTAGGGGTGGCGTGCCGGGCGCACCCCGGTGTTCGACCCATGAAAAAGCCTCCACACGCAACGTGTGGAGGCTTTTTTTGTCACCGGCGCCAAGCGCCGTGATCGAGTCTTAATGCTTGTGGGTGGGCGAGGTCGACAATTTGTCAACCAGCGCGATGCCCAGCGCGGACAGAATGAACAGCGCGTGAATGATGGTTTGCCACATGACGCCCGCTTCGGTGAAGCGGGCGTTGGGGGTGCCGATCGTGCCTGCCTCGATGAACGTGCGCAAAAGGTGGATCGACGAAATGCCGATGATGGCCATCGCCAACTTCACTTTGAGCACACTGGCGTTGACATGGCTCAACCACTCCGGCTGATCCGGATGATTCTGCAGGCGCAGGCGCGACACGAACGTCTCGTATCCACCCACGATCACCATGACAAGCAGATTCGAGATCATGACCACGTCGATCAGTCCCAGCACCAGCAGCATGATCTCCATTTCGCCAAAGCTATTGGCATGCGTCACCAAGTGCCACAGCTCTTTCAGGAAGAGCATGACGTAGACGCCTTGCGCAACGATCAGGCCCAGGTACAGCGGCAGCTGCAGCCAGCGAGAACTGAAGATCAGACTGGGCAGCATGCCTAAGCGGGGAGGGGGATTTTCATTCATGTTGGGTGCGAGCCGTATGTGGGTGTGCAATAAAAGTGCGGCGGCAATTCTAACAACCCCGGCGTAACGCCGGCAGCAGATTTTTACGACAGTTTGCCGGTGCGCATAGCGACGCTGTTAGCACGCCTGGGACGCGCTTGCCCGACTTTTGTGTAAGCGAAACTGCCATTTGCGAAACTCTGTGGCGAAACGCTTGGAGCGCTTTCGGCATATATAGAATTGCCGCCTTGCTCGCATAGAGTTAGCCAAGAGGAGTTTGTTCCCATGAAGATCCGCTACACCGTTGCCGCGTTGGCTGTTGCGCTTGCCCCTTTTTCCACGTCGCACGCCTTCGACATCGGCGGCCTGGTGGGCGCCGGCAGCAAGGTCGTGCAAGCTGCCACGCTGAGCGATGCCGAAATCAAGACGCTGTCTGACAAGGCTTGCGCGCAAAGCGACGCACAGGAAAAGATCGCGGCTCCGGGCAGCAAGTACGACGCGCGCCTGCAGAAGATCGCCAAGGCGCTGGGTGGCAGTGTTAACGGCCAGAAGGCCAGCTACAAGGTCTACCTCACCAAGGACGTCAACGCTTGGGCCATGGCCAACGGTTGCATCCGTGTCTACAGCGGCCTGATGGACATGATGACGGACGACGAAGTGATGGGCGTGGTGGGCCATGAAATCGGCCACGTCGCACTGGGCCATAGCAAGAAGGCCATGCAGACCGCCTATACGGTGTCGGCCGCGCGCGATGCGGCGGGTGCTGCCGGTGGCGCCACGGTTGCCGCGCTGAATTCGTCGCAATTGGGCGATCTGACCGAGAAGTTCATCAACGCGCAGTTCTCGCAATCGCAGGAAAGCGCGGCGGACGACTATTCGTTCGACCAGTTGCAGGCCAAGAAGCTCAATACCCGCGGTTTGGTGACGGCTTTCCAGAAGCTTGCCGAGCTGGATGGCGGCAAGAGCGATATGATGAGCTCGCACCCGTCCTCGGCCAAGCGCGCTCAACACATCGAAGACCGCATCGCCAAGGCGAAATAAGGCGTCGAAACGACGTTCGCCCTCCCATTTCGGGCGGAAAACGGGGCGCGAGTATCCGGGCAAATCCGGGGCTCGCGCCCCTTTGCGTCAGGGTTCCGGAAGTTTCCGGTAAAATGCCGCGTTTATCCGCCCGTAATCTCATCTCTCGGAAAATAGGTCTTTTAATGCAGCCTGTGGTTGAAACCCTCTCCGGCCTGGAGCGCCGTGTTGATCTGGCCGTCTCGGTGGCCGACGTCGAAAAGGAAGTCCAGGCGCAATTGAAGCGCGTGGCTCGCACCGCCAAGGTCCCCGGCTTCCGCCCGGGTAAGGCTCCGCTCGCCATGCTCGAGCGCAGTCATGGCCCCAGCATCCGCTACGACGTGATCAACAGCCAAGTTGGCCGTGCGTTCGAACAAGCCATCGACGGCGCGAAGCTGCGCGTCGCTGGCGCCCCGAACCTGGAACCCAAGACTGAAGGCGTCACCGACGACACGCTGGCGTTTACCGCCACGTTCGAGGTGTACCCCGAAGTCGCCGTCCCGGATCTGTCGGCCCTGGCCGTCACCCGTTACGAAACCGCCGTCACCGACGCCGAAGTTCAACAAACCCTGGACGTCCTGCGCAAGCAGCGCGCCACGTTCGAAGCCCGTGAAGGCCGCGCCTCGCAAGACGGCGACCGCGTCACGCTCGACTTCGCCGGCACCATCGACGGCGTGCCGTTCGAAGGCGGCAAGGCCGAAGACTTCCCGTTCGTGCTCGGCCAAGGCCGCATGCTGCCGGAATTCGAAGAAGCCGCCCGCGGCCTGAAGGCTGGCGAAACCAAGGTTTTCGAACTGAAGTTCCCGGACGACTACCAAGGCGTGGAAGTTGCCGGCAAGACCGCCGAATTCACCATCACCGTCAAGGAAGTGGCTGAAGGCGTCCTGCCCGAACTGAACAGCGAATTCGCCCAGTCGCTCGGCCAAGCCGAAGGCGACGTCGAAAAGCTGAAGGCCGACATCCGCAGCAACATCGAGCGCGAAGTCAAGGTCCGTTCGGCTGGCCGTACCAAGTCCAGCGTCATGGACGCCCTGGTCGAGGCCGGCAAGTTCGACGTGCCGAAGGCGCTGGTCGACAACGACGTGCAAGGCCGTGTCGCCGCCGCCCGCGAAGAGTTGAAGCAGCGTGGCATTCCCAACGCTGAATCCGTGCCGATCCCGGCTGAAGCCTTCTCGACCGAATCCGAACGCCGTGTCCGCCTGGGCCTCTTGGTGTCGGAACTGGTCAAGCAAGCTCAACTGCAAGCCAAGCCCGAGCAAGTTCGTGCGCGCATTGAAGAATTCGCGGAAAACTACGAACAACCCGCTCAGGTTGTCAGCTATTACCTGGCTGACCGCCAGCGTCGTGCTGAAATCGAGGCTATCGTGCTGGAAGACAATGTCGTCGCGCACGTGCTGGAAAAGGCCAAGGTCACCGACGAAAAGGTGCCTTTCGATCAGTTGATGGGGATGGCGTAACACTATGCAGAGATTCACCGATTTCTATGCGGCAATGAATGGCGGGTCTTCGGTGACCCCCACCGGCCTGGGCTACATTCCCATGGTTATCGAGCAGTCGGGGCGCGGCGAGCGCGCCTACGACATCTATTCGCGTCTGCTCCGCGAACGGCTCATTTTCCTGGTGGGTCCGGTCAATGACGCAACGGCCAACTTGGTTGTGGCGCAGTTGCTGTTCCTGGAATCGGAGAATCCTGACAAGGACATTTCCCTGTACATCAACTCGCCCGGCGGGTCGGTGTACGCGGGAATGGCCATTTTCGACACCATGCAGTTCATCAAGCCGGACGTATCCACCCTGTGCACGGGCCTTGCGGCCAGCATGGGCGCGTTCCTGCTGGCGGCTGGCAAGAAGGGCAAGCGTTTCACGTTGCCCAACTCGCGGATCATGATCCACCAGCCGTCCGGTGGCGCCCAGGGCCAAGCGTCCGACATCCAGATCCAGGCTCGCGAGATCCTGGACCTGCGCGAACGTCTTAACCGTATTCTGGCCGACAACACCGGCCAGTCGATTGAGCGCATCGGCCTAGACACGGAACGTGACAACTTCATGTCCGCCGAAGATGCGGTATCGTATGGATTGGTGGACAAGGTAATGAACTCTCGTTCGGAAGGCTGACTTCCCGGTTGTTCTGAACCCGCTGCCATCAAGTTTGAGTAAGCGCATGCGCCGGGCTTCTTACCGGTCTGGCGCATCTTTACCTGAGATACGAAACAAATATGCCTGAAAAAAAGGGATCGGCAGACGCAAAAGTGCTGCATTGCTCGTTTTGCAATAAAAGCCAGCATGAAGTCCGCAAGCTGATCGCGGGTCCGTCGGTATTCATCTGCGATGAGTGCATAGATCTGTGCAACGACATCATCCGCGAAGAAGCGCAGGCTACCGCGCGCGCGGCGATTCGTTCCGAACTGCCCACTCCGGCCGAAATCAAGACTTTCCTCGACCAATACGTCATTGGGCAAAACTCGCCCAAGCGTATGCTGGCCGTGGCGGTTTACAACCATTACAAGCGCATTCGTCACGGCGAGATCAAGGGTGACGAAGTCGAGCTCTCCAAGAGCAACATCATGCTGATCGGCCCCACGGGCTCCGGCAAGACGCTTTTGGCGCAGACGCTGGCGCGCATGCTGAATGTGCCTTTCGTCATGGCTGACGCCACGACGCTGACCGAAGCCGGCTATGTCGGTGAAGACGTCGAGAACATCATTCAGAAGTTGCTGCAGAACTGCAACTACGAAGTCGAGAAGGCGCAGCGCGCCATTATCTACATCGACGAAATCGACAAGATTTCCCGCAAGTCCGATAACCCCTCCATCACTCGTGATGTGTCGGGCGAAGGCGTGCAGCAGGCGTTGTTGAAGCTGATCGAAGGTACGGTCGCTTCCGTGCCTCCGCAGGGCGGCCGCAAGCATCCCAACCAGGATTTCGTCCAGGTCGACACGACCAATATCCTCTTCATCGTGGGCGGCGCCTTCGACGGATTGGAAAAGGTCATCCGCGACCGTACCGAGAAATCGGGCATCGGTTTCTCGGCGTCGGTGCGAGCCAAGTCCGAGCGGGGCGTGGGCGAACTCTTCTCTGAAGTCGAACCCGAGGATCTGATCAAGTTTGGCTTGATCCCGGAACTCGTCGGTCGTCTGCCCGTGGTTGCCACGCTGGACGAACTTGACGAAGCTGCCTTGGTGCAGATTCTGACCGAGCCCAAGAACGCCTTGCTGAAACAGTTCCAGAAGCTGTTCGCCATGGAAGGCGCCGAGTTGGATTTGCGGCCGGCGGCATTGAAGGCCATTGCTCGCAAGGCCCTCAAGCGCAAGACTGGCGCCCGGGGCTTGCGTTCGATCATTGAACAGACGCTGCTGGACACCATGTACGAGCTGCCGTCGCAAGGTAACGTCAAGCGCGTCGTCGTGGACGAGGGCGCGATTGAAGGCGAGGGCAAGCCCTTGCTGATCTACGCTGACGAAGCCGGCGAAAAGGACAAGCCCGAGCGCGGCGAAGTCCGCGACGCCGCTGCCTGATATTTCAAAAAAGCCCGTTCCTGTAACGGGTTTTTTTGCCGTAGGACTGCCCTTCGGGGCATTTTTTTTGGCCTTTAGACTATCCGGCAGCCGGGATCTTGAATTTTCGGCTATTGTTCCCATAACAGACGTAACTGACGTGGATAGCTCGGGGACACCCCGAGCACCTTGTCCCCGATACGCCGAGTCATACCGAGGAACCTCCTATGTCTGCCAGCCAGACCCTGCCTTCCGACCCGATCGACCTGCCCCTGCTCCCACTTCGTGATGTCGTGGTGTTTCCGCACATGGTCATCCCGCTGTTCGTCGGCCGTCCGCGCTCTATCCGCGCGCTCGAGGTTGCGATGGAAGCGGGCAAAAGCATCATGCTCGTGGCCCAAAAGTCCGCCGGCAAGGATGACCCCACCCCTGAAGACGTCTACGAGATCGGCTGCGTTGCAGGCATCCTGCAGATGCTCAAGCTGCCCGACGGCACCGTAAAGGTGCTGGTCGAAGGCACCCAGCGTGCCCGCATCAGCAGCATCGAGGATGCCGATTCGCATTTCACCTGCCAGGTGACGCCTATCGAGCCGGACGCCATGCAAGGCTCCGAGACCGAGGCCCTGCGCCGCGCGATCGTCGCCCAGTTCGAACAGTACGTAAAGCTCAACAAGAAGATCCCCCCGGAGATCCTGACCTCGTTGGCTGGCATCGATGATGCGGGCCGCCTGGCTGACACGATCGCCGCGCATCTTCCGCTGAAGCTCGAGCAAAAGCAAAAGATGCTCGAGATCGTCGGCACGTCCGAGCGCCTTGAAGGTCTGCTTACCCAGCTCGAAACCGAAATCGACATCCTTCAAGTCGAAAAGCGGATTCGCGGCCGCGTGAAGAAGCAGATGGAAAAGAGCCAGCGCGACTACTACCTGAATGAGCAGGTCAAGGCCATTCAGAAAGAGTTGGGCGAGGGCGAAGAAGGCGCGGACATCGAAGAGCTTGAAAAGAAGATCATCGCTGCCCACATGCCTAAAGAGGCGCGCAAAAAGGCCGACGCTGAGCTCAAGAAGCTCAAGCTAATGTCGCCGATGTCTGCCGAAGCCACGGTGGTGCGCAACTACATCGATACGCTTATCAACCTCCCCTGGAGGAAGAAGAGCAAAATCAACAACTCGATCTCCAACGCCGAGACGGTGCTGGACAACGACCATTACGGTCTGGAAAAGGTCAAGGAACGCATCCTTGAATATCTTGCCGTGCAACAGCGCGTAGACAAGGTGAAGGCGCCGATCCTGTGCCTGGTTGGCCCTCCTGGTGTAGGTAAGACCTCGCTCGGGCAGTCGATCGCCAAGGCGACGAACCGCAAGTTCGTGCGCATGGCGCTGGGTGGGGTGCGTGACGAGGCTGAGATCCGTGGCCACCGTCGTACGTATATCGGTTCGATGCCCGGCAAGATCGTCCAGAACATGTCGAAGGTTGGCGTGCGCAATCCGTTGTTCCTGCTTGATGAAATTGACAAGCTGGGCATGGATTTCCGTGGTGACCCTTCGTCGGCGTTGCTCGAAGTGCTGGATCCGGAACAAAACCACACGTTCCAGGACCACTACATAGAAGTCGACTTCGACCTCTCCGACGTGATGTTCGTGGCGACCAGCAATACGCTGAATATCCCGCCGGCCCTTCTGGACCGTATGGAAGTGATCCGCCTGTCCGGTTACACGGAAGAGGAAAAGATCCATATCGCCCGCGACCATCTGCTGCCCAAGCTGATGCAGAACAATGGCGTGAAAGATAGCGAGCTGACCGTCGACGACAGCGCATTGCGCGACATTGTGCGCTACTACACCCGGGAAGCCGGTGTGCGGGCGCTTGAACGCGAAGTGGGCAAGATTTGCCGCAAGGTCATTAAACAATTGCTGACCCAGAATGACCGCGCCAAGGCCGAAGGTAAAACCCTTGAGGCCAAGCCGGTCAACGTCACGGGCGACAACCTGAGCGATTACCTCGGTGTGCGTCGCTATACGTTCGGTATGGCCGAGAAGGAAAACCAGATCGGTCAGGTGACCGGACTTGCCTGGACGGAAGTGGGTGGCGACTTGCTGACCATCGAAGTCGCTGACATGCCTGGTAAGGGTGTCATCCAGCGCACGGGTTCGCTCGGCGACGTGATGAAGGAGTCCGTTGAGGCTGCTCGCACGGTGGTGCGTTCACGGGCGCGTCGCCTGGGCTTTGCCGACAGCGTCTTTGAAAAGCACGACATGCACGTGCACGTGCCGGAAGGCGCGACGCCGAAGGACGGTCCGTCCGCTGGTATCGCGATCACCACGGCCATGGTTTCGGCGTTGTCGCGCATTCCCGTGCGTGCCGATGTCGCCATGACCGGTGAGATCACGCTGCGCGGTGAAGTGTTGCCGATCGGCGGCTTGAAGGAAAAGTTGCTAGCAGCCCATCGTGGCGGCATCAAGACGGTCTTGATCCCGGAGGAAAACGTCAAAGACTTGGCGGAAATCCCGGACAACGTCAAAAACCATCTTGAGATCGTCCCGGTCCGCTGGATCGACAAGGTGCTGGAGCTGGCCTTGGAGCGTCTACCTGAGCCGCTGTCAGAGGAAGAGGCCGTGAAGGAGCCGCTAGTGGCCAAACCGGCGGAACCCGGTTCAACCGACCCCGTCCTTAAGCACTGATTGCTTGCTTGGATTTGGCCGCCCTTAGATGTAGAAGAGGGCGGCCAAATAAAAACCCCGTCACGTTCTGAACGTGGCGGGGTTTTTTATTGAGCAGGCGAATGCGTGGCGCTTGCTTAATGCAATGCGTGCGTACGAATCAAGCCGACCGCAATTCCTTCCAGCGCGAATTCCTGGTCGGCTTCGACCACGATGGTTTGAAAGTCTGGGTTTTCAGGCAGAAGCTCGATATGACCGTTAATGCGCTGCAGGCGCTTGACCGTGACTTCATCGCCAATACGTGCCACCACAATTTGGCCGTTGCGGGCTTCGGACGCTTTCTTCACGGCGAGTAAGTCGCCTTCCAGGATGCCGGCGTCGCGCATGCTCATGCCTCGCACCTTCAGCAGGTAGTCGGGCGTTTGCGCGAACAGGTGAGGGTCAACGCCAACTTCACGTTCCACGTGCTCGGCCGCAAGAATAGGGCTGCCTGCCGCTACCCGCCCGACCAGCGGCAACAGCAATTGCGACAGTGAGGGCAGGGGTGAAGATGTCTGCGTAGCGGAGGACCCGCCATCTTTCAGGCGTATGCCACGCGAAGCGCCAGCGGTGAGTTCGATGGCGCCCTTGCGGGCCAGTGCTTTGAGGTGGTCTTCCGCGGCATTGGGTGAACGGAAGCCTAAGGCCTGGGCAATTTCAGCGCGCGTCGGTGGAAACCCCGTGCGCGTGACGGTTTGCCGGATGAGGTCCAGAATTTGTTGCTGGCGATCTGTAAGTTTGCTGGCCATGGCGATGATCCGGTGCGAGCGGACTGTACATATATACAGCGCCATTCTGGGGGACGCAGCGCAAAAAAGCAAGCTGGTGCCTGGCGTAATGCAAAACGGAGCCCGAGGGCTCCGTTTTGTCAGGCAGGGGTCCAAGAACCCGCTTGCGGACGAGGTTACAGCACAGCAGCGATGCCGGCAGCGACCTTGTCAATGTTGCCGCTATTCAGTGCTGCAACGCAGATGCGGCCGCTGGACACGGCGTAAACGCCATGTTCTTCGCGCAGGCGGTCGACTTGCGCCGACGTCAGGCCCGAATACGAGAACATGCCACGCTGTTCCAGAACAAAGCTGAAGTCCTGCTTGCCGCCGTGTTCTTTGATTTTCTCGACCAACTGCTTGCGCATCAGGCGGATGCGGTCGCGCATGCCCGCGAGTTCTTCTTCCCACATGGCGAAGAGCTCAGGCGTATTCAAAACCGTCGACACCACCGTGCCACCGTGGGTGGGCGGGTTGGAGTAGTTGGTGCGAATGACGCGCTTCAGTTGGCTCAGCACGCGGACGGCTTCGTCCTTGCTACCAGCGACGACCGTCAGCGCACCGACGCGCTCGCCGTACAGCGAGAACGACTTCGAGAACGACGAGCTGATGAACATGGTCATGTCCAGATCGGCGAACATGCGCACGACGGCAGCGTCTTCGGTCAGGCCTTCGCCAAAGCCTTGATAGGCGATGTCGAGGAACGGAACCAGGTTGTTTTGTTTCACCACCGCAGCGATTTGCTTCCACTGTTCGGTCGTGGGGTCCACGCCGGTGGGGTTGTGGCAGCATGCGTGCAGCACAACGACGGTCTGGGCCGGGGCTGCCTTCAGATCGGCCAGCATGGCATCGAAATTCAGGCCGCGAGTGGTGGCGTCGTAGTACGAGTACGTGCCAACTTCAAAGCCGGCGCGCTCGAACAGCGCACGGTGGTTTTCCCAGCTGGGGTTACTGATCAGCACCTTGGAGGTGGGCAGCAGTTGACGCAGGAAATCAGCGCCGATCTTCAGTGCGCCGGTGCCGCCCAGTGCTTGGGTGGTCAGGACGCGCCCGGCCGCGGCCAGCGCGGAATCTTTGCCCAACAGCAGCGCTTGCGCACCCTGGTTGTAGCCGGCGATGCCTTCAATAGGCAGATAGCCGCGAGCGGCGGCGGCTTCAATGCGGGCGGTTTCGGCCTTGCGAACGGCGCCCAACAGGGGGATCCGTCCCTGATCGTCGTAGTACACGCCCACGCCCAGGTTGACTTTACCCGGGCGCGTATCCGCGTTGAATTGTTCGTTCAGACCAAGAATGGGGTCGCGCGGCGCGAGTTCGACGGAATCGAAAAGGTTGCTCATGGGCTTCTGATGAGGATGGGTGGACGCAGTACGAGGTGCTGTGGATAATGGGGGGTTTACCCTGGAACAGTCTAGCATGCCAAACAGCCCAATAGACCCAAGCGGCGCGGGAGATCTGGCTCAGAATCCCGCTACGGATTCTGCGGCGCCGGCAGCGGCTGAGGCCGTGCCTGGAACCAGCGTCGAACCCCGCGTCGAACCCCGCGTCGAACCCCGTTTCGTCGAGTATCCAGGCAGCCCGTACCAGTTGTTCCAGCCCTATCCCCCTGCAGGCGACCAGCCCGCCGCCATTGACGGCTTGCAGCAGGGGATAGAAGACGGCCTGATGTTCCAGACGCTTTTGGGCGTTACAGGCTCGGGCAAAACCTACACCATGGCCAACGTGATCGCCCGCCTGGGGCGTCCCGCATTGGTACTGGCACCAAATAAGACGCTCGCGGCACAGTTGTACGCAGAAATGCGCGAGTTCTTTCCAAAGAACGCGGTCGAGTACTTCGTTTCCTACTACGACTATTACCAGCCCGAGGCCTATGTACCTACGCGCGATCTGTTCATTGAGAAGGATTCGTCCATCAATGAACACATCGAGCAAATGCGGCTGTCGGCCACCAAGAGCCTGCTCGAACGGCGGGATACGATCATCGTGGGGACCGTGTCGTGCATCTACGGTATCGGTAACCCGGCCGACTACCACGCAATGGTGCTGATTCTGCGCAGCGGGGATCAGATCTCGCGGCGGGAAATCCTGGCGCGCCTGGTGGCGATGCAATATACGCGCAATGACGCTGAATTCACTCGTGGCGTATTCCGGGTGCGGGGCGAATCCATCGATATTTTCCCTGCGGAAAGTGCGGAGTTGGCGCTGCGCCTGACCCTGTTTGATGACGAGATCGAAAGCCTGGAGCTTTTTGATCCGCTGACCGGCCGCATCCGCCAGAAGTTGCCCCGTTTCACCGTCTACCCCGGTTCGCACTATGTAACCCCCCGCGATACGGTGTTGCGTGCCATTGAAACCATCAAGGAAGAGCTGCGCGAACGGGTGAAGCGGTTTGTCGACGACGGGCATCTTGTCGAGGCGCAGCGGCTCGAACAACGGACGCGGTTCGACCTGGAAATGCTGCAGGAACTGGGCTTCTGCAAGGGCATCGAAAACTACTCCCGCCATTTGTCGGGTGCGGCGGCGGGCGAACCTCCGCCCACGCTCATTGATTACCTGCCTTCCGATGCCCTGATGTTCATCGACGAAAGCCACGTGACCATCGGCCAGCTCAGCGGCATGTACCGTGGGGACCGGTCGCGCAAGGAAACCCTGGTGCAATACGGGTTCCGGCTACCGTCGGCGCTGGACAACCGGCCGCTCAAGCTCGAGGAATTCGAGGTGCGGATGCGCCAGTGCGTGTTCGTGTCCGCAACTCCCGCTGCGTACGAGAAAGAGCATGCCGACAATGTTGTCGAACAGGTTGTGCGGCCGACCGGCCTGGTCGACCCCTTGGTAGAAGTGTTGCCTGCGCGCACGCAGGTGGACGATTTGCTGGGCCAGATCAAGGCCAGGGTCTCGCTAGGCGAGCGCGTCCTCGTGACCACGCTTACCAAGCGCATGGCCGAAGATCTGACCGACTTCCTGAGCGAGCATGGCGTCAAGGTTCGGTATCTGCATTCCGACATCGACACGGTCGAGCGCGTGGAAATTCTGCGCGATTTGCGGCTGGGAACGTTCGACGTGCTGGTGGGGATCAACTTGTTGCGCGAGGGTCTGGATATTCCGGAGGTGTCGCTGGTGGCGATTCTGGACGCGGACAAGGAAGGCTTCCTGCGGTCCGAGCGCAGTCTGATCCAAACCATCGGCCGAGCTGCTCGCAACCTGAACGGCCACGCGATTCTGTATGCGGATCGCATTACGGATTCGATGCAGCGGGCCATGGAGGAAACCAGCCGGCGGCGCGCCAAGCAACTGCAGTTCAACATCGACAACGGTATCACCGCGCGCGGGGTCCACAAGGCAGTGCGCGAGCTGATCGACGGGATCGTCGCGCCGGTGCAGCACGACGCGCTGGAGGCTGCGGTTCCGGCCGAGTTCTTGAAAGACGAAAAGGCGCTGGCTCGCGAACTCAAGCGCCTTGAAAAATTGATGATGGACCACGCTCGGAATTTGGAATTCGAGCAGGCGGCCGCTGCGCGTGATGCACTCACCGCGCTAAAGCAGCGGGTGCTCCTGGATGGCGCGGTGTGACCATTTGGTCCTGACGCTAGCGCTTTTTTTGCTTACGATAAGCTGAAAACAAGGAAGCCCGGTGGCTTGGTGGTGACAGTTTCGCAACGCACACGGGCAGTCTGTTTCGTTAGTGAGCTTTGACTTTTAATATTGCGCATAACATGTTGATTATGCTGAGTAAATTGCAAATGAATCGCTGCTAGGGGCCAATTGTTCATTTGCAAAAAAAGCTTGCCTTATCTCGGGTTTTCCCGCACACTTACTTCCATGATGACCAAGGTACTTTTCGTTTGCATGGGCAATATCTGTCGCTCGCCGAGCGCAGAGGGCGTGTTTCGCCATTTGGTGAACGACGCGGGTTTGGGCGATGTAGTTCGCATCGACTCCGCGGGCACGCACGCGTTTCACATTGGCGAGGCGCCTGATGCCCGGGCGCAGGCTGCGGCGCGTAAGCGCGGCTACGAGATCACGCACTGTGAGGCGCGTCAGGTCACCGCGGAAGATTTCCGCGATTTTGATCTTATCCTCGCCATGGATTGGGACAATCTGTCCGCCATGCAGCAACAGTGCCCCAAAACCTATCAGCACAAGTTGATGCTGCTGATGCGTTTCGCCAATGAGTTCGAAGAGGCCACTGTGCCCGATCCGTACTACGGCGGCGCTGATGGCTTTGGCAAGGTTCTCGATTATCTGGAAGACGCCTGCCAGGGTGTCCTGGAATTGGTCCGCAAGCGCGCTACCCAGTACCAAGCGGCCTGATCGCTTTTTACGTAGAGCCGCCAGCAGTGCGGCTCTTGGGGTGCATGGCAGTGAAAAAACCGCGCAACAGCGCGGTTTTTTCTGGCCTGGAGCCATACCAAATTAGTCGGGAATAGGCTATACTTGACCCAATTACTCGGGTATTGACCGCTGGATTCGCTGGCGGCCATTGCCGAATCACAGGGAACCCACCATGCGGCTAACTACCAAAGGGCGTTTCGCCGTGACTGCCATGATCGATCTCGCCATGCGCCAGCATAGCGGCCCGGTCACTCTTGCGGCCATCAGCCAGCGTCAGAACATTTCGCTTTCCTATCTGGAACAGCTATTCGGGAAATTGCGTCGCCACGAGCTCGTGGACAGCGTACGTGGCCCGGGCGGCGGTTACTCGCTTGCGCGTCTTGCGCGCAACGTGACCGTTGCAGACATCATCTTCGCGGTCGATGAGCCGCTGGACGCCACCAGCTGTGGCGGCAAACGGGACTGTACGAGCGGCAATGACGGCAAGCCGGGCAAATGCATGACGCATGAGCTCTGGGCTACGTTGAATCGCAAGATGGTCGATTACCTGGATTCGGTGTCCCTGCAAGATCTGGTCGATCAGCAGCGCGTGCGCCAGTTGCAGGAAGCCAGCAATCAAGCGCAGGCCTGCGCGGTGCGTGTCAATCGGGTAGGGGGCACCAATGCTGCCGCCAATTCCCCGACCACGGCCGTTGCGGCCAATGCCACCGTATAAGCAGTATCAGGAGTTGTAGATATGACCACCCGCCCGATTTATTTTGATTATTCGGCCACGACACCCGTCGATCCGCGCGTCGTGGACAAGATGGTGCCCTGGCTTTACGAGAACTTCGGCAACCCGGCATCGCGCAGCCACGCTTATGGCTGGGATTCCGAAGAAGCCGTTGAGCGCGCCCGCGAAGAAGTTGCCAAGCTGGTCAACGCCGACCCGCGCGAGATCGTCTGGACGTCCGGCGCAACGGAATCCGACAACCTGGCCATTAAAGGCGCCGCGAATTTCTACGCGGAACGCGGCAAGCACATCATCACCGTCAAGACCGAGCACAAAGCCGTGCTTGATACCTGTCGTGAATTGGAGCGCCAGGGCTTCGAAGTCACTTACTTGAACGTAAAGGACGATGGCCTGATTGATCTGGACACCTTCAAGGCGGCACTGCGCCCCGACACTGTGCTGGTATCGGTCATGATGGTGAACAACGAGATCGGCGTCGTTCAGGATATCGAAACGCTGGGCGAGATCTGCCGCGAGAAGGGCATCATTTTCCATGTGGACGCTGCTCAGGCGACCGGCAAGGTGGAAATCGATCTGCAAAAGCTGAAAGTCGATTTGATGTCGTTTTCGGCGCACAAGACCTACGGTCCCAAAGGTATCGGCGCGTTGTATGTGCGTCGCAAGCCGCGTATCCGCATCGAAGCGCAAATGCACGGTGGTGGTCACGAACGTGGTTTCCGCTCGGGCACGCTGGCCACGCACCAGATCGTGGGTATGGGCGAGGCGTTCCGCCTGGCTCGCGAAGAAATGGGTACCGAGAACGAGCGAGTCCGCATGTTGCGTGACCGTCTCTGGAACGGCCTGTCGCAGATCGAAGAGGTCTATTTGAACGGCGACATGGACCAGCGCGTGCCGCACAACCTGAATGTCAGCTTCAACTACGTCGAAGGCGAGTCCCTGATCATGGCGATCAAGGAACTGGCCGTGTCCAGCGGTTCGGCTTGCACGTCGGCCAGCCTGGAGCCGTCGTACGTGCTGCGCGCCCTGGGTCGTAATGATGAGTTGGCGCACAGTTCCATCCGTTTCACGCTGGGCCGCTTCACGACCGAAAAGGAAGTGGACTACGCGATTGAATTGCTCAAGAGCCGCGTTGGCAAGCTGCGCGATATGTCGCCGCTGTGGGAAATGGCCAAGGAAGGCATTGACTTGAACACCGTGCAGTGGGCTGCGCACTAAGCGCCCGCGCCAAGAAATTCGTGGAGAAATAACATGTCTTACAGCACCAAAGTTCTGGATCACTACGAAAACCCGCGCAACGTCGGTTCGTTCGACAAGTCGGACGAGTCGGTGGGCACCGGCATGGTCGGCGCACCCGCCTGTGGCGACGTCATGAAGCTGCAGATCAAGGTGAATGAAGCCGGCGTGATCGAAGACGCGCGCTTCAAGACCTACGGCTGCGGCTCGGCCATCGCGTCCAGCTCGCTCGTGACCGAATGGGTCAAGGGCAAGACCCTGGACCAGGCCATGAACATCCGCAACACGCAGATTGCCGAAGAGCTGGCCTTGCCGCCGGTGAAGGTGCACTGTTCCATCCTGGCCGAAGACGCGATCAAGGCCGCGGTGCAGAACTACAAAGAAAAGCACTCGGCGCCGGCTGAAGCGGTGGCAGGCTGATCATGTCCGTCACCCTGACCCAACAGGCAGCCAACCACATCGGCCGCTACTTGCAAAAGCGCGGAAAGGGGATTGGCTTGCGGCTCGGCGTTAGGACGACGGGCTGCTCCGGCATGGCCTACAAGTTGGAATACGTGGACGACTCGGCGCCGGAAGACGTCGTGTTCGAGAGCTTTGGCGTGAAGGTCTTCATCGACCCCAAGAGCCTGGCTTACCTGGATGGCACCGAGCTGGATTACGCCCGCGAAGGCCTGAACGAAGGTTTCAAGTTCCGTAACCCCAACGAGAAGGCGACCTGCGGCTGCGGCGAGTCGTTCACGGTGTAAGTCTTGGCTGTAGACGACCATTTCACGCTGTTCGGCTTGCCCGCCCGTTTTGACCTGGACGCGCAAGCCTTGGAAACCTCGTGGCGCGCTGTTGCCGCGCAGGTGCATCCTGATCGCTACGCCACAGCCAGCGCCGCGGAACGTCGCGTCGCCATGCAGTGGGCGGCGCGCGCCAATGAGGCTTACCGCGTGTTGCGAGATCCCTTGCTGCGGGCGCGCTATCTGTGCGAACAGGCAGGCGTGGATTTGCAGACCGAGAGCAACACGTCCATGGACACGGCTTTCCTGATGCAGCAGATGACGTGGCGCGAGATGCTGGATGACGCGCGCGACGATACTGATGCCTTGGCGGCGTTACGCGCAGAGCTGGAAGAGGCGCGAGTTTCGATGCGCGCCACGCTGAAACGCCTGCTCGACGACGAGCGCGATTACGCCGCCGCAGGCCTGAAAGTGCGGGAATGGATGTTCGTGGAAAAGCTGGCGCAAGAGCTGGCAGACGCCCAGCCCGCCGGATAGCGAACCCTGTGTTGGGGCGCCCGCCGTAGCGGGCGCCAGCACACCGCCGCTCACTGACCAGAAGAACACAATCATGGCCTTATTGCAGATATCCGAGCCCGGTGAGTCGCCCGCGCCGCACCAGCGCAAGCTGGCGGTGGGCATTGATCTGGGCACTACCAATTCCCTCGTTGCGGCGGTGCGCAGCAGCGTGGCGGAAGTGCTGCCAGATGCGCAAGGCCATGCCTTGCTGCCGTCGGCGGTGCGTTATTTTCCTGGCGGCAAAGTCACGACTGGCCGCGAGCCGCTGGCGCAGCAGGCTGAAGACCCCTTGAACACCGTGGTGTCCGTGAAGCGATTCATGGGCCGCTCGTTGGACGAGGCACGCGCCACGCGGGCGCCGTACGAATTTGTGGACGCGCCCGGCATGGTGCGCATCCGCACGGCGCAAGGCGATTTGAGCCCGGTTGAGGTGTCGGCGCAGATTCTGGCGGTGTTGCGCCAGCGTGCCGAAGACGTGCTTGGCGACGACCTGGTGGGCGCGGTGATTACCGTGCCCGCTTATTTTGACGACGCACAACGCCAGGCAACGCGCGACGCCGCCCGCCTGGCTGGCCTGAACGTGCTGCGCCTGCTGAATGAGCCGACCGCCGCGGCCATTGCCTACGGCCTGGATCATGCCTCGGAAGGGGTGTATGCCGTTTACGACCTGGGCGGCGGCACGTTCGACATTTCCATTCTGCGTCTGACGCAAGGCGTTTTCGAAGTGATTTCGACTGGCGGCGATACGGCGCTGGGTGGGGATGACTTCGATGCCTTGATCGCCGACCATGCGGTGGCCAAGCTGGCCACCGGTGAGTTTTCACCCGCTGACCGTCGTGGCCTGTTGATGGCAGCGCGCGCCGCGCGTGAAGCCCTGTCGACCGCCGATAGCGCCACCCTGAAACTCCCGCTGTCAGACGGGCGTGACGTTGACCTGGTGTTGACGCGCGCTGAGTTCGAAACGTTGGCGCAGCCGCTGATTGAACGCACCCTGGATTGCGCGCGCCGCGCCTTGCGCGATGCGTCGCTGAAGCCGGCTGACGTGCGCGGCGTGGTGATGGTGGGCGGCGCAACGCGCATGCCCGTGGTGCGTGCTGCGGTGGGCCAGGTGTTTGGTACCGAGCCACTGACCGATCTGGACCCGGATCAAGTGGTGGCGCTGGGCGCCGCCTTGCAGGCGAATTTGCTGGCCGGCAACCGCGCGCCGGGCGAAGACTGGCTGCTGCTGGACGTGATTCCGCTGTCGTTGGGCCTGGAAACCATGGGCGGGCTGGTTGAGCGCGTGATTCCTCGCAACAGCACCATCCCCGTGGCACGCGCGCAAGAGTTCACCACGTTCAAGGACGGCCAGACGGCCATGAGCATTCATGTGGTGCAGGGCGAACGTGACCTCGTCGCGGATTCGCGTTCGTTGGCGCGGTTTGAACTGCGCGGCATTCCCCCCATGGTGGCTGGCGCGGCGCGTATCCGCGTGACGTTCCAGGTGGACGCCGACGGGCTGCTGAGCGTGACTGCCCGCGAGCAAAGCACGGGTGTCGAGGCCGCCGTTTCGGTCAAGCCGTCTTATGGGCTGGGCGACGACGAAATTGCGCAGATGCTGGCCGACAGCGTCGCGCAGGCGGATACGGATGCCCGCGCGCGCATGTTGCGCGAGCAGCAAGTGGACGCGCGCCAACTTGTGGAATCGGTGCAGGCCGCGCTGGCTGTGGACGGTGACTTGCTGGATGCTGACGAACGCAAGCGCGTCGACGAATGCCTGCAGGATGCCATCGGTGCACAGACTGCCGACGATGTGGAAACGGTGAAAGCCGCGGTGCAAGCCTTGTCGGCCGCTACCGACGACTTTGCCGCGCGCCGCATGGATCGCAGCATTCGCGCTGCGTTGGCTGGCCGCAAACTTGATGAGATTGCCTGAAAAGACGTTATGCCGAAACTGACTGTATTGCCTCATCCCGACTACTGCCCGGAAGGCGCTGTGATTGAAGACGCGCCCAAGGGCGTGTCGATCTGTCGCGTATTGCTGGACAACCACATCGACATCGAGCACGCCTGCGAATTGTCGTGTGCGTGCACGACCTGTCACGTGGTCATCAAGCAAGGGTATTCCGCGCTGGAAGACGCAACGGACGACGAAGAAGATCTGCTGGACAAAGCCTGGGGCCTGACGCCCACGTCGCGCCTGTCCTGCCAGGCGTTGGTGACCGACACGGACCTGACGGTAGAAATTCCGAAGTACACCATCAACCACGCCAAAGAGGGCCATTGATGAAGTGGACCGATACCTACGACATAGCCGCCGCCCTGGTCGACGCGCACCCCGACGTCGACCCCAAGACGCTGCGTTTTACGCAGTTGCGCGAATGGGTCATGGCATTGCCTGAATTCAACGACGACCCCGCCCACTGTGGCGAGAAAATCCTTGAGGCCATCCAGATGGCCTGGATAGACGAAGCGGACTGACCCGCCGACGCGAACAACGCTCCCGACAGGGAGCGTTTTTGTTTGCGCGGCCGTCATGCCGCGGCAAGGGCGGCCACGGTATCATCAAGGATCCGCACGTTGTGACCCCTACTTGTTCGAGTCTACTGATGCCCGCTGCCCAACTGCGCTTTGGCCTGGCCGCCAATCGTCTGCACCACGAAACCCCCGACGCCGCCTTGTTCACCTGGCTACGCGCGTGTTCGTCCACCATACGCGAGCTTGGCGTGCAACTGCACACCGTCGGCCGCACGCATGACGCCATCGTGCGCGAAGGCATGCTGCAAGGCTATAGCGGCCTGGTTCGCTATCCCTATGGACGCGAAGGCGGGCTGATGAAACTGGTGGCCCGCGTGACCGAAGGACGTGATGGGCAGGCGCCCTTTGACGGGGCAATCTATCTGATCGACCCCGTGGATCCGTCGTCGATTTTTCCGGAGGCGCTGGCGTTGAAGCGGCAGTGCATCACCCACGGTCGACCGTTCATTTCGACCTTGGCGGGCGCGATCGAATGGATGGAAGTCGAACGCCTGCATGCGGGACTGGCGCCGGATGCGTCCGTGTCGCGCCTGTTCAATTTCTCTGGCCAGACCTTGGCCATGATTGCCCACGATGCGCTCAAGGACGAGATGGTGGCGTTCGCAAGCGAGCATTTCGATGTGCTGTCGCAATTTGCGCGTCGGGTTGCGACGGGCACGACGGGCGGGCGGCTGAATGACCTGGCCTGGTCGCGCGGGTGGCCGAAAGACAAGCCGTGGGTGCATCGCTACCTGAGCGGGCCGCTGGGCGGCGACGCCCAGATTGCCGAACTGGTGCTTGAGCATCAATGCCAGCGCGTGATCTTCTTCGAAGACCCGCATGTTGCACGCCAACACGAGGCGGACATCCAATTGCTGGAGCGCGCCGTGCGCGTGGTGACCGAATCGGCAACCTGCGCGACATCGCCCACCGTGGCGCGGCGCTGGGCGCAGGCCGTGGAAAAGCGCATGGGGCTTATCTAAGGTGCTGATTACGCGGGTGAGCGCCCATCGGTGATGATGCGGCTGACTCTGTCGGCGACGGCTGTCGCGGCCATAGACAGTGGCAGCACGTCCGAACGGCACAGAAATACCGGGCGGGTCATGCGGGGCTTCTTGATGCGGCGCAGCGCCACATCGCCACGCATCGCTTCTGCCCGTACGGCCTCATACGAGAGGATCGTATGGGCAAGGCCTGCCTGAACCAGTTCTATTAACTGCGGTATCGCGTTGGCTTCGGCAATGACGTGGAACGCCGCGCCTTCTTGCTGTTGATAGTGGTCGAGCAGGCGCCGCAGGCTGTGGGGATTGCCCGGCAGTACCAGCGGAAGTTTGATCAGGGCGCTGAGTCCGATCGTGGGTAGCGCATTTAATTCCGCGGTCTTGGCCGACAGGCCCCCCCGCGGACCGGCCTGCACTCCGGTTTGCTTCCTGCCCTGTTTTTCTGGCGGAGACACCAGCACCAGCTCCTCGTCGATCAGATGCTGAAAGCGTAGGTCGACGGACGAGTCGTCACTGAAGGTCAGGCCCAGATCGGCATGGCCCGAGCTGACAAAGCCCGGGATGTATCCGGTGCTGGATTCAATGATCTTCAGGTAGACATCCGGCCAGTTCCGCAAGCTGAAACGCAGCAATGGCACCGCCACGAGCTTGGCCATGGACATCGACATCGCCAGGGACACCGTGCCGCGTGGCGCGGCCTGGTCCTCGCGCACATCGGCGCGCGCCGCATCGATGCGGCCCAGAATTTCCCGCGCGTGCGCCAGCAACCGCGTTCCCGCCGTGGTTGGCGTGACCCCTCGCGACGTTCTGTGCAGCAGCACCACGCCCAGATCTTCTTCCAAATTGCGAATCAACAGGCTCAGCGCGGGCTGGGCCACGTGTAGTGCAGCCGCGGCGCGGCTGATCGAACCGGTGGACACCACGGCGACAAAGCACTGCATGGCACGAATCGACATCGACATGACACACCCTGAGCAAGGCTTGATATAACAATTTTATGATAACCAGCATATAAAAACGGTATTTCTCATATATCAGACCGATTTGCATAATGCAGCCGCCACCACCGAAAAACACAAGGAGACATCATGGCGCTCATGAAAGCACTGGCCATCGCGATTGCCGCGACCGTTCTGGTATCGCCCGCGGTCGCGGACACCTGGCCCACTAAACCGATTACCTTGCTGGTGCCGTTCTCGGCTGGCGGGCCGACGGATTTCATCGCCCGCTTGGTGGCCGAGCCGCTATCGCGTGAACTGGGCCAGCAGGTCATTGTGCAGAACAAGCCGGGGGCCAGTGGCAATGTCGGTTATCAGAGCGTGCTGAATGGACCCGCCGACGGCTACACGTTGATGCACAACACGGTGGGCATGCAGGCCATCAACCCACTGATGTACCCCAACGCAAAGATGCATCCCTTGCAGGACTATGTGCCGATCGGCATCACAGGCGCCATGCCCAACCTGTTGGTTGTCAATCCCGAACGTACTCCCGCCAAAACGCTGGCAGATCTGGTCCAGCAAGGCCGCGAGGCGCCCCACGGCTTGAGCTTTGCGACGTTTGGCCCGGGCAGCTCGCCGCATGTGTATGGCACGTTGCTGCAAAAGCTGGCCAAGTTCCAAGCGGTGGGAGTGGCCTACAAGGGCAGCGCCAATGCCGTGACCGACGTTATCGGCGGGCAGGTGGATTTTTTGTTTGACAGCATGTCCACCAGTCTCGGCCAGGTACAGGCCGGCAGGCTTCGCGCGCTGGCCATCACCTCGGCTGAGCGTTCGCCCATGCTGCCCGACGTACCGACCCTGAAGGAAGCCGGCTACGCCGGTCTGGACCTGAAGTTCTGGTTCTCGCTGCAGGCGCCGAAAGGCACCCCGCCCGAGGTGGTGACCAAGCTGCGCGCGGCCGTGGCGAAGGTGGTGGCAAGCGAGGCCTATCGAAAGGCCATGCAAGAGCGCGGGGCGGAGGCGCTATCTGTCGCACCCGCTGAACTGGAAGCTTTTTTCAAGCGTGAAACGGCCCAATGGACCGACGCCGCGAACACCGTGGGCTTGAAGGCTGAATGATGAATTTGCCGACTTCCGCAAACATGGCGCCCCTTAAGAACATTACGGTTCTGGATCTCAGCAAGGTCTTGGCCGGCCCCTTGTGCGGCCAATATCTGGGTGAACTGGGTGCGCGGGTGATCAAGGTGGAACCCGTTGGCACGGGTGACGATACGCGCGCCTGGTTGCCGCAGGATGACGGCCAGTCCGCCACCTTTCTGGCCGTGAACCACAACAAGCGCAGTCTGGCCGTCGACCTGAAGACCGAGGCGGGCAGGGCGGTGGTACACCGGCTGGCCAAGCAGGCGGATGTGGTGTTGCAGGGTTTCGGCGGCAAGACGGCTGCTCGGCTGGGGGTGGATTACGACACGCTAAGCCGCCTGAACCCGGCGCTGATCTACTGCGAGATATCGGGCTATGGCCGTGAAGGCCCCATGGGCGACGAACCCGGGTACGACGTGATGCTGCAAGCGTTCAGCGGCATGATCAGCACCATGGGCGAGCCGGGCGGCAATTTTGCGCGGGCCAGCTTTTCTCCGGTCGACCTGGGCACGGGCTCATTCGCGCTAAGCGGAATTCTGGCGGCGCTGCTGGCGCGCAGCCAAACCGGGCAAGGCCAGTACCTGGACGTGTCGTTGCTGGATACGTCGTTGGGCCTGATGTCGTACATGGCGCAGAATTATTGGCGTAGTGGGCAGATTCCACGACGGATGGGCACGGGTCATCCGGCGATGTGCCCGTATCAGGCATTCCGCGCAGCCGACGGCGACCTGATGCTTGGGGTAGGCAACGACGCCCAGTGGCAGCGGTTTTGCGCGGTTGCCGGCTTGCAGGACCAGGCCGGCGCACCGGCGTTCGCCAGCAACGCAGCGCGCGTCCGCAATTTTGATGCGACGGTCGCATTGGTGCAGGCACGTATCGAAACGCGGACGGTCGCCGAATGGATCGCCATACTGAAGCCCGCCGGCATCGCCTGCTCGGCTATTCATACCCTGGACCAGGCGCTGGCGCATCCGCAAGTGGCGGCGCGCGAACTGATCGTGACCAGCCAACATCCCGTGTTGGGAGAGGTGCGCAATATCGGGCTGCCGGTGCGGTTCGGCAAGCAAGCACGGCAAGCCACCTTGCCCGCGCCGCTGTTGGGCGAGCATAGCCGCGAGATTCTGGCAGACTTGGGCTATGCGCCCGACGAGATCGAAGCGATGCTTGCCACGGGCAGTGTGCAGGCGTTGACGCGCTCAGCCGAAGCAGGAGAACCGTATTGACCTATCTACGCTACGAAGTCCGCGACCGGGTCGCGGAGATTCATCTTTGCCATGCGCCAGTCAATGCGCTGGACGTGGAAATGCTGGATGCGCTGATTGCCGCGCTTGAACGCGCCAATGCCGATACGCAAGTGCGCGCGGTGCTGTTGGCCAGTGACTTGCCCGGCAGGTTCTGCGCCGGGCTGGACATGAAGAAGTTGCTGGCGAGTTCGCCGGTTCAAGTGCATGCACTGCTGACCCGGCTGTACATCAAGCTTTACGACGCGCAGTTCAACCTGACGAAGCCATCGATTTCAGTCGTGGCCGGCGCGGTGCGGGGCGGGGGGATGACGGTCGCCATTTCCAGCGACATGATCGTGGCCGCGGACACCGCGTCTTTCGGATATCCGGAGATCGACGTTGGGGTATTGCCGGCGATCCACTATGCGCATCTGCCCGCCATCGTGGGCAAGCACCGTGCGTTCGACCTGCTCTTCACCGGTAGGACATTCAGTGCGCAAGAGGCGTGCGATTTGGGCCTGGTCGCGCGCGTTGAAGAGGAAGGACAACTGTTGGAACGCGCGCGGCTGCTGGCGCAGTCCTTGGCGAGCAAGCCACCGCAGGTGCTGGCGATGGGGCGACGCGCCTTTGTGTTCGCCAACGACAACGACTACCGCCGCAGGCTCGCCACGGCGGTCGAGGTGTTCTGCAACGCCGCCGCCACACCCGACGCCGCTGAGGGCCTGGCTGCCTTTGTGAACAAGCGAGCGCCGGTCTGGAGCGACCCGCTGGGGTAGCTCGCGGTTGCGTTATTGCCCCTTGAACGCCGGCGCGCGTTTTTCACGAAATGCGCGCACTCCTTCGGCAAAGTCGGCGTGCGTGGCCGAGTCCAGAAAGCGCGCCGTTTCATTGGCCAATTGCGTTTCCAGCGAGGCGTATTCGGCTGAGCGCAGCAGGTCTTTCGCGCCCGCGATGCCGTGGGGCGCGTGCCTCGCCAAATCCTCGGCATAGCGTTGTGCCGCCTGGGCAAATTCGCTGGCGGGCGCGCTGCGGGTGATGATGCCCCAGGCCAGCGCCTCGCGTGCGGTGAAGGCGTCGTGGCGCATCAGCAGGTCCAAGGCACGCTTGGGCCCCAACACGCGGGCCAGGCCGTGCGTCATGCCTGCGTCGGGCGTGGCGCCCAGCTTCAGATAGGCCGTCATGAAACGGGTGTCGTCCTCGGCAATGGCCAGGTCGCATGCCAGTACCAGCGACAGGCCCGCGCCCGCCGCCACGCCATGCACCTGCGCCAGCCAAAGCTTGTTCATGCGTGCGATACGCACGACAAAATCGTTAAGCGGCGTGAACAGATCCTGCAAGGTGGCGCGCACCTGCGCGGGTTCGCCCGCGAACATGCTGATGTCGCCGCCGGCGCAGAAGGCCTTGCCCGCCGCGCACAGGCGCACGACGCGGATGGCAGGCTGCGTTTCGAGCCACTGCGCGGCGCGTTGCAGGTCGCGCGCCATGGCGACGTCGATGGCGTTGAGCGTATCAGCGCGGTTCAGCGTGACCGTGGCAAGGGCGCCGTCGGCCGCTAGCAGCAGCGTCTGAAACGCCGGAAGTTCCTGGGTCATGGCTTGTCTCCGTTATCGGGTAAGTACCAACTGTCGATCCAAAAACCGCGATGCTATGGTCTGAACCGAGCGCTTGCTTGGTTTTGTTTTAAGCAGACCTAGCGTAACGCATAGTGCTACCGCATAGAACGATTTTCCAGCGCTGGATTGGCGTAGGTAAAGACAGGTTCGTTGCATCTCCTGCCTGGCGGGTTGCCGATTCATCGTTTAAAAAATGTCCGCCCAAGGCGGCAAAAAAACTTCGCGATCAATCAGCGAGGAGACAAATGGTGGATCAGTCCAAGCACGCTCCTTTGCTGGAGGTGGATGGGGTTACCTTGGCGTTTGGCGGCGTCAAGGCGCTGACCGGCGTGGGGCTTAGCGTGGCGCCCGGCACCATCACCACAGTCATCGGCCCGAACGGCGCGGGCAAGACTTCGCTGTTCAACACCATTTCCGGCTTCTACAAACCGGCCACGGGCCACATCCGATTTGAAGGCCGGGACATCACCCGCGTGGCGGCGCCCGAGCGCGCCCGGCTGGGCCTGGCGCGCAGCTTTCAGAACATCGCGTTGTTTCGCGGCATGACGGTGCTGGACAACATCAAGCTGGGGCGGCATGCGCACCTGCGCACCAATGTGCTGGACGCCTTGTTCTATCTGGGCCGGGCGCGCCGCGAAGAGATGGCGCTGCGGGCCGACATCGAAGAACGCATCATCGACTTTCTTGAAATCGACCATATCCGTCACGCTCCGGTGGCGGCCTTGTCGTATGGCTTGCGCAAGCGCGTGGAACTGGCGCGCGCGCTGGCGATGCAGCCCAAGGTGTTGATGCTGGACGAACCCGTGGCCGGCATGAACCGCGAAGAGACGGACGACATGGCGCGCTTCATCCTGGATGCGCGATCTGAATGGGGCGTGACGGTGCTGATGGTGGAGCACGACATGGGCATGGTGATGGACCTGTCCGACCACGTCGTGGTGCTGAACTTCGGGCAGGTGATCGCGGACGGCACGCCTGCCCAGGTTCAAGCGAACCCCGAAGTCATCAAAGCCTATCTGGGCGCGGGCGATGTGGGCGACCTGCGCCGCCGCCTGCGGGAGGCCGCGTGATGGACGCGCTGTTCTTCCTGGAAGTCAGCCTGGCGGGCCTGGGCAGCGGCGGCCTGTATGCGCTGGCGGCATTGGCCTTCGTCATCGTCTACAAGGCGACTCGGGTCGTGAACATCGCCATCGGCGAATTCCTGATGTTGGGCGCGTACGTGTTCTATGCCTTCGCAACCAGCATGGCGTGGCCGATCTGGCTGGCCATCGTGGGCGCGGTGGTGGTGTCGGGCGCGTTGGGCGCCTTGGTCGAGCGCTTGACCATACGGCCGATGCTGGGCGAGGCCCCGATCTCGGTCTTCATGGTGACGGTGGGGCTCGCGTCGATTCTGGTGGGCGCGGTGGAACTGATCTGGACGGCTGACCAGCGCCGCCTGCCGGAGTTCATGCCGCGCTCGCCCGTGATGATCGGCGAAGCCTTTGTGGCGCCCAAGGTGTTCTACGGATTCTGGGTGGCGGTGGTGCTGGCGCTGCTGGTGCTGGTGGTGTTTCGCTACTGGCGCGGCGGCGTGGCGCTGCGGGCGACTGCATCCGACCAGGGCGCGGCTTACGCAATGGGCATCAATGTGCCGCGCGTGTTCTCGCTGGCGTGGGTGGCTGCCGGCGCGCTGGCAGCCGTGTCCGGGGTGATCGTGGGCGCCATCGGCGGTATTTCCTCGTCGATGGGCGTGTTTGGCCTGTCAGTGCTGGTGGTGGTGATCGTAGGTGGGCTGGACAGTGTGGCGGGCGCGCTGGTGGGTGGCGTGTTCATCGGTTTGCTGGAGGCTTGGGCGGGCGCCTACCTGGGCGGCGAATTCAAGCTGCTGGCCACTTTCATCGTGCTGGTCGTGGTGTTGATGGTCAGGCCCTACGGCTTGTTCGGCACCCGTGAAATCGAGAGGCTTTGACCCATGCGCATCGCAACCGCGAAGCAGACTTACCTGGCCGACGAAGCCCTGTTCGACACGCGCACCCAGCATGTGTGGCTGGCCTTGCTGGCGGCGTCGCTCGTGCTGTTTCCCTTCGTGGCCGACGCCTATTGGCTGTACCTGGCGTGTCTCGTTGCCATCAACATCGCCAGCGCCACGGGCTTGAACATCCTGACGGGCTACACCGGGTTGGTCAGCTTGGGGCAGGCCGCGTTCATGGGGCTGGGCGCGTACACCGTGGCGGTGATGGAACTGCGGCTGGGCACGCCGGTGCTGGTCAATCTGTTGGGCGGCGGCGTGGTGGCGATGCTGGGCGGCTTGCTGGTGGGCATTCCGTCGCTGCGCGTCAAGGGTTTGTACCTGGCGATCTCGACCATTGCCGCTTCGTTCATCGCGCACTTCATTTTTGCGAACTGGGAATTCACGGGCGGAACCAGCGGCCTGCAGGTGCCGCCCGCACGCGTGCTGGGCGTGGACCTGGATACGTCCTTCAAGATCTATTGGCTGATCGTGCCGGTGACGGTGCTGATGGTGCTGGGCGCGGCGAACCTGTTTCGCACCCGCATCGGGCGCGCGTTCATCGCCATCCGCGACCGCGACATTTCGGCCGAAGTGCTGGGCATCCACTTGCTGCGCTACAAGCTGCTGTCGTTCGGCCTGTCGTCGTTCTATGCGGGCGTGGCGGGCGGGCTGTGGGCGTATTTCTTTCGGGTGGTCACGCCCGAGAGCTTTCCGCTGATCATGTCCATCTTCTTCCTGGCCGCCATCATCGTGGGCGGCATGGGGTCGATCCTGGGCGCCATTCTGGGCGCGGTGTTCATGACCATGGTGCCCGAACTGCTCAAGCTCATCGTAGGCTGGCTACCCGTGGGCGGCGACGCGCTGCGCCTGGTGTCGCCCGTGCGCACCATTGTTTTCGGCCTGCTGATCGTGGGCTTTTTGATCTTCGAGCCGCATGGGCTCGCGGAAATATGGCGGCGCGTGCGCCGCTTCTTCCACCTGTGGCCATTCCGGACCTGAATGCTGACTGGCCGATTGCAAAACGCATTGCAATACCTACAAGACCCAAGGAGACACATCATGAAGCGCATCCGGATAGGCAGCGGTTTATCGAAGTTGTTGGCCCCGTTGGGCCTGGCGGCGGCATTGGCGGCGGCGCCGGCAGCACAGGCGGCGGACGACCTGGTGCTGGGCGGGTCCATTCCCTTAAGCGGCGTGTTCGCGTTTGCCGGACAGGGCATCCACGCCGGCATTTCCGACTACGTGAAGATCATCAACGAACAAGGCGGCATCAAGGGCCGCAAGCTGCGCTACGTGCCGGAAGACACGGCCTACAAGGTGGATGCGTCGGTGGCTGCCTTCAAGAAAATCACCAGCCAGAACAAGGTGAACTTCTACTACGGCGATTCCACCGGTTTTTCAAAGACCATCAACGCGGAATTGAACCGCACGGGCGACATCCTGATGACCGGCGCGTCGTTCGCCACCGAACTGAACGACCCCGCCAAGTATCCGGCGCAGTTCATGCTGGGGCCGGACTACACCGAGATGTTCGGCATTCTGCTGCGCTACATCGCCAAGGAGCAGCCGGGCGCGAAAGTGGCCTTTGTGTATTCCGACACCGAGTTTGGTCGTGATCCCATTGCCAGCTCGCGCGCCGTGGCGGAAAAGCTGGGGCTGAAAGTCGCCACCGAAATCATGACGCCACCGGGCAGCGTGGACGTGTCGACCGAAGTGATCAAGCTGCGCCGGGCCGACCCGGACTTCACCATCTTCCACGGCTATGTGCTGGCGCCCATTCCGGAATTCGTCGGACAGGGCAAGCGCATGGGCCTGAAGACCCGCTACATGGGCACGTTCTGGACCATGGACAACTCCACCGTGATGCAGATGGGCGAAGACGCCGAGGGCTTCATGGGCGTGATGCCTTATCGCTACTACTACGACACCGAGGGCGATGCGCCGATGTTGAAGAAGATTCGCGAAATGCGTCCGCAATACCAGAGCACCGGCTACATGCAGGGCTTCTTGGCGGCGATGCTGTTTTCGGAAGTGGCCAAGCGCACGCTGGATGCCGGCAAGGAGCTGACCAGCGCCAACATGAAGGCCGCGCTGGACGGCATCAAGGACTTCGACACGGGGGGCTTGATCGGCGTGCCGGTCACGATCAAGGGCAACTCCATTCCGGTGGGCCGCATCTATCGCGCCGATGTGAAGCAAAAGCAGATGGTGCCGGCGTCCGACTGGATCGTGCTGAAGTGAGGCGGCCGTGAACCTGGGACAAAGCGCGCAGTTGGCACAGACATCGGCATCGGCCACCGCCGCCGCGCCCGCGGCGGTGTTGGACATCAACAATATCGAGGTCGTCTACAACAAGGCGGTGCAGGTGCTGCGCGGCTTGTCCCTGTCGGTGCCGGCCGGCAGCATCGTGGCGCTTCTGGGCAGCAACGGCGCGGGAAAATCCACCACGCTGAAGGCCGTGTCCGGCTTGCTGGATCTGGAAGACGGGGAACTGGTGCGCGGGCACATTGCCTTCAACGGCGGTGATACGGCGGGCACCAAGCCGCAGAACCTGGTGCGCGCCGGCCTGGCGCACGTCATGGAAGGCCGCCGCGTGTTCGAAGACTTGACCGTGGAAGAAAATCTGGTGGCGGCCACCTACGCGCTGACGGGTCGGCCCGACGCGCGCGTGGACTTCGATCTGGTCTACGGCTATTTTCCGCGCCTGTTCGAACGGCGGCGCGGCTTGGCAGGCTACTTGTCCGGGGGCGAGCAGCAGATGCTGGCGATTGGCCGCGCGTTGATCGCGCAGCCCAGGCTGATGCTGCTGGACGAACCGTCGCTGGGTTTGTCGCCGATGCTGGTGGAGAGCATTTTTTCCATCATTGCGCGCATCAACGCCGAGCAGGGTGTGTCGATGCTGCTGGTTGAGCAGAATGCGTCGGTGGCGCTGGCCGTGGCGCACTACGGCTACATCATGGAGACCGGCAAGGTGGTGATCGACGGTTCGGCCGACAAGCTGGCCGCCGACCCCGACGTGCGCGAGTTCTATCTGGGCGTGGGCGGCACGGGCGACGCGCGCGGCTTTCGCGACATCAAGCACTACAAGCGCCGCAAGCGCTGGCTGTCATGAAGGACAAGGCCATGGTTGCGTTGATTGACCCCGCCGTTTGGCCCGAACTGACCTTGCCGCAGATGCTGCGCGAGCAGGCGCGGCGGCAGCCTGGGGCCATTGCCATCCGGCAAAAAGATTTTGGTATCTGGAAGCCGCTGACCTGGGCAGGCTACTGGCAGCGGGCCTGCCACGTAGGGCTGGGCCTGCGCGCCCTGGGCCTGAGCGTGGGCGGCCGGGTTGCCGTCGTGTCCGAGAACCGCGTGGAGTGGTTGCTGACCCAGTTGGGGGCGGGCACGGTGGGCGGCGTGGCCGTGGGCGTCTATCCAACCAGCCCGGCCGAGGAAATGGGCTATGTGCTGGAGCACGCCGACGTTGAGCTGGTGGTGTGCGAAGACCAGGAACAGACCGACAAGGTGTTGCAGGTGGCGGACCGCTTGCCGCTGCTGCGCCGCATTGTGATGATCGAAACCAAGGGCCTGCGTTCGTACGCGCCGACCGAGCGCGAGCGGCTCGTGACCTTTGCCGAGATTGAAGCCGATGGCGCGCGCCGCGAGGCCGCCGAACTTACCGCCTTGCACGCCGCGCTGGATGCGCAGCGCCTGGATGAAACCGGGCTGATGATTTATACGTCCGGATCCACCGGCAAGCCCAAGGGCGCGATGCTCAGCTACCGCAACATGCGCGGCGTGGCGCCGGGTATCGCCGACCGGCTGTCGATGGATGCGCACAGCGTGCATCTGTCGTATCTGCCGCTGTGCCATGTGGCCGAACAAATGCTGTCCACCTTCGTGCCGCTGTATCTGGGCTCGCAGGTGAACTTTGGCGAATCCATCCGCACGGTGCAGGAAGACCTGCGCGAAGTGGCGCCGACGATCTTCCTGGGCGTGCCGCGCATCTGGGAAAAGCTGCACGCATCGATTTCGATCAAGATGCAGGAAGCGGGGCGCTTGCAGCAGTGGCTGTACCGGCAGGCATTGGCGCGCTGCGCACCCTTTCTGGAAAAGTCGCCCGCGCAGTACAGCATGGGCGAACGGCTGACGCATACGCTGTGGTACTGGCTGGTACTGCGCGCCTTGCAGAACTTCATCGGCTTGCGCCGCGTGCGCGTGGCGATGACCGGCGCCGCGCCCATCCCGCCTGACGTGGTGCGCTATTTCCGCACCCTGGGTGTGCCGCTGCTGGAAGTGTATGGTCTGACGGAATCGGCCGGCATGATCTTCGGCCAGCATCCCGACCGCGTGAAAGTGGGCACGGTGGGCGAACCGATTATGGGCGTGGAATGGAAGATGGGTGACGCCGGCGAACTGCTGGTGCGCGGCGACATGGTGTTCCAGGGCTATTACAAGAACGCGGACGCCACGGCCGATACGGTGCGCGACGGCTGGCTGTACACGGGCGACGTGGTGGCGGAACAAGACGGGCGCGTGCGCATCGTGGACCGCCTCAAAGACATCATGATCACGGCGGGCGGCAAGAACCTGACGCCGTCCGAAATTGAAAATGCCGTCAAGGGCAGCCCGTATGTGAAGGAATGCATCGTGATTGCCGATGGCCGCAAGTTCGTGTCGGCGCTGATCCAGCTTGAGTTCGACACGGTGGGCAAGTGGGCCGAGTCGCGCCGCATTGCGTTCACGCATTTCCGGTCGCTGGCAGAAGCAGCAGAAGTGCGCGAACTGGTGCAGCAGGAAGTGTCGCGCGCCAACGCCGGGCTTGCGCCCGTGTCGCAGATCAAGCGCTTTCACCTGCTGACCAAGGAACTGGACCATGACGATGGCGAGGTGACGGCCACGATGAAAGTGCGCCGCGCGAGCATCTATCGCACCTACGCTAAAGAAATTGAAATGCTCTACGTTGAGGAGACGATGGCATGAACGAAGCCGTGATCGTGGAAGCGGTGCGCACGCCGTTCGGCCGGCGCGGCGGATGGTGGGCCGACACGCGGCCCGATACGCTGCTGGCGCAGACGGTGGACGGCTTGCTGGCGCGTGCCGGCTTGCCCGGCGAGAAGGTCGAGGACTTGATTGCGGGCTGCGTCAGCCAGGCGGGCGAGCAGGGCGCGAACGTGGGGCGTTTGGCGGCGATGCTGTCCGGTCTGCCGGAAAGCGTGCCAGGCGTGACGCTAAACCGCATGTGCGGGTCCAGCCAGCAGGCGGTGCACTTCGGCGCGCAAGCCATCGCGGCGGGCGACATGCGCTATGTGGTGGCGGGCGGCGTCGAAAGCATGAGCCGCGTGCCGATGTTCCTGGACGTGACCTTGGGGCAAAGCGAATTCAAGGGCTTTGAATCGCTGAACCCCGCGCTGCTGGAACGCCATGCCCTGATCCACCAGATTGAAAGCGCGGAGCGTATTGCCGACCACTGGCGCTTGTCGCAGGCAGATATGGATGACTGGGCGCGCGAAAGCCATGCACGCGCCTGGACCGCCGCGCGCGCCGGGCTGCACGCCGAATTGCTGCCGGGTCCGCAGGCCGCTGTGCATCGCGATGAAGGCATACGCGAAACCACTGACCCGGCGCGCATGGCGGCGATGGCGCCGGCGATGCGGCCGGCGGGGCAGGGTGGTGTCACCGCCGCCAATGCCAGTCAATTGGCGGACGGCGCGGCGGCGGTATTGCTGGCCGACCACGACACGGCGCTGTCAGACGGGCTGCGGCCGCGCGCCAGGTTCCTGGCGCGGGTGGCGGTCGGCTCGGACCCCGTGATGCAGTTGACGGGCGTGATTCCGGCCGCGCGCATGGCCTTGGCGCGTGCCGGCCTGGCCTTGGAGGACATCGATTGGATCGAAATCAACGAGGCCTTCGCCAGCGTGGTGCTGGCCTGGCAGCGTGAACTGGACGCCAAGCCGTCGCGCGTGAATCCGTGGGGCGGCGCGATTGCGCACGGCCATCCCTTGGGCGCGACCGGCGCGGGCTTGATGGCCAAGATGCTGGCGGGGCTTGAAGCGACCGAGGGCGAGATCGGCATGCAACTGATGTGCATCGGCCATGGCATGGCCACGGCGACCATCATCCAGAGACTGTGAAGCGCCATGAACAAGACCGTGGCCACCGCGCCGCGCGATGAAGGCACGGAGTCGGAGCGCCGCCGCGAGCTGGTGCTGACGGCGGGCAGGCTGTTTTGCAAGCACGGCTATGAGCGCACGACGGTGCGCGAACTGGCCCGCGCCGTGGGCTTGCAGTCCGGCAGCCTGTTCCACCATTTCCGCAGCAAGGAAGAAATACTGGTGGCCGTCATGAACAACGGCATCCAGGAAGTGATCGACGGCGGCGAGCGGGCGCTGGCGCATTACGACGCGCCGGCCGATCGCCTGGCCGCGCTGTTTCGCGTACACATGTGGAGCATGTTGCAAGGCGCGGGGGGCGACGCCATGAATGCGCTGGTGTACGAATGGCGCAGCCTGTCCGCGCCCAGCCAGTCGGCGGTCAAGGCGTTAAGCGATCGCTACGAGGCGATGTGGCAGTCCGTGGTGGCCGGCGCGGTGGATGCGGGCATGATCAAGGGCGATGCGCGCGTGATCAAGCGTTGCGTGCTGGGGGCGATGAACCTGACGGTGCAGTGGTACAAGCCGGGCGGGCGTCTGGCGCCCGCCGAGTTCATTGATGCGATGTTGCTGGCGTCGTTGCCGGCCTTGCCCGCGGGCGCGGGGGCCTGGCCCTTGCCCTTGCCCTTGCCGGCTCAGGCTACCGACGCTTGAGATAGGCGCCCACGGCGCAGGCCACGGCCAGCGCCAGCAAAGAACCCGCCACGGGCAGCAGGAAGTCGGCCTCGCCGTGATAGCCGCCACCGGTGACGCCGCCCGCCACGCCACCCATCCACAGCAGCGCAGAAAGCAGCGATGCCACCGCTGAGATCGCGGCGGCGATGCACAAGGCAATGAACACCGGCCGGCGCGGCCGCGCGGAGACATAGGGCGAAGCCGGCAAGACGCGGCGGGGTTGCTTGATCCAGTAGATCAGCCCCGCCGCAATCAGCAGCAGCATCAAGATCTTGAAGATCATGATGCGGCCTTGGCCAAGCAGCTTTTAGTCTTCACGACGCAGGTGCGGGAACAGGATGACGTCGCGGATGCTGGGGCTGTCGGTCAGCAGCATGACCAGGCGGTCGATGCCGATGCCGCAGCCGCCCGTCGGAGGCATGCCGTATTCCAGCGCGCGGATGTAGTCCGCGTCGTAGAACATGGCTTCTTCGTCGCCGGCGTCCTTGGCTTCCACTTGCGAGCGGAAGCGTTCGGCCTGGTCTTCGGGGTCGTTCAATTCCGAGAAGCCGTTGGCGATTTCGCGGCCCGTCATGAACAGCTCGAAGCGCTCGGTGATGCCTTCGCGCGTGTCGGAAGCGCGCGCCAGCGGCGACACTTCAACCGGGTAGTCGATGATGTAGGTGGGGTTCCAGAGCTTGGCTTCGGCCGTCTCTTCGAACAGCGCCAGTTGCAGCGCGCCCAGGCCGGCGCGCGACAGCACCGGGCCGTCGGCATCCGCGCCCAGCTTCTTCAATTCGGCGCGCACGAAGACGGGGTCGTCCAGTTGTTCCTGGGTGTAGCCCGGCGCGTACTTCAGGATGGCTTCGCAGATGGTCAGGCGGTCGAACGGCTTGGACAGGTCCAGTTCGCGTTCCTGATACGTCAGCACGGCGCTGCCGGTGGCCGAGATGGCCGCCTGGCGGATCAGTTCTTCCGTGAAGTCCATCAGCCAGCGGTATTCCGCAAAGGCCGCGTAGAACTCCATCATCGTGAATTCAGGGTTGTGACGCGGGCTGACGCCTTCGTTGCGGAAGTTGCGGTTGACTTCAAACACGCGCTCGAAGCCGCCGACGATCAGGCGCTTCAGGTAGAGCTCGGGCGCGATGCGCAGGTACATTTCCATGTCCAGCGCATTGTGGTGCGTGACGAACGGCTTGGCCGCCGCGCCACCCGGAATCGGGTGCAGCATGGGCGTTTCGACTTCGAGGAAGCCGGCGTTCAGCATGAACTGGCGGATGCTGCCCACGGCCTTGCTGCGCGCTTCGAACGTGCGGCGCGTGGCGTCCGTCATGATCAGGTCAACGTAGCGCTGGCGGTAGCGCAGTTCCTGGTCGGCCACGCCGTGGAACTTGTCCGGCAGCGGGCGCAGCGACTTCGACAGCAGGCGAGCCGTGGCGGCGTGCACCGACAGTTCGCCCTTGTTGGTCTTGAAGACCGACCCTTCGATCGCGATGATGTCGCCGATGTCCCATTGCTTGAACGCGGCGTAGTTGTCTTCGCCCAGCGTGCCACGGTCCAGGTAGATCTGGATGCGGCCGGTGCTGTCTTGCAGCGTGGCGAAGCTGGCCTTGCCCATGACGCGCTTGAGCATCATGCGGCCAGCGACCTTGACGGTGACGGCGGCGGCGGCCAGGGCTTCCTGTTCTTCGCCGTCGTACTTGTCGTGCAGCGCGGCGGCGCGGGCGTCCGGAACGAAGTCGTTGGGGTACGCGACCCCGGTTTCGCGCAGTTTGGCCAGCTTGGCGCGCCGTTCGGCGATCAAGCGGTTTTCATCCTGGGCGGGTGCCGGAGTGGTCGAGTGGTCGGTCATGGTAAGGGGATCAGTCGTAATTGCGGATGTCGTCGATTTCGGTCGTGCCGAAATCTTCGCGATCCAGGTAGGCAAGGATGCGGGTGGCCACGTTGGCGGGCGAAGCGAGCTTGCCGGTGGCGTGGAAGTCCTGGAACTTGGCCAGCGCCGGGAAGCTGTCGGGGTCGCTGGAACGGATGGCGACCTGCATGTCGGTGTCGACGATGCCGGGGGCCAGCGCGACGATGCGCGCGCCGTCATCGCCTTGTTCCTGCTTGACCACGCGCGAATACATGTCCAGCGCGGCCTTGGTGGCGCAGTAGACGCCCCAGCCGGCGTTCGGGTTGCGGCCCGCGCCGGACGAGATGTTCAGCACGCGGCGGTCTGCCTTCAGGTCTTCGACGGCGGCCAAAAAGCGCGCGGTCAGCAGCATGACGGCGGTGACGTTCAGATTGAACGCGGCGGTGATGGCCGCGCTGTCGATCAGGGCGTCGGTGCCGGCCACGGGGTGGACCGTGCCCGCATTGTTGATCAGCAGATAGCGCTTGGCATCGCGCGGCAGGGCCGCGCAGATGCGTTCAGCCGCGGTTTCCGCCGCCTTCAGGTCCGAGAGGTCCACGGACAGTTGTTCCAGTTGCACATCCTGCGACCGCGCGTAGGCGGCCAGTTCGGGGTCTTCGCGGCGCGCCAGCGTGATCAGGCGGGTGCCCGGTTTGAGCAGGCCGCGCGCCATGGCGGCGCCGATGCCGCGCGAAGCGCCGGTTAGGATTGCGATGGTGTCAGACATTCGTGGACCTCTGGGTGCGGTTAGCGGAAGTATCGCGACAAACTTAAACGCCTTGCTTCAGGCTGGCCTGGATGAAGGGATCCAGGTCGCCGTCCAGCACTTTTTGCGTGTTGGAGATTTCAACGTTCGTGCGCAGGTCCTTGATGCGGCTCTGGTCCAGCACGTAGGAACGGATCTGGTGGCCCCAGCCCACATCGGTCTTGGAGTCTTCCAGCTTCTGCTGTTCGGCCATGCGGTTGCGCATTTCCAGTTCGTAGAGCTTGGACTTCAGCATCTGCATGGCTTCGGCGCGGTTGCGGTGCTGCGAACGGTCGTTCTGGCACTGCACCACGATGCCCGTGGGGATGTGGGTCAGGCGCACGGCGGAATCGGTCTTGTTGATGTGCTGACCGCCCGCGCCGGACGCGCGGTAGGTGTCCACGCGCAGGTCGGCGGGGTTCACTTCAACTTCAAACGATTCGTCGACTTCCGGGTACACGAAGACGCTGGCAAACGACGTGTGGCGACCGCCGGAGGAATCGAACGGACTCTTGCGGACCAGGCGATGCACGCCGGTTTCGGTGCGCAGGTAGCCAAAGGCGTATTCGCCTTCCATCTTGATGGTGGCCGACTTGATGCCCGCGACGTCGCCTTCGGATTCTTCCAGCACTTCAACCTTGAAGCCCTTGCGCTCGGCGTACTTGAGGTACTGGCGCAGCAGCATCGAGGCCCAGTCCTGCGCTTCCGTACCGCCCGCGCCAGCCTGGATGTCCAGGAAGCAGTTCAGCGGATCGGCCGGATTCGAGAACATGCGGCGGAATTCCAGGTTTTCGAGCTTTTCCTGGAACGCGTCGGCGTCTTTTTCGATGGATTCAAGGGTGGAATCGTCGTCGTCGGCCTCGGCCAGTTCGAACAATTCATTGGCGTCGGCCAGGCCCGTGCCCAGACCGGTGAGCGTTTCCACCACGTCTTCCAGGGCTTTCTTTTCACGGCCCAGGTCTTGGGCGTGCTTGGGGTCGTTCCAGACAGCCGGGTCTTCAAGCTCGGCGTTTACAACGTGCAGGCGTTCAGCTTTGGCATCGTAGTCAAAGATACCTCCGTAGAGCCTGTTCGCGCTCCGCATAGTCGGCGAGGCGGGCTGCGAGCTGGTTCTGACGTTCGGCTTCCATGATGATTCCTGATGACTTTTGTGCGAAACCTGGCATTTTACCGTGGATGGGGCAATAGCGCGGGCGCGTGTTGTAAGAGGGGGGACGGATGGGGCGAGCGGGCGCGCAGCTCGTAGGATGGGTGAAGCGCGGGAATGCGTCGGCAAGAATTCAGGTGCGGGACGCGCGTAACCCATCAGCCGACCGTCACCGGTATAGGTACGGCCCATGAGAATTCGGCGTTGTTTGATGGGTTACGCGCGTTCGATACCTTCGTTCTTGCCCGGGCTTTGCCGCGCTTCACCCATCCTACGGATGTGAATCCGTTTTTTAGCCCGCGTGTTCGATCACCAACTGTACCGACACCATCCCGTTCCACACATTTTGCTCCAGCCGGTACGCCGCCTGTATATGTTCCGGCAGTGACTGGTCGTGGCCGAACCAGATGGCGTCAAAACGTTGATGGCCGCGTTCCAAGGACAGCTTCAAATGCTTTTCGCCGACCAGGCGCTGGTTGCGCACGGTGAACTCGTCCAGGAACAAGGGGGCGGCAAAGCCCGCGCCCCAGACTTGTTGCTGGAGCATGCCGGCAACTTCGGCGTTGGCGTAGCCCGACTCCAAAGATCCATCGGTTTCGATGACGGGTTCGAAGGTGTCGCGGCCGGTCAGTTCGCGCACGGCCGCGTCGAACGCGGGGGCGAAGGCGGGGAAGTCGGCGCGGCCCAGCGTCAGGCCGGCCGCCATGGCGTGGCCGCCGAACTTGCGGATCAGGTTGGGGTGGCGCTTGGACACCAGGTCCAGCGCGTCGCGCAGGTGTACGTCGGGAATCGAACGGCCCGAGCCCCGGATTTCGTCGTCGCCCGCGGGGGCGAACGCCAGGGTGGGGCGCCAGAATTTTTCTTTCAGGCGCGAGGCCACCAGGCCCACCACGCCCTGGTGCCAGCCGGGGTCGAACACGCAGACCGTGGCGCCCGCCGCCGCGTTGGGTTCTTCCATGGCGGCCAGGGCCTGCTCGCGCATTTCGGCTTCGATGGTGCGGCGTTCGCGGTTGATGTTGTCAAGCTCGCGCGCCATTTCCAGCGCCTGGGCTTCGTCATCGGTGGTCAGGCAGGCAATGCCCAGGCTCATGTCGGCCAGGCGGCCGGCCGCGTTGATGCGCGGGCCCAGCGCAAAGCCCAGGTCGAAACCATTGGCGCTGCGCGGCTCGCGGCCGGCCACCGCAAACAGCGCGCGCAGGCCAGGTTGCAGGCGGCCGCTGCGCATGCGTTGCAGGCCTTGCGTGACCAGCAGGCGGTTGTTGGCGTCCAGTTTGACCACGTCGGCCACGGTGCCCAAGGCCACCAGATCCGACAGCGCATCCAGGCGCGGGCCGCCATCGGCCGGGTAGACGCCACGGCGGCGCAGCTCGGCGCGCAAGGCCAGCATCATGTAGAAGATCACGCCCACGCCCGCCAGGTTCTTGGACGGAAAGCCGCAGCCGGGCTGGTTCGGGTTCACGATGGCCAGCGCGTCGGGCAGGGTGTCGCCCGGCAAGTGGTGGTCGGTGATGACCACGCCGATACCGGCGTCGTTGGCGGCGGCCACGCCGTCGACGCTGGCGATGCCGTTGTCCACGGTGATGATGATGTCGGGCTTGCCGCTGCGGTGGCGCACGGCCAGGTCCACCACGGCGGGCGACAGGCCATAGCCGGTTTCAAAGCGGTTGGGCACCAGGAAGTCGACATCAGCGCCCATGGCGGACAGGGCGCGCAGGCCGACCGCGCAGGCGGTGGCGCCGTCGCAATCGTAGTCGGCCACGATCAAGAGCTTCTTGCCGGCCTGGATGGCGTCGGCCAGCACGCCGGCGGCGTGCGCGGAATGGGTCAGGCCGGCGGGCGGCAGCAGCGACGGCCACGCCAGCTTGGTTTGATCAGGATGCGTGACGCCGCGCGCGGCCCACAGGCGGGCCAGCAGCGGGTGGATGCCGGACGCTTCCAGGATGCGGCAGGCTTCCAGGGCGGCGGGTCGGGTCGTTAAGCGGGGTGAGACCACCAGGCGCTCCAGTTTTTCTTGGGCGCGGGCAGCAAGCCTAGCAGGCCCCCGCGCGGTTTCAGGGTCAATGCGGCTTGGCGGTCGTCGCCCAGCAGCAGCAGTTCGGTGGGGGCGGCTGGCAGGCCATGCTTGCCTGCCAGCGGGCGCAGGTGCTGCGCATCCAGTTCGGCCAAGGCGTCCAGCCAGCCGGACCAGTCGCCCGTCCGTTGCGGGGCGTCCAGCCCGGTCAACAGGTACTCGGCACCGGAAGGCGTGACCGTCCACGGCGAGCCGCCGCCGTACAGCCACAAGGCGTTGACCGGGGGCAGGCCGCGCGCGGCGCGCTCGTCGTTGACGGGGTGCTCGTGCCACGCCATCTGAATTTCATTGAGCAGCCGGCGCCAGGGGCGGGTTTCGGCGTCTTGGCGCCACCACTCGTTCAGCCGGTGGCCGGCCACCACCTGCGGCGATGCGGTCTGCGGACGCAAGCCCTCGGGCAGCGTCAAGCGCCAGCGTTGGGGTGACAGCGCGTGGACGGTGAAACCCGTGCCGTCAAACAGCGGGCGCGCCGTGTCCAGCAGGGCGTCGGATTCCTGCGCGCGCAATTCCATTTGGCCGGGGTCCAGCAAATTGGCCTGGTCGGCCCCCAATGCCAGGTGGACCAACTCGGCCAACCACACGGGCTGGCTGGCAGGGGCTTGGTCGCCCGCCAGCAAGGGCCCCAGCCCCGCGCCTTGCAGCAGGCCGGGTTCGGGCTGATAGCCCGCGCGGTTCAGTTGCCAGGATTCGAACGCGGTACAGCCGTGGGCGCGGACATCAAACGGCGTGGCGCGGGCGGTGCCGGCCAGCAGCCAGTGGTGCAGCGTGGGCGCGCGCTCGGGTAGCAGTTTGGCCAGTTCGGCGGCAACGGGAAGGGCGGGCAGGGCGCCCGGAATGACGATCAGCATGGGCGGGATTGTAGTCTGGCAAGGCGGCGGGAACTAAGGGGTGGTGGCGCCTGCCATAGCTTGACACGGCTGGTCGTGGAACCGCACATCCGCGGCGCGATTTCCGGGCCGTTAATGCAATAATGCGCACGTGCTGAAAATACCCTACGAACTCTGGATAGGCGCCCGCTATGCCGGGATGGCCCGAATCCGCCAGCGACGCGGGCGCCGCGATCGCTTCATCTCCTTCATTGCCGCCAGTTCCATGGCGGGTATCGCGCTGGGCGTTGCCGCCCTGATCGTGGTGCTATCCGTGATGAACGGGTTTCAAAAAGAAGTGCGCGATCGCATGCTGTCGGTGCTGCCGCACATCGAACTCTACATCCCCGGCGCCTTGCCCGAGCGGGTGCTTGAGCAGTGGCAGCAGTTTGCCACCGCCGCCAAGCAGAACCCCGAGGTCAAGGCCGGCGCGCCCTTCGTGGCGGCGCAGGGCATGCTGGTGCGCGGTCAGGCGCTGCGGGGCGTGCAGGTACGGGGCATCGACCCCGCCACCGAAGGCAACGTGTCTGACCTGCCGCGCCAGATGGTGTCGGGCAAGCTGACCGACCTGAAAGCCGGCGGCTTCGGTGTGGTGCTGGGCAACGAGCTGGCCGACGGCCTGGGCGTGAAAGTGGGCGACACGCTGTTGATGATGGCGCCGCAGGGCTCGATCAGCCCGGCCGGTTTCGCGCCGCGCATGCGCCAGTTCACCGTGGTGGGCGTGTTCTCGTCGGGCCACTATGAATACGATTCGTCGCTGGCGTTCGTGGACAACCAGGACGCCGCGCGCGTGTTCCGCGAAAGCGGCACGGCGGGGGTGCGGTTGCGCATTGCCGACATGCAGAAAGCGCCCGAGGTGGCGGTCGAATTGAAGAAGGTCTTGCCGCCCTACGTGATGGCCAGCGACTGGTCGCGCAACAATCGCACGTGGTTCGCCGCCGTGCAGACCGAAAAGCGCATGATGTTCCTGATCCTGGCGCTGATCGTCGCCGTGGCCGCGTTCAACCTGCTGTCGTCCTTGGTGATGGCCGTGAAGGACAAGCAGTCGGACATCGCCATTCTGCGCACGCTGGGCGCCGGGCCGGGCGAAGTGGCCCGCATCTTCCTGGTGCAGGGCGCCTTGATCGGCGTGATCGGCACCTTGCTGGGCGTGGTGGGCGGTATTGCCATCGCCTACAACGTGGACGTGATCGTGCCGTTCATCGAACGCATGCTGGGCGTGCATTTCCTGCCGCGCGAGGTCTATTTCATCAGCGCGTTGCCGTCCGACCCGCAAGTGGGCGACATCGTCACCATTGGCTTGACGTCCTTGGTGCTGTCGCTGCTGGCCACGCTGTATCCCAGTTGGCGCGCTTCGCGCCTGCAACCGGCACAGGTGCTGCGTCATGATTAAGATTCCCAACGCAGACGCTTTGACCCCCGCGCTGCAAGCCGACAACATCGTCAAGTTCTACGACGATGGCGCTACCCGCATCGACGTGCTGAGCGATGTCAGCCTGACGGTGGCGCGCGGCGAAATGGTCGCCATCGTGGGCGCGTCGGGCTCGGGCAAGAGCACCTTGCTGCACATTCTTGGTCTGCTGGACGTGCCCAACAGCGGCTCGGTGTCGGTGGACGGCAAATTGGCCGTGGGCCTGTCGGAAGCCAAGAAGAGCGCGGTGCGCAACAGCAGCCTGGGCTTTGTGTACCAGTTCCACCATCTGCTGCCGGAATTTTCGGCGTTGGATAACGTGGCGATGCCGCTGATCGTGCGTCGCGAAAACCGCGACAAGGCCCGCGAGGCCGCGCGTGAGGTGCTGGCGCTGGTGGGCCTGGCCGCGCGCGAAGACCATTTTCCGGGTCAGTTGTCGGGCGGCGAACGCCAGCGGGTGGCCTTGGCGCGCGCGCTGGTGACGCGCCCGGTGTGTGTGCTGGCCGATGAACCCACTGGCAACCTGGACCGCAACACGGCGCACAAGATGTTTGAGCTGCTGACCCGCGTGAACCAGGAGTCGGGCACGGCGTTTGCCATCGTCACGCACGACCCTGAACTGGCCGCTCGCGCCGACCGCCAATTGTTGATGGAAAACGGCAGGCTGGTACCGGAATAAGCCGGGCAGGGGAGCATAATTCCGCCAAGGAGGCCATGCCCATGCTGATCGACACCCACTGCCATCTGGACGCCGCGGAATTCGACGCCGACCGCCAGCAGGTGGCCGACCACGCTTGCGAAGCCGGCGTCCGGTCCATTGTCATCCCCGCCATCGAACGCGCCAATTTCTCCGTGGTGCAACGGCTTGCCGGCCAGGTCGCCGGCGGCGCCTACGCGCTGGGCATCCATCCGCTTTACGTGCAGCGCGCGCAAGATTCTGACCTGGACGTGCTGTGCGACACCATCAAGCTGTGCCTGGGCGACCCCCGCTTTGTCGCCATCGGCGAAATTGGCCTGGACTTCTTCGTGCCCGAGATTTCCACCGGCGAAGCCCGCGAGCGCCAGGAAAGGTTCTATGCCGCCCAATTGGCGATGGCCGCGGAATTCAAGCTGCCCGTATTGCTGCATGTGCGCCGGTCGCAAGACATCTTGCTGAAGTACCTGCGCCGCCATGGCCCCATTGGCGGCATCGCGCACGCCTTCAACGGCAGCGCGCAGCAAGCCCAGGCGTTTATTGATCACGGATTCGCGCTGGGCATGGGGGGCGCCATGACGTATGAACGCGCCCTGCAGATCCGCCGCCATGCGGTGGACGTGGACCTGGCGCACCTGGTGCTGGAAACCGATGCGCCGGATATTCCCCCTGCCTGGCTGCACCCGCCCCAGCGCCGCAACCGGCCGGGCGAATTGGTGCGTATCGCAGCCGTTCTGGCGGAGCTGCGTGGCATCACGCCCGCGCAGGTGGCGCATGCCACCACGGCCAATGCGATGCGGGTATTGCCGCGCCTGCCGGCTGCAATCCTGACTGACGACGACTGAATCCGTCCCTGAATGTTTGACGCAGATGAAAGCAGTTGTCGTATGGATGCATCACAGATCTAAGAAATTTCTGAAAGCTTTCTAAAAACTGAATGAAAGCTGGCAAAAGGATGGATCGCTTATTGGGAATGCCTATCATTGGCGTTCGTTAAAAATCCCAATCAGCGCGATGCGCGCCACCCGGCCCGGGTGGTTCCCTGCGATTCCTTATGTCTACTCAGAAAAGCGTTACCGTCCTGGGGGCAGTTCGTCCCACAACCCTTCCATCCTTCCGCCTGCTGCCCCTGGTCATGGCCATCGCCATGACCGGCGCGGCCCACGCGCAGTCGGCCAAGCGCGCCATGGAAGACACCCTGGGCGTTGCGCAACTGGATACCGTGGTGGTCACCGCTGCCGGCTTCGAGCAGGAAATCAAGAACGCGCCCGCGTCCATTTCCGTGATCACGCGTGAACAGCTTGAAACCAAGCCGTTCCACAACCTGGCCGATGCGGTGGCCGACGTGGAAGGCGTGACGGTTGAACGCGGCGGCAAGGCCGGCGGCATGAACATCAGCATTCGCGGCCTGCCCAGCGACTACACGCTGGTGCTGGTTGACGGCAAGCGGCTGAACCAGAACAGTTCGGGCGCGCGGCCCAACGGCTTTGGCGACGTGGACACCAACTTCATTCCGCCCATGGCCGCCATTGAACGCATTGAAGTCGTGCGCGGCCCGATGTCCACGCTGTACGGCTCGGACGCCATGGGCGGCGTGATCAACATCATCACGCGCAAGACCAGCCATGAATGGATCGGCCAGATCACGCTGGACGGCACCGCACAAGGTGACAACACCTACGGCAACAATTACGGCGCGGCCTTCTACCTGAGCGGCCCCATCAAGACCGACAAGCTGGGCCTGACCCTGCGCGGCGGCCACTACCGCCGCCTGAGCGCCCACGGCAGCTACCCCGCCAACCAGGCGGAAGCCGACAGCGGCAAGTACACCGGCAACATCGCCGCCTTCAGCGGCCTGGGCGACAGCACGCAACAGAACGTGGGCGTGCGCCTGGCGCTGACGCCCAACCGCAACCACGACGTGCTCTTCGACGTGGACAGCAACTGGCAAACCTTTGACAACGCCAACGAGGAAGTGGGCACGCTGAACAGCAGCATCGCGCCCAAGCGCCAGGGCGGCGGCTATGAGCCCGAAATGAAGTTCAACCGCCAGCGTTATGCGCTGACGCACCTGGGCCGCTACAGCGGTTCGGTCAGTTCCGACACCAGCCTTGTTTACGACACCACCGAAACCATCGGCCGCACCAACCCCATGAACTGGCCGCGCCGCTCCGCCGACGGCGACAAGCGCGACCTGGAATACGACAACTGGGTGTTCGATACCAAGTGGACGACGCCGCTGTACAACGAACGCCACAACCTGACCGTGGGCGGACAGTGGCGCGAACAGCATTTCAAGGACACGCTGGTGTCCGCGCCGCTGAACCTGCGCCAGTATCAATGGGCGTTGTTTGCCGAAGACGAATGGCGCATTGTCGACGACCTGGCGCTGACGGCCGGTGCCCGCTACGACCGCAACGAGCAATTCGGCGGCAAGTGGAGCCCGCGCGGCTACCTGGTGTGGAACGCCACGCCGATGTGGACGGTCAAGGGCGGCGTCAGCAAGGGCTACAAGACGCCCGACATCAACCTGATGACCGACGGCATCATCGGCCTGGGCGCGCAGGGTACCAAGCCCTTGCTGGGCAATTCGCAACTGAAGCCGGAAAGCAGCACCTCGTCTGAGCTGGGCCTGCTGTTTGACGACGGTGAGGGCCTGTCGGGCAACCTGACGGCGTTCCATACCAAGTTCAAGGACAAAATTGACAACCAAAGCGTTCCCAATTGCCTGGCCCGGGGTGGCCCGGTGGCCGGGTGCCTGGACTTGGGCGTGTGGGAACGCAATGGCACTCCCGTGGAGGACTTCTCGCAGCGCGTGAACGTGGATACCGCCACCATCCAGGGTTTTGAATTGGGCGGCCGCGTGCCGCTGGGCGGCGGCGTGTCGTTCAACGGCAATTACACGCTGACCGCCAGCGAAGTGACCTCGGGCGCCAAGGAAGGCCAACCGCTGGGCTCGCAACCGCGCCACGCCCTGAACCTGGGCCTGAACTGGCGCATCAACGACCAGTTCAATGTCTGGGCGCGCGGCGAATACCGCGCCAAGCAGTTCAACAACATGAACTGGGAAAAAGAGCAGGTGTTCTACAACCCGTATTGGCTGGCCAGCACGGGCGGGTCGTATATCGTCAACAAGAACGTGACCTTGTCGGCGTCGGTGTTCAACCTGTTCGACAAGAACTTCGTGAACTACGGCCCGACGAAGGTCGGTTCCACCACGCCGGCCGCGAACGCCAACTGGACCAACTCGTACCGCCAGGTGCTGGAAGGCCGCCGCTTGTGGGTATCGGCGAACATCACGTTCTGATACCGGCGGGCACGGGCTGCCGCGCCTCGCGCGGCAGCTCGATGCGCACACTCAAGCCTTGCGGCGAGACGTTGCGCGCCCGGATGCGGCCCTTGTGCGCGGCCACCGCGGCCTGGGCGATGGACAGGCCCAGGCCCGCGCCGGAACCGGGCGTGTTCGCGCCCGAGGCGGCGCGGAAAAAAGGCTCGAACAGGGATTCCAGATCTTCCTGCGCAACCCCGGGACCCCGGTCTTCAATTTCCACGCAAACGACGTCGGCGCTTTCCAGCAGCCGCACCCGGATGGCGCTATGGGCGGGCGCGAAGCGCAGTGCGTTGCGCATGACGTTTTCGATGGCGCTGGACAGGCTGTCGCGGTCCCCGATGATGGGCGCGGGCGCTTGCGGATCCCACACGATGCGCACTTGCTGTTCGCCGGCTTCAAAACGCGCATCGTCGACCACCGCGCTGACGATGTCGGTCAAGTCCAGCAAGTCGCGCGGTTCCGGCAGGGCGCCCAGGCGGGCCAGCCGCAGCGTGCTGCCGACCAGCGCGTCCAGCCGCTCGCATTCGCGTTCGATGCGGTCCAGTTGCACGTCCTGGCGTTCGTCCTTGCGGCGTGCCAGTTCGCTGGCCAGACGCAGGCGGGCCAGCGGTGAACGCAGCTCGTGCGCGATGTTGTGCAGCAATTGTTCGCGCGTATCCACCACCGCCTTCAAGCGGTCCGCCATGGCGTTGAAGTCGCGCGCAAGCAAACCAAGTTCGTCCTTGCGCCCGGCCAGCTTGGCCGGTGTGTGGGCGTCCAGGTCGCCCGCCGCCAAGGCATGCGTGGTGTGGCGCAACTGCGTCAAGGGCGCGGTGACGTGGCGCGTCAGCGCCCAGCAGAAGGGCGCCGTGACCGCCAGCGCGAACAGCAGCAAGGCCAGCGCCACGGGCGACAGCCCCAGCACCTCCCAGTGCGAGGAATCAAACGGCAAAAACAGCATCAGCCGTTCGGAGCCATCAGGCAGCACCAGAAGCTGGGGCTGCCACCATGACACGCGCTGGCCCGAGGTCTCGGGCGCCAGCAGTTCCGCCTGCGTGGGCCGGTCCGACGCGGCGCGATAGGCGCTGAGCCAATCGTGCATGCGGGCGGGCAGCGTGCGGCCCAGGATTTCGGTGTCGTTCGCATCCAGGATGTAGATCTTCAGCGCCGAATAGCGCTGGTCCATCGCTTCAACCCAGCGTTGCAGGCCGTCTTCGCCATGAATGCGCGCCACCTGCTCCGCGTCGTGCGTCAGGCTGGCGGGATTCAAGCCGTCCAGGGAATTGATGCGATACCAGGCGACGGCCGCCGTGAACAGCATGCCGCATACCAGGATGATGGCCATGGCGGACCAGAACGTCAGGAACGCGCGCCAGAACAGCGACCGCGTGGGCAACAACCAGGGCATCAGGCCGAACCCGCCAGCACATAGCCCAGCCCGCGCAGGTTGCGGATCGACAGCGTGCCATTGGCCTGATCCAGATGCAGCTTCTTGCGCAGGGCGCTGATGTGGGTGTCGATGCTGCGGTCGTAGCGGTCAGGCCGTCGGCCCAGCGCGTACAGGCCAATCTGCTCGCGCGCCACGACCTGACCGGGGGCGCGCATCAGCAGTTCCAGGATGCGCTGCTCGGCGCCCGTCAGCGGCACGTCTTCGGCGTCCAGGCGCGCGCGGCCCGTGGCGGGGTCCAGCGACAAGGCGCCCACTGTCAGGTTGGGTCGGGTGGTTTCGGGCATTTCTTCAAAGCGCCGCAGCACCGCCGTCATGCGGGCCTTGAGTTCGCGCGGGCTGAAGGGCTTGGCCAGATAATCGTCGGCGCCGAACTCCAGCCCCAGCACGCGGTCGGTTTCACCGCCGTGCGCCGTGAACATGATGACCGGGCGCCGCGACCGTTGCCGGTATTGCTTGAGCAGGTCCAGGCCATTGCCGTCGGGCAGCATCAGGTCCAGCAGGATCAGGTCGTAGTCGTGCTGCGCCAACAGGGCAAGCCCGTGGGTGCCCGTGTGAGCCAGGCTGAGCAGGCAATGATTGGGTTCAAGGTATTCCTGCAGCATCTGCGCCAGTTCGACGTCGTCGTCGATAAGCAGGATGCGGCGCGGCACCGGAGATTGGGAGTAAAGCATTCGTAGAGGGTTCCGCACCCGGTAGTGAGGCCGAAGGCCGCCTGCCGGAGTGTCAAGAAATGCGAAGAAGATAAAAGTTGCGGAAAGGTGTTTGCCGGGTTCCGAAGGCCTCAATTCTAATATGAGAATAGTTTTCATTAAGAAATAAGAGGAAGACCCAAGGCCGCGCAAGGGGCGCGGCAAGGTCTGGTACGGGAGCAAGCGACCATCATGAGCAGCAACGATCTGGCCTTGGGCGGCCGTGTTTTGACATCGCGCACGCAGTTGGCGGCGGCACTATGTGCAGCGGGTTTGGGCATGGGCCCGGGGGCGGCGTGGGCGCAGAACGCCAGCGAAGCCAAGACCCTGGAAACCGTCGTGGTGACGGCCAGCGGCTACGAACAGCAGATTCAGGATGCACCCGCGTCCATCAGCGTGATCACCCGCGAAGACCTGGACAAGAAGTTCTACCGCGACGTGAACGACGCCTTGCTGGAAGTGCCCGGCGTCATCATCACGGGTGGCGGTGACCGCCAGGACATCAGCCTGCGTGGCATGGGCCCGCAATACACGCTGATCCTGATCGACGGCAAGCGCCAGAGCTCTCGTGAAACCCGCACCAACTCGGATTCCGCCGGGGTGGAAGGCGGCTGGACGCCGCCGCTGGCGGCCATCGAGCGCATCGAAGTGGTGCGCGGCCCGATGTCGTCGCTGTATGGCTCGGACGCCATGGGCGGGGTGATCAACATCATCACCCGCAAGGTGCCCGATGAATGGGGCGGCGAGTTCCGCATGGACACGACCATTCAGGAAAGCAATAAATCGGGCGACATCTACCAGGGCAACTTCTACCTGGCGGGTCCCATCAAGAGCGATTTGCTGGGCTTGCAGATCTATGGCCAGGCCTCGCAACGCGACGAAGACGACATCGTCAACGGCTTTCGCAAGCGCAATTCGGACAGCGTGACCGCCAAGCTGGCGCTGACGCCCAACCGCGATCACGACATCGTGCTGGAAGCCACCACGATGCGCCAGAAAACGCAGGAAACGCTGGGCAAGACGGTGGCCCCGCTGGCGCCGGGCGTGGCCTGCCCGCGTACGGGCTGCCCGGCATCGGGCCAGAACGACTACCGCAGCAACAAGTGGGCGCTGTCGCACACCGGGCGCTGGGGCTGGGCCGTGTCGGACAGCTATGTGCAGCAGGAAGAATTCGACAACCGCTCGCGCCAGATGAAGGTCAATAACCTGAACCTGCAAACCAGCTGGACCATGCCGCTGGGCTCGCACATGCTGACCCTGGGCGGCACCTACCTGAGCCAGCGCTTGAATGACCAGACGGGCAACCAACTGTCGGGTGGCCCCAGCAAGATCGACCGCTATCAGTGGGCCTTGTTTGCCGAAGACGAATGGCGCCTGACCGAATCGTTTGCCGTCACCACCGGCCTGCGCATGGACGACGACGAAAACTTCGGCACCCATTTCAGCCCGCGCCTGTATGGCGTGTGGCACATGGCCGAGCGCTGGACCTTGAAGGGCGGCGTATCCACGGGCTTTCGCGCGCCGGACCTGCGCCAGACGGTGGCGGGCTGGGGCCAGGTTAGCCGGGGCGGCAACATGTACGGCAACCCGGACCTGACGCCCGAGAAGTCGGTCACCGAGGAAATCGGCATCCTGTATGACGACGGCGAAGGCTTCAACGCCGGCCTGACCCTGTTCAACAACGACTTCAAGGACAAGATCACTCGCGTGGCTTGCCCCTTGTCGCAATGCACGGAAGGCCCCAACCAGTTCGGCTCCAATCCCACCACCTACATGAACGTGGACAAGGCCGTGTCGCGCGGGGTCGAGGCCAGCATGAAGCTGCCGTTGGCGCGTGACTGGTCCATGACCAGCAGCTACACGTTCACCAAGTCGGAACAGAAGTCGGGCCAGTACAAGGGCGAACCGCTGAACCAACTGCCCAAGCATTTGTTCACCACCACGGTGAACTGGCAGGCGTCCGATGCGCTGGAAGCCTGGGCGCGCGTGAACTACCGCGGCAAGGAAAGCCAGCCGATCACGGGCGCGTCGTCGTCATCCGTAGTGGCGCCGTCCTATACCTTCGTGGACATGGGCGCGTCGTACGCGGTGAACAAGACCGTGTCGGTGTACGCCGGCATCTACAACCTGTTCGACAAGCAGGTTACGTATGACGACTACGAATACGTGGAAGACGGCCGCCGTTACTGGCTGGGCGTGGGCGTGAAATTCTGATCGCAATGAGTAAGGGGGGGCGCTTCTCGTCCCCCCGCCATACACAGAGGGTTCTATGACGATGCTGGAAAAAAAGGGCTGTGCCCGCCGTTGGTTGCTTCAGGCGGGCGCCGCGTTGGCGCTGAGCGCGGCGGCCGGGGTGTGCGTGGCGCAGGCCACGGTGCCCGTCAAGCATGCGCGCGGCGAGACCAACGTGCCGGCCAATCCGAAGAAGACCATCGTCATGGACATGGCGGTGCTGGATACGATGCACGCGTTGGGCGTGGACGTGGCGGGTGTGCCTACGGTGGCCAAGCTGCCGCCGCAATTGGCGCAATACGCCGACGAGCGCTACCTGAAAGTCGGTTCGCTGTTTGAACCCAACTACGAGGTGATCCACGCCGCGCAGCCGCAGGTGATCTTCGTGGCCGGCCGGTCGGCGCCCAAATACGATGAACTGTCCAAGCTGGCGCCCACCGTAGACCTGACCGTCAACCCGCGTGACCTGGTGGGCAGCGTGACGCGCAACACCGAAACCCTGGCCGCCATCTACGGCAAAGAGGCGCAGGCCAAGCAGCAGCTGGATGCCTTGCGCGCGTCCATCTCCGCGCTGCAAAGCCAGGCCGCCACGGCCGGCACGGCGCTGATCGTGCTGACCACCGGCGGCAAGATGAGCGCCTATGGTCCGGGCTCGCGCTTTGGCGTCATTCACGATGCATTTGGCATCAAGCCGGCCTCCAAGGATTTGAACGTGTCGAACCACGGCCAGGCCGTCTCGTTTGAATTCATTGCCGAGATGGACCCGGACTGGCTCTTCGTGATTGACCGCGATGCCGCGATTGGCCGTGAAGGCGTGTCGGCCCAGCGCATGCTGGACAACGAACTGATGCGTCCCACCAAGGCGTGGAAGAACAAGCGCGTGGTGTATCTGAACGGCTTCAACTGGTATTTGCTGGGCAGCGCCGGCTTGACGGCCATGCAGCAGAACGTGGATGACATCGCGGCGGCGTTGGCGGCGGGCAAGTAAGCAGCATGGAAGTAAGCAGTATGAAAGTCAGCAACATGGCGGCTGTACAAGAAGGGCGTTTGTGAACTGGCGGCGGGTGCTAAGCGGTTGGGGCGGCCTGGCCGCGGTGTTGATGCTGCTGGCGGCGCTGTGCGTGGCCAGCGTCAGCCTGGGCGCGGGCACGCTGTCGCTCACGGCGCTATGGGGCGGGGCGAAGAGGCCGAGCGCGCCTGGCGCCTGCTGATGGTCAGCCGCGTGCCGCGCACGCTGGCCTTGCTGCTGGCCGGCATGGCGCTGGCGGTGGCGGGCCTGATCATGCAGATGCTGGTGCGCAACCGCTTCGTGGAACCCACCACCGCTGGCACCGTGGAATCAGCCACGCTGGGCATCCTGGTCATCACCTTGCTGGCGCCTGATACGCCGGTGATCGGCAAGATGCTTACCGCTACGGGCTTTGCGCTGGCGGGCACCTTGCTGTTCCTGGCGCTGCTGCGCCGCGTGCCGCTGCGCACGCCCTTCATCGTGCCGTTGATCGGTTTGATCCTGGGCGGCGTCATCCACGCGGCAACCACCTTTCTGGCCTTCCGCTTCGACCTGCTGCAATCGCTGCACGCCTGGACCACGGGCGACTTCTCGGGCGTGCTGCGTGGCCGCTATGAATTGCTGTGGATCGGCTTTGCGCTGGCGTGCGCGGCCTATGCCGCCGCTGACCGCTATACCGTGGCCGGCATGGGGCGTGAATTCGCGTCCAACCTGGGCCTGAACCACGCGCGCCTGACCTTCGTGGGCCTGCTGATTGTGTCGGCCATTTCGGCGGTGGTGGTGGTGACGGCGGGCGGCATTCCGTTTCTGGGGCTGATCGTGCCCAACGCCGTCAGCCTGGTGCTGGGCGACAACATGCGGCGTTCCATTCCGTGGGTGGCGGCGCTGGGTGGCGTGTTCGTGCTGGCCTGCGACATCATCGGCCGCCTGGTGATTCACCCCTACGAAATCCCGATCGGCACCGTGGTCGGCGTGGTGGGCAGCATCCTGTTCCTGGGCTTGCTGCGCCTGCGGAGGAATCGCCTTGGCTGATACCGCTTTCTATGGCGCTACCCGCGCCGTGCCACGCGCACCGCAACGCGCGCGCCTGCTGTGGCTGGCCGCCGCCGCGCTGCTCTGCGTGGTGGCGTTCATGACCTTGGGCGCCAACGGCCAGTGGTCGTTCGTGATTCCATTTCGCGGCGGCAAGCTGGTGGCGATGCTGCTGGTGGCGTATGCGGTGGCGGTGTCGTCGGTGCTGTTCCAGACCGTCACGCACAACCGCATCCTGACGCCCGCCATCATGGGCTTTGACGCGCTGTACCTGTTGATTCAGGCGGTGGTGGTGTTTGGCTTCGGCCAGGCCGCGGTGGCCGCCGAGCATCCCGTGGCCGCGTTCCTGCTGGAAGTCTGCGCGATGACGGCGTTTGCCTGCCTGCTGTTTCGCTGGCTGTTTTCGGATGCGGTGCGCAGCCTGCATCTGATGATGCTGGTGGGCATTGTCTTCGGGCTGCTGTTTCGCAGCCTGTCCAATTTTGTGGTGCGCCTGATCGATCCCAATGAATTCCTGGTGCTGCAAGACCGCATGTTCGCCAGCTTCAATACGGTGCGCGTGTCGCTCTTGCCCATGGCGCTGGCCGCCGTCTGCGTGGCGACGCTGGTGGTGTGGCGCTTGCGCCATCGCTACGACGTGCTGGCGCTGGGGCGCGACATCGCCGTGAATCTGGGCGTGGATTATCGCCGCAGCCTGATGCTGACGCTGGCGGCCATTGCGGTGCTGGTGTCGGTATCCACGGCGCTGGTCGGGCCGGTGACGTTCTTCGGCTTGTTGGTCAGCAACCTGGCCTACCAGGCCATGGGGTCCGACAAGCACAAGTACACGGTGCCCGCCGCGACGCTGTTGGGCGTCATCTTCCTGGTGGGCGGCCAGACCTTGCTGGAGCGCGTGCTGGGCTTGAACACCACCGTCAGCGTGGTCATTGAATTCGTGGGCGGGGTGATGTTCCTCGTCCTGATCTTGCGCAAGGGGCGCAGATGATTGAAATAGCAGAAGTCAGCAAGCAGTACGGCGATAGCGTGGTGGTGGACGACGTCACCCTGCAACTGCCGGCCCAGGGCGTAACCGCCATCATCGGCCCCAACGGCGCGGGCAAGTCCACCTTGCTTTCCATGGTGAGCCGCCTGCTGCCCGTGTCGGCCGGACAGATCAGGGTGGACGGGCTGGATGTGACGCGCGCGGACAGCCGCGAGCTGGCGCGCCGCCTGGCCATCCTGCGGCAAGACAACCACCTGCCGCTACGCCTGACCGTCAGGGACCTGGTGGCGTTCGGCCGCTATCCGCACACGGGCGGCCGGCTGACGCTGGACGACAAGGCCCACATCGACCGCGCGCTGTCGTACCTGAACCTGGAGCCGCTGGCTGACCGCTATCTGGACGAGATGTCGGGCGGGCAGCGGCAACGCGCCTTTGTGGCGATGGTGCTGTGCCAGGACACGCGCTACTTGTTGCTGGACGAACCCTTGAACAGCCTGGACATGAAGCACGCGGTGGCGATGATGGGCACCTTGCGCCGCGCGGCGGATGAGCTGGGCAAGACCGTGGTGCTGGTGCTGCACGACATCAATTTCGCGTCCAGCTATGCGGACCGCATCGTGGCGATGCGCCAGGGCCGCGTGGCCCACCAGGGCACCCCGGCGGAATTGATCCGGCCCGAGGTGCTGAGCCCCCTGTATGAACTGCCGATCGATGTGCATGACATCGGTGGCAAGCGCATCTGCGTGTATTACCGCTAGGCAGTGCAGGGCCTGTTATGCCGATTCCGTGTTGGCGACCAGTTGGGCCTGGCGCGCGGCGCGGTGGCGCCGCTCCAGCATCACGGCCCACAGCCACAAGGGCATGCTGCCCAGGGCCAGCAGGCTGCCCACCCAGCCAGTGGACGTCCAGCCATAGCCGGCGGCAATCGCCAGGCCGCCCAGAAGGGGGCCCAGCGCATTGGCGGTGTTGAACGCGGAATGGTTCAGCGCGGCGGCCAAGCCTTGGGCATCGCCCGCCACATCCATCAAGCGGGTTTGCAGCACGGTGCCCAGCGCACCGCCCACGCCCACCAGGAAGACGTTCAGCGTGATCAGCCAGACGTTGTGCGCCATCAGCGGAAACAGCGCCAGCACCACGGCCGACCACACCAGCAGCAAGCCCGCCGTGCGCATGACGGCGCGGTCCGCGAAGATCGGCACCACCATGTTGCCCACCGTCAGTCCCACGCCAAACGCGCTGAGCACGAAGGGCACGGTGCTGGGCGCGACTTGCGTGACGGCGGTCAGTGTGTCGGCCAGATACGTGTACACCGAGAACAAGCCGCCAAAGCCCACCGCGCCGATCGCCAGCGTGATCCAGACCTGGCCCCGGCCCAGCGCGCTCAGTTCGCGCAGCGGGCTGGCCTTGTGGTCGGCGGGCGTGTCCGGGGCGTAGACGGCCACGCTGATCATGGTCAGCACCGCCAATAGCGATACCAGGCCGAAGCTCCAGCGCCAGCCGACCATCTGGCCCAGCCAGTTGGCCATGGGCACGCCGATGATGGTGGCGACGGTCAAGCCCAGAAACACGCGGCCCACGGCCATGGTGCGGCGGTTGGCCGGCACCAGCGAACTGGCCACCAGTGACGCAATGCCGAAGTACGCGCCGTGGGGCAGCCCGCTGAGAAAGCGGAAGAACAGCATCCAGTGATAGTCGGGCGCGATGGCGCTCAGGCCGTTGCCCACGGCGAACAGCCCCATCAGGGCGATCAGCAGGCGGCGGCGCGGCATCTTCGCGCCCAGCACGGCCAGGATCGGCGCGCCGACCACCACGCCCAGCGCATAGGCGCTGATGACGTGGCCGGCCGTGGGCGCGTCGATGCCCAGCGACTGCGAAAAATAAGGCAGCAGGCTCATCGTGGCGAACTCGGTGGTTCCGATGGCGAAGCTGCCCACAGCTAGGGCAAGCAGCACCAGCGCGGGCCGGTGCTGCGGGGAAGCAGGGTGAGACATGGGGATGGCTAGGGGTGATTCGAGGAATGTTGCAACGCAACAGCGCTATTGTAAGCAGCCCAAGCTGTCATCCACATGTCTGCGGTCATACCGTCTGCCGCAACCGGCGTTCAGCGCAACGGCGATTCCCGTGTCAGGCAGTCAGTTTCCAGCGACGCCAACGCATCCAGGAAGCGCCAGGCGAAAGACCCGGGGCCTTCGGCCAGCTCACCCGCACGCCGCCCCGCGATGGCGAAGCAGGACAGGGCGGCAACCGCCGCCGTGTACGGATCGTTTTTGGATACTGCCGCAAAGGCGCCGACCAGCGCCGTCAGCGCGCAGCCGGTGGCGGTGACGCTCGGCATCAGCGGCGACCCGCCCGTGATGCGCACCGAACGTTGGCCGTCGGTGACGTAATCGGTTTCTCCGGTCACGGCCACCACGGTGCGATGCGCAGTGGCGATGTCGCGCGCCGATTGTTCCGCCTGCGCCACGACGTCGCGCGCGTCCACGCCCTTGCCGGCGCTGTGGCCGCCCGCCAACGCGATGATCTCTGATGCGTTGCCGCGCACGATGGTCGGTTGCAAGGCCAGCAATTGCCGCACGGCGTCGCGCCGAAAGGCGGTGGCGTGATGGGCCACGGGATCCAGCACCCAGGGAATGCCGGTTTGGCGTGCCGACGCGGCGGTCAGCAGCATGCTTTCCAGCCAAGGCGCGGACAGCGTACCGATGTTGATGACCACGGCGCCCGCCACGCGCGCGAATTCGGGCGCTTCGTCGGTGGCGTGCACCATGGCGGGTGACGCGCCCATCGCCAGCAGCACGTTGGCCGCGATGTTCATGGACACGAAATTGGTCAGGCATTGCACCAGCGGCGCGTCTTGCCGCAGCGCGGTGTAAAGGTCCTGGCACGTCCGTGCCAGGGCGGCGGTGTCAGTGGGGGATTCAGCCATGCCTCAGGGTCCTTGCAACGCGTTTCGATGGGTCGGCGTATGTTCTGGCGTCGCCAGGCGCGCTGTCAAGTTGGCGCGCCGTTGCCCGACCGGCGCGAACAGCGACACCCAGGTGTCCAGGGCCCGGCAGTACAATCGCGCCTTCAAAAAACGAAGCAATGCGGCGCGCCATCCGCGCGCCAGGTCGGCAGCACCAAGGGGTGACACAGATGGGCCATGTTTTTCGCAGCCGCGTCAGCGGTCTGGCGGCTAGCCTTTGCATGACGTTGGGGTTTGCCTTGGCAAGCGTAGCGGGCAGCGCAGCACACGCGGCCGAGCTTGGCGCCAAGGCGGAGATTACCGAAGGCGCTGTGCTGGCCTCGGGCGTACGCTATGAATTCCTTGCGCGCTGGGACACCGAACGCCTCAATCGCATCCTGCAAACCGATACGCCAAGCTTTGCCGGCACGCGCGCCACCTACACACCCGCGCGTAACGCGGTGAACCTATACCGCGTCAGCTACGCCTCCGTCATTCCCGAGCGCGGCAACCTGCCCACGGTTGCCACCGGCCTGGTTGCCGTGCCGGACACGACCCAGGCATCGTTGCCGATGGTGTCCTACCAGCACGGCACCGTTTACGGCAAACACGAGGTGCCCTCGTATCCCGAACAGTCGCCTGAAACGCAGCTGATGATTGCCCAGTTCGCGGGGCAGGGCTACGCGGTGATCGGCGCTGATTACTTCGGCCTTGGCGATTCGACCGAGTCCGAAGGCTACATGGTCAAGGGCAGCCATCAACAAGCCAGCTACGACATGCTGCTTGCCGCGCGCGCCGTGCTGGCCGACTTGAAACGCAGCAGCAACAAGCTGTTCCTGGCGGGATGGTCGCAAGGTGGTTTCGTGACGATGGCCTTCCTGGAAAAACTGGAAGCGGCCGGCGTGGCGGTGCAGGCCACCGCCACGGCCAGCGCGCCCGTCGACGTGTTCGTGGCGCTGAACGGCTTCTTGCAGTTCCCGCGCGCCAATGACGCAAGCTGGGTGACCAGCCTGTTCATCCTGTCGTCGTTCTCTTACGAGAACTACTACGGCGAACCCGGCTTGGCGCGTTCGCTGATCAACCCGGCGTATTACGAGGTGTCGCGCAAGGCCTACGCGCGCGAACCGTTCAATGCCGCCGACGTGCCGACCGACGTGCGCAAGCTGATCCGGGCCGAGTACTTCAACCCGAAGTTCTTCGCGGCATCCGCCTATGGCCGGCTGGTGGACCAGGCGCAGTCGTATCGCTGGGTGATCCAGACGCCGGTGCGCAATTACTACGGCGATACCGACGAAGCGATCAGCACCGGCTTGGGCCAGTTGGCGGCCACCTACCAGCACGCCATGGGCGCGGGCAACACCAAGGTCGAAGCGATTTCAACCGGCGCCACCACGCACCGAGGCACGTACGCGCACGCCGTGCCTCAATGGAAATCCTGGTTCGACGGGATGTAAGTTCCCGCTATTGGGCCTGATCCGGCCCGTCCACATACACCAGCCCCGCCGCGCGCAGCTTGTCTCGCATGCCGTAGATGTCCAGGCCCAGCTCACCCGCGGCCAACCTGGCGCGCGTGGCGTCTTCTTTCTTCAGGCGCGCCTCGCTGGCATCCGCCACCGACAAGGCGTGCTGGCGTTCCACCACCACCACGCCGTCTTGATCCGCCACGATGATGTCGCCCGGCCGCACCAGCGCGCCGGCGCACACCACCGGCACGTTGACGCTGCCCGGCGTGGCCTTCACCGTGCCCTTGGCGGACACCGCGCGCGACCAGACCGGAAAGCGCATGGCTTCCAAGGCCATCACGTCGCGGCAGCCGGCATCGATGACCAGCCCACGCACGCCGCGCGTGGCGCAGGACGTGGCCAGCAGCTCGCCAAACATGCCGTCGTGATTCTCGGTGGTGCAGGCCACGACCAGTACATCGCCGGGTTGGCAAAGTTCCACCGCCACGTGCAGCATCCAGTTGTCACCCGGTTGGGCCAGCACGGTGACGGCGCTGCCCGCGATGGCCGCGCCGCGCCAGACAGGGCGCAGATAGGGTTGCAGCAGCCCGGAGCGGCCCTGGGCTTCGTGCACCGTCGACACGCCGGCCGCCTGCATGCGATCGATCACGGCAGCGTCGGCGCGGGGAATGTTGCGTACTGCGATGGCGCGCGCGCTCATGCGAAGGCTCCCGTCACTTGCGGGAAAATCCGCTGATAGCCCTCGGCATGCGTGATCTTCAGATCGGAATTGCGCGACGCCTGTACGCCGCGCTGCAAGGCCACGCGCGTGTAGTACTCCCACAGGTGTTCCTGCGCGGCCATGGTTTCAAAGGCGCGGCGTTTCACGTCCCACACCGACGAAATGTCCAGCAGCACCTCGGGCTTCCATTCGCATTGCTCGGGCTGATGCGGCTCGAACAGAAACACGGGCGGCGCGCCCAGCACGGGCTGGTCCGGCCGATGCCCGTGCGCCTGGGCGATGATGCGTGCCTCTTGCGCCACATGGGTGGCAAGCGGGTGGTCGAAGTTGTAGGGGTCTTTCAGCGAGTGCGTCAGCACGAAGGCCGGCCGCAATTCACGATAGATGTCGGCCAGTTGGAACAAGGCGTCGTCGCTGACGCGCAGCGGATAATCGCCGCAATCCAGAAAGCGCACCGAAGCGCCCAGGATCGATGCGGCGAGCGTGGCTTCTTCGCGCCGCGCCGTCTTGACGCGTTCCAGCGTCATGCCCGGCTCGCGCCAGAGCTTGGCCGATTCACCGCGCTCGCCGAACGACAGGCACACCACGGTCATGTTGAAGCCGCGCTGCGCGTACAGGGCAATGGCGCCGCCCGCGCGCCAGACGAAATCCGCCGAATGGGCGCTGACGATCAGGCCGTTTTGGGTAGTGCTGCTCATGCTTTCTTCCTGAAAATAAAGACCATTCAGTCGGCGCTGATGCCGGCTTCGCGGATCACCTTGGTCCACTTCACCGATTCATCGGCCACGAATCGACCAAAGTCCGCGGCGCTGCCCGGCGTGACTTCGGCGCCGATCTCGCTCATGCGTTGCTGGAAGGCCGGGTCCGCCAGCGCGGCCTGCAATGCCTTGTTCAAGCGCTTGACCACGGGCTCGGGCATGCCGGCCGGGCCAACCAAGCCCCACCACACGGTGGCATCCGCGCCCGACAGACCTTGGGATGCGGCGGTGGGCACGTCGGGCAACAGTTTGGCCGGATGCGGGTTCAGCACGGCCAATGCGCGCAGCTTGCCGGCCTGGACGTGCGAGACCACTTCCAGCGGGTTGATCGACATGAAGGACAGCCGGCCGCCCAACAGGTCGGTCACGGCGGGCGAGCCGCCCTTGTACGGAATGTGCAGCGCCTTGAAACCGCCCTCGGACTTGAGAAGTTCGCTGCCTAAATGCCCCGAACTACCGTTGCCCGCCGAGCCGTAGGTCAGCTTGTCGGGGTTGGCGCGGCCTTGCGCAACCAGCTCCTTCAAGGTCTTGGCGCTGGCGTCGCTGCGCACCACCACGACCAGCGGCGCGAAGCCGATGGCGCCGATGGGGGCGAAGTCCTTGGCGGGATTGAAGTTCAGTTTCGGGAACAACGCCGCATTGCTGGCCAGCGTGTTAGACGCGGTCAGCAGCGTGTAGCCGTCGGGGTCGGCACGCGCAACGTGCTCCATGCCGATGTTGGTGGCGGCGCCGGGGCGGTTGTCGACGATGACCGGCTGCTTGAGTTCTTCGGCCATTTTCTGCGTGATCAATCGCGTCACGATGTCCACGCCGCCACCCGCCGCGTACGGCACGACGATGCGCACCGGCTTGTCGGGAAAGGTGTCGGCGGCATACGCGCCCAACGGCGCAGCCAGCCCCGCAACCATTCCCAGGGCCACGCCAAAACGGGCGAGATATGTCTTCTGCATCAATGTCTCCTGTGTGCTTGTTCTAGTGTCGACATGGTGCTGGGGCGGGACTAATATCGTCCAATACTTTTTCCGCCAACGACTTATTTGGTTTTCAAATAAATTGGACTTCCGCCAACTTCGCTATTTCGTTGCCGTGGCCGAGGAGCTGAGCTTCAGCGCCGCCGCCCGGCGCCTGCACGTGAGCCAACCGCCCCTGAGCTTGCAGGTCAAGGCTCTGGAAACCGAACTGGGCGCGGTGCTGCTGGAACGCGATAAACGCAACGTTGCCCTGACCACGGCGGGCGCCTTGTTCCTGGAACAGGCGCGGCGCGCACTGGGCAACCTGGACCGCGCCGCCGAAGTGGTACGGCTGGCCTCGCAAGGCGAGGCCGGTGAAATTCGCATCGCGTTCACGGCCTCGGTCCCCATGGCCGAAGCGTTCCCGCGCGTGGTGCAGACGTTTCGCAGCAGCCATCCCGCCGCGCGCGCCGACCTGATCCATATGTCCACCGGGCAGCAGCTTCAGGCGCTGGCAGACAAGAGCATCGACGTGGGTTTCTTGCGCCCGTCGCTGCTGTTTTGCCCACCGCCCAACATTCAGACGCTGGACTTGTGGACCGACCGCCTGGTGGCGGTGCTGCCGGCCTGGCATGCGCTGGCCGACACGCAAAGCCCCTTGCCCATGGCGGAGCTGGCGGACGAGCCCTTCATTCTGTTTCCGCGCGGGCTGGGTTGCGGCTTGTTCGAGCACGTGATGGTGCTGGCCAGCCGCGCGGGCTTCGCGCCGCGCCTGATGCAGGAGGCCCGCGAAGGGGCGACGATCGTTGGGTTGGTGGCCGCCGGGATGGGCATTTCGGTGCTTCCCGACACCTATGCACGCACCGGTATCCCCGGCGTGGTGTATCGCAGCCTGGATACGCCCGACGCCACCAGCCGCTTGCTGCTGGCCTACAGGCGCGATGACGCGGCCCCGTTGCTGCAACGGTTTGTGGATGTGGTCAGGCCGAATGCGGGGACGGCGGTGTAGGGGCTTTGTGGCTCGCATGCAGACCCTGCCTTGCAAAGCCCTGGCGCCTCGCAATTAGGTGCCCGCTTCCTTTTTACATGCGTTATCGTTTCCACTAATTATCGTAATCCCTAGCTTTTTCTAGGCAATTCTTGCTTCCATAATTTGCGGAAACGTTTCCACAAATAGGATTGTTATGAACACCGAGTTACAGGCTGAACGGGTGAAAACCGTCGTAGACCACATGGCCTTGGAGTGTGTCCAGGAATGGGACAAGGTCATCGATACCTTTGAGCACCCCCGGTACGAGATGCACTCAAGCGGGGCCGTCTTCGACGGCGAAAGCGAAGTGATGGGGTACTTCCATTCGTCGCGCGCCTCGTTCCCCGACCTGAAGAACGAGATCATTGCGGTGGGCGCGGCCGACGGGACGGACATCGTCCTGGTGGAGTTCTGGCTGTCCGGCACGCATGCCGGGCCGTTCACCGTCGACGGCAAGACCTACGAGCCGACGGGGCGCAAGTTTCGCGTCCGCATGGCCGCGACATTCGAATTCGCGCCCGACTCCGCCAAGATTATTTGCGAGCGTCCGTACACCTGTCAGAACGCCAAGCTGCGCTCGCTCGGGTTGCTGTAGCGGTACCGGTGATCCCGTTCAGGAGGCGGGTAGCCCAAAAATACCTATTAGATCAATACCAGGAGACAACCATGAAAAAGCTGTCCGTTGCAGCCGCGATGCTTGCCGTGTTCGGCATGGGCGCTGCTCACGCCGATGACTACCCGAATCGTCCGATCCGCATGCTGTTGCCGTTCTCAGCAGGCGGGGGCGGCGACACCTTGGGCCGCATCTTGGCGGAGCGCTTTTCGGCAGAACTGAAGCAGCCCGTCATCGTCGAGAACAAGCCTGGCGCCGGGGGCACAATCGGCATCGCGATGGTTGCCCGCGCGGCGCCTGATGGCTACACGATCACCATCGGCGGCATGACCACGCACATTCTTTCGCCCCTGGTCTACAAGGAACTGCCGTACGACCCGATCAAGAGTTTCACGTCGCTGGGCGCCATCGGCAACTCCGCCATCATGGTGGTCGCCAACAACAACTTTCCCGCGAACGACATCGAGGGGATCAGGAAGCTGGCGGAATCTCGTAAAACGCCCGTGCAGTACGCAAGCTGGGGCGTGGGCTCCACCGGCCATTTCTGCGGCGAGATCCTGGTGCAGAAGGGCAAGCTGAAGATGCAGCACGTGCCCTACAAGGGAACCACGCAGATCATGACTGACGTCATGGGCGGTCACATTGATCTTGGTTTCGTCGACATGGCGACCGCCACCCCGATGGTGACGCAGCATAAGGTGAAAGGGCTTGCCGTCTGTACCAAGCGTTCCCCCAGCGTGCCGGAAATCCGCAGCTACAAGGAACAGGGCATCGACTTTGATCGCGACCTTAACTGGGCCATGTACGTGCCCGCGGGCACACCCAAGCCCATCGTCGAACGCTTGTCCAGAACCTTGGAAAAGGTACTTAAAGAGCAGGAAGTGATCACCAAGCTGCTTGGGCTGGGTATCTCGGCCAACTACGTGCCCGGCCCCGCTCATGAAAAGGCGAATATCGCCGACATCGAAGCCTGGCGCGCGGTTGCGCAAGAGGCCGGCATCCAGCCGCAGTAGGCGGCTTCCCCATCTTGGCGGCGAGTGATCTCGTCGCCTACTTCCCGACACGAGACGTTGATGAAACTGCTACAAGACCGCGTTGCCGTCATTTCTGGGGCAGCGCACCCCAAGGGCATAGGCAAAGCCACCGCCAGGCTCTTTCTGGAACATGGCGCGCGCGTGGCCATTCTTGACCTGGACGAGGCCCGCATACGGGAAAGCGCGGCGGACCTGGGCGCTGCGCCCACCCAACTGCTTGCGCTGGCCTGTGACGTCGGTAGTGACCAGCAATGTCGTACTGCCATCGACCAGGTCGCGGCCTGGTCAGGAGGCGTGGTCGACGTGCTGGTGAACAATGCCGCGATCACGCAGAAGGCCACGTTTCGTGACATCACCCCTGCGGATTTCGAACGCATCCTGCGGGTGAACCTGACCGGCGTCTTCAACCTGAGCCAAGCCGTCATCCCATTGATGATTCCGCGCGCGGCGGGAAGCATCATCTCGATTTCATCGCTGTCGGCGCAGAACGGCGGCGGCATCTTCGGCGGCGCGCACTACTGCGCGGCCAAGGCCGGCGTGCAAGGCATTACCCGCGCCATGGCCAAGGAATTCGGTGAGCACAAGATACGGGCCAATGCGATTGCACCGGGCCTGATCACCACCGATTTCTCGCGCACCGGGCGCTCGGATGAAAGCAAGGACGACGCCGCCCAAGGCTGGCCGCTGCGCCGGGCCGGACGCCCGCACGAAGTGGCCGGCGGCTGCCTGTTCCTGGCCAGCGACCTTTCCAGCTACATCACCGGCACGACGTTGGATATCAACGGCGGCGCCCACATGAACTAAGGAACATTCATGAGCAGAATTTTTGGTGGCGTTCGGCAAGTGGGCTACGTCGTGCGCGACATAGAAAAAGCCATGAAGCATTGGTCCGAGGTGCTTGGCGTTGGCCCGTGGTTTTACAAGGAAGAGGTCGGCACCACGGAATTCCGATATCGCGGCCAAGTGTCGCAACCGCCGCGCCTGTCCATCGCCTTGGCGAATTCAGGCGATCTGCAAATCGAGTTGATCCAGCAACGCGATGACGCGCCGTCGCTCTATCTGGACTCGCTGCGCAAAGGTGGCGAGTGCGCGCAGCACGTGGCGTTCTGGACGCTGGACCATTTCGACGAGTTCTGTGGCCGACTGCTGCGCAACGACTACGAGGAAGGGCACGGCGGACGAATGGGCTTGCGCGGCCGCTTTGCGTACTTCGTTCATCCTGACTTGCCCAGCGGCATGATCGAGGTGTCGGAAATGAAGGGCGGCAAAGGCGAGTATTTCGACGAGATCAGAGCAGCCTGCGCATCGTGGGATGGATCCGCGCCGATACGCCCGCGAGCCTAGCCGGCCGAGTGCCGAAGACGGTGTATGTTAGCCACTTTCGGCACAGACAAAACCACAATCATGAAAGACCCAATCGCCCGAGTCACCATCCGCGACGTCGCCAAGAAAGCCGGGGTTTCCCTGGGCACGGCCTCGCGCGCGCTGAACCGCACCGGACGAGTCAGCGAAGCCGCCATCGCGGCGGTCGAACAGGCGGTACGCAGCCTGGACTATCGGCCGGACGCCGTGGCAAGAAGCCTGCGCACAAAGTCATCCGGCGTGATCGGGCTGCTGGTATCCGATCTGGCCAACCCGCTGTACGCGCGCATCATCACCGCGACGGAGACCGCGCTACAGGCCGAAGGCTACTCACTGCTTGTGGCAAGCACCCACAACGAAAGACGGCGCGAAGCGTCCTTGGTCGACATCTTTCGCGGCCGGCGCGTTGATGCCTTGATTCTGGGCCCCTGCGAAAAGGAGTCCGCCGAGCTCATCGACAAGCTGTCGCAAGAGTTGCCCGTGGTGGCGCTGGATCGAGAGTTCGGAGAATCGTCCGTCGGTATCCACGTCGATCATGCGGCGGGCGCGTTCCAGGCAACTCAGTATCTGCTGAACCTGGGGCACACACGCATTGCGCTGCTGACGCCGGGCACGGATCTACGAACCGGTAAAGAACGTATCGCGGGCTTTCGCCAGGCATTCGACGCGCGCGGCATTGTTCCCGACCCGGCGCTGATCCGGGCGGAACGCTCCGCGATGCAGTTCGCCTTCACCGAGGCAATGTCACTGCTGTCGCACGCGAATCGCCCCACGGCATTTGTCTGCCTGGGAACCAGAATCCTGTCCGGCGTGCTGCAAGCCCTGCGCCATACCGGAGACTCGGTGCCCAACGATATCAGCGTGATCAGCATCGGCGACACCGATCTGTCGCAGCTATTCAGCCCCGCCATCACCTCGCTCAGTTGGGATCTAGAGGCGGTGGGCACGTGTGCGGCACAACTGGTTTTAAAGCAACTGGATCGCCAGACGGCGTCTGCCCAAGGCGATCGCATTGTCATCAAGACGCAGCTGATATTGCGCGAATCGTGCGCGCCCGCGGCGCCGTCTTGACCCTTCATCAACATCAGGAACGCTCATGACACTACCGTACACAATCACCCATCAAGATCGCCTGCTGACCGTCAACATTGAAGACGGCGTTGAAGTGCCAGGCGCCGCCCCGGGCTCATCGATCATCCCCCTGTTTCTGGACCGGGAGAACGGTGTGTGGGTGCTGTACGGCAAGTTCGCCCCGGGCACGCGCCTGCCCACGCACTTCCATACCGGCGTCGTCCACTTCTACACCACCAAGGGCCAGTGGAACTACCTGGAGTACCCGGATGACGTCCAGAAGGCCGGCAGCTATCTGTACGAACCCGGCGGCTCGGTCCATACGTTTTCGGTGCCCGAAGACGCTACGGAGCCGGCCGAAGGCTTCATGGTGGTGTTCGGCGCCAACATCAACTTCATCGACGGCCAGTTCGCCAATATCCGCGACGCGGGCGCCATTGAAGATTCGATTCTTGACGCGGCCAAGAAGGCCGGCCTGCCCGTGCCCCGCTACATCCGCCCCAAGGGCGGCGCCGAATTCACGCGCGACTGATCGGGGAGGGTTCTGGCTATGCGTTTGGCATCAAAAGTGGCCCTGGTAGCAGGCGCCGGCACGTTAAGACATTCTTTTTCCGCCGCTGATCAGGTGGGCAATGGCGCAGCCTGTGCGATCCGGTTCGCGCGCGAAGGCGCAACCGTTATCTGCACCGACCGGTCCCTGGCGGCCGCGGAAGAGACCGTGCAGATGATTCGATCGGAAGGCGGTGTCGCGGAAGCACTGGCGCTTGACGTCACGGATTCGGCACAGATCGAGCGGGTCTCGCATGACGTGGCAAGGCGCCTTGGCGGCATCGATATCCTGCACAACAATGTCGGCATCGAAATCCAGGGCGATCTGCTCGCCGTGCAGGACGACGAGTGGGACCGCGTCATGACGGTCAACGTGCGCGGCTCGATGGCGATGGCGCGCGCCTTCCTGCCGCAGATGAAAGCGCGCGGTGGCGGGTCCATCATCAACGTGTCATCGACGGCCAGCCTGAAATGGAGTCCGATGCAATTTCTGTCGTACAGCACCGCCAAAGCGGCCGTCAATCACATGACGCGGGTCATCGCGCGGCAGTATGCCCCGGACCAGGTGCGGTGCAATTGCATCATCCCCGGCATGATCCGCACGCCGCATGCGGATGCGCTGTATGCAAACGCAGAGGCGGCGGAAGCCGGGCACAAGACGCGGGACGCAAGGTGCCCGATGGGGCGCCAGGGCAGCCCTTGGGATATTGCCAATGCGGCGCTGTTCCTGGCGTCTGATGAGGCGGCTTACGTTACGGGGTGCTTGATGGTGGTGGATGGGGGGTCGAGTTTGTAGCGTCAGGGGCTGCCGGGTTCGATCGCCTCGCTTTAGTTTCTTTCAGCAGCGGATCCGACGGACTCACCCAAACCTCAATCGTGCCGCGGGTGCCTTGCAAGCCCGCCGCAAGCGGTTGCACTTTCCAAGCCTGATCGGAAGAGCCGCGGTATTCCTTTGTAATACCTGCCGCTAACCGATGCGCGCAAGCTTCGCTTCCTGGGTCGTGGTAGCGGATTGCGCTTGAACGGACGGGAATCGGGGTTGCACGACCTGATCGCCGCGCGGTATCCATGACGTCTTCGATGGGCGGAACACTTGCACCCAAACTGCGCCATCCCGCGCGGAAGGTGCGTGCTATGTCCCGGTCGGCCCCATCGTAGACCTGTATGAAGACTGTTTTGCCACGGCATATGTCTTCTTTTTCCGCTGTCTCCGTCGATCGGATTTCGACGTGTTGGTTTACCCTCAGTCGTTCGCGTGCAACGTCGGGTGGAGTAGCTGGAGAGTCGATCGAGGGGATCTGTGTTGGCGCGGAGGCGCTGCTGACCGGCGTTGAACCGCCCATTTGACTGTCGGCGTAGATAGGGGGGCGGGCGTCCCTGAGCGGGTGACAACCCATGCCTATGTCGCGAATATCCCGTAGGGCAGATTCGTTGATCGTCGCTTGCGACGGTTGCTTTGCCGTCGCTAAGAACACTCGCTCTTGGTTGAGCATCCTTATCCTTCCTGTTGAGCAGGGATGAAGGTTGTGCCACGTACCGTCAGATGAATAGTCGTAGCCCCAATAGCGGGCATTCTGCAGTTTGCCAGGGGATGCAAGGCACGACATATAAGGTGCTGGAACGGGACCGATATTGGAAGCGAGCAGCACAAAGCAGGCCGAGCTGAGGTCCTTACCTTGCAATCGACATAGTTTTACGGTGTCGCCAACAATGCGTAGGCCGAGCGGCGATTCTTGCAGCCATCGCGCCTCGCCATTACCGCAAAGGTTGTCGGCGTTACGGACCAGGGCAGCGGCGAGCGTCGACACGGAATCCCTGGCCGCGTCCGGAAGCATGGGTTGAAGTGCCTGGCCGTGCTGTCCGGGTTGATTCATCTCCACGGTATCCAAGGTGTGGGGAATCTTGGCCCAGATATCGGTAAGTTCTTTCATACCGTTCCGCTCTCCGTTTTGGCGGGCAGACACCGACGCGCGAGCGCTGTCAGCCGCTTGCCATACGGTTACCCCGACTGTGGCGACGGCACCCGCACCCAGTGTTGCCCCGACCGCGGCGACGCCTATTCGTGCGGGAATGCGTGTCGGTTTTTTCTGAGCTGATTGGATTGCCTCCGCAGCAGGTGGGAATGTGAAAGCGCGAGTATCCGCTTCAAAGTACTTTTCGGGGCGTTTCAACACCGCTCGGATAAAGTCAGGCGCCAGTTTGTCCGCGAGGAACTTACCCAACTGAAAGTAGCTTTCCCACTGCGCCTCGGTAAAAAACTGGTTCGCGGTGCTTTGCTGCGGGAAGTCAGGATATTCCTGCCGATAGCTGTTGATGTCCATGGGCAGTGCGTTGCACACGTTCGGCTTGATGATGACCAACACACCCGAGGCATGGGTTTCACCGGGGTAGCGTACTCGGGCGAGGGCGATGCAAGCGTTGCTGTCTGAGGCGGCCAGTTCATTAAGCGTGCCAACGTACTGCAATACACCGTGCCAAACCTCGCATGCCGCTCGGAGAGGCTTTTGAAATAGGATTTCGACACCCAAATCAACTCTAGCCTTGCGCACAAGGTTCTCAATATCTCCGAATTCATAGTTGGGGTCTGCGCCGCAATCTACCAGGACGATAAACTCACAATGCGCCGCCAGCAGAGCGTAAGCGCCTGTATTCTCGAAATGCCCACCGTCGGTGATGAACCAATTGCTGTGGCGGTCTGCATTGAAAGAGCCTAGGGTCTCGGCAAGAAGGCCTTTTGACTTGTCCACGCTGATCAACGGCCCGGGTGTTTCGTCACGTGCCGAACGGGTCAGCCAGAATCCCAAGCGAACGCCCGCAAACGTGAGCAGAGAGGACAGGCCTCGCTGCGTTCTATAGCCCAATCCGGGCGCCACGGCGGCGCCCGAGGCGGCTAACCATGTGCCCAGGCTGCGCTTGCCGATACCCGGTATTCTTCGCCAGCCTTCTTGGCTAAGTTGCGAAATTCCCGAGCCCACGACGCTGAGAATTAGCCCCTTCCTGTCCCGATTGAACAGTCTGCCTTCGGGGTCCGCGGTTTGATTCACGCATGTGTTGATGATGTGTACGGGCCCTCCATGTTTGTGGGGCCGGTAATCAGAAAGCAGCACGTCGTCGTCCGCGTGCACCGCTCCGACGTTCTGGATCTTCGTCGTTGTGTGCGCGGAAGGCGGAATATCGTCTAGCGCATTGACACAGGGATCGACTCGATGGCCGTTCGCCGCCCCCAGGTACGCGCGTACCAGCCTTGCCCGATAGAACGCATGTAGCGAGGATAAGTTAAGAAATTCCAGGTTGCGCCCAGTCCATAGGGCATAGATGATGATGGGGATCGTCAGGCCCCCTAGGAATACCCATCCATTGTCAAATGACAATTCTCGAACGAGCGGGGTTGGACCGGTAGAAGTCTTCAGTTGAATGAATATGGAACCCAGCACCACTTTCTGTACCACGGCGACCCACCAGATGATCAGGATGATCGTCAGCGCGATGCCCGTCCACTTTGCTACGGCTTCGACGAGCTTTGCCGCCGTTTTTGAATTGGGAATCTGACCGGCTCCGCCGATAGATAAGACGGTCCGAAGCACGGCGACTGTCACGCCCAAGGTGATGCCGACATCCAGCGTGGCAAAGGATTCAAAAGCGATCCACCAGGCGATGCGATCTATTGCGCCAGCAACCAACACCACGGCCAGCCAACGTAGGGATGTCGCCAAGCGTCGCGTTAGTCGATTTCTTTCTTCATCGATATGCGATCCCGTCGGGGCGCTTTGGGCGGTTTTCTTCGAGGACGTTGTTGTCGTTGTGCGCCTTGCAGTCCACGTTGAGGTGAAGACTAGTAAGCCGATTGCCGCCGCCACGATGGCCACGAGATTCCGTGCGGGCTGCCCGATCGGAGTGACGTCGCCGTTGAAATTCCAGATTACCAAGGCCGTAGCGCAAGGAATCGCCGCGGTGACGACGGCCTGCACGATGACCTTTGCCAAACTTGCAGACCTTGCCCAAGGCAATTGCCAATATGCAAAACCATAGTTAGCTGTAAAAAACAGCACCAACGGGACGAGAATCCAAGGCGTGGCAAACCAAGGCTGGATCACCTCGACTAGATCCAACACTTCCGGGTTGCGGTATCCCAGGACCATCAGGCGTTCCCAAACCAGCAAGTCGAACGCGGCCAGGGCCAGGCCCACCAGCAGGCCAATCAAGGCAAACTCAAAATGCACGCCGATGAGGTTGCGCAGGTACAGCGCGATCGCGAACAAGCGATCTTTCGCGCCTCCCGGCGCCAGATAGTTTCCGTTGGAACGCAACCACCAGCCAAACCAGGTTGACTCGCCGCGCGCCATGGCGGTCTGTACGTGCTGGGCGTCGGCCGGCGTGTTGGTGCGATCGAACAGGCGGCCCAGCATGCCCCCGATGTATCCGCCGCCCGATACCGTAGAAAGTAGATCAAAGTGCAGCAACAGTCGGTTCGCGGCTAACGAGCGCAGCACTCCGAAACTGAACGTGGCGCTACGAATGCCGCCTCCGGAAAGTGCCAATCCCCATTTTCGCTGGCTGCCATCGGGAAAGTCGCGGCGTCCGGACGATTGCTCAATGGACTCAGCCTCAAGTTCTCGAAGCTGCTCACGACGGTGAGAGACGAGCTGATCCAGCATGTCTTGTTGATCTGTCATTGTCCCCTCCGGGGGCCGAATCGGGCGACCATGGGGTTAAGTATCGGATGCATTCGAACGGTTGACGTACTTCATATTCAGTATGAAGAATTCGGTCCAGCCGCCATGGCCAATAAAGCCAAAGCGGCAGGATTGACGAGTGCTTGGATCAAGGTGGCGGACGGGAAGTCGGAATGTTGGACGGCTTGTTGATGGACGCGGAGAGAGGCGAAGGGTTCTTGTCAGGAGGCGCGGACAAAGCTGGCGCTTATGCCGCGGCAAATTGAGCCAAGCTGCAATTGCGACCCGACGCGTCCTACCCTTGTGGAATCTCAACGTGAAACGCAGGGTCGCCGTTGATGGGCGACAAGTATTTGGAGATATCGCCCGCGGCTAGCGCTTCGTCGAGCGCGTTCATAAAGGCATCCCGGTTCGCGATGGACGAGGGCGCGATATCGACAACATTGAGCTGGGCGGGGTCAGCGCAATGGCGGCTGACTGTGCCTGGCCCCAACGCCAGAATTTTCGCTTCCATCGCGTCCTGGATCGTCTGCTTGCCGTGGCCGGCAGATTTGAGTCGTTCGTACTCCCGTATGACCTTTTTTCCGGGTTGGCCGTACAGACCGAGCTGCTTCTGGACGCTTGTCGCCTCGAGGTTCACGAACATGGCGCGGGCCTGGCTTGCTGGCGATCGTACCGTGCTGGTGACGACGCAGGATGCCAGGCCCGCAGAATCAAGGATCGAACTCAGAATAGATCGGGAACGCGCGCTGACTACCGACGCGTCGGCGCTTGGAATGAATTTGATGCTGCCCATGAGCCAGCCTCCAATTTTTGAAGTCAAAGAACGTCGTTGTGTTAGTTCCGACTTGCGCCATCATCGTCGCGAAATTATGGAAGGCCTCGTTTTCTTCGGACATACCTAATTTGCGGTATGCAAGGCGCGCAACTTGGTTGGGATCCCGTCGGAGCGCCAGGCGATGGGTAAGCGAGTCCGCGGTTGAGGCCAGCGGGTCGTACTTGCAGAGACGAGCCGTCCAGAGATTTCACGCTTGCGGCATGCCGAGGTGGATAAATCCGTTCATTCGTTGATGGGCAGACTACCCGCGCGTCCTACGCTCCTGGTTTTAGGAGAGGGACATCACCGGTCGTTGTTTTTGCCTGGCCTTTGTGGGTGGCGCGGCGTGGGTGCAGTGCTTTGCGGTATTGCCGGGGGCGATGGTTTTGGCCGTGGTTGCAATTACAGGCCTTGTCGCGGCGGCTGTCTGCATGCGATGCCGCGGCGATGTTGCTCGCATCGCGTCCGCCCTGGTGCTGGGCCTTTGCGCCGGCACGCTTAACGCCTGCCTTCAAGCACACCATCGGCTAGACGACTCATTGGCGGACTTGCATCAAGACCAAGTCTCGCGCCTGATCCTGCGCGTGGCCGAATTACCGGATGGCGACGACAGACACCATCGCTTCATCGCCGAACTGGCCGAGCCCGCGCGCCCGGGCATTCCGTCTCGCATCCAGGTCACCTGGCAAGCGCCGCCCGGCACCACTGCACTCATGCCCGCATTGTTGCCCGGCCAGATCTGGCGGATGGCACTTGTCTTGCGTCGGCCGCATGGCGTGCTGAACCCGGCGGGGCCGGATGGGGAAGCGCGCATGTTCGCGCGGGGCCTGCGGGCTGTGGGCACGGTGCGCGGGCGGCCGCAGTTGTTGGACGATCGGCCCTGGGCGTCGGCGGGCGTGGCCATTGAACGGGCGCGGCACCATGTGCGCGTGGGCATGCACAAGGCCTTGGGGGACCATCGCTATGCGCCGGTGCTGATTGCGTTGGCGATTGGGGATCAGGCGGGGGTGGCACTGGTGAATGACAATAAAGTCTTGTTCTGACGGACCTTTGATTTCAAAGGGTTTTTGGAAAAAGCGGAAAATCCCGTGCCATTAAAGTTCTGGTCCAGATTTGCACCGCTGTTTCAGCGCATGACATTAAAGTTCTAGTCTGACCCGACTACCCCGCAGCGCCAGATGTACGTTTGACGTACATCGTCTCCAATTGTAAGCTTGCAAATAATGCTGATTGCAAAAAACCAAAGTCCAACAGACACGGAACCTATGTGAATACTGCGGTTTGTCATCCTGGTGTGGTGCTAGCCAAGCAGCTTGAAGCTACAGGCATTTCGCCGACTGAGTTGGCTCGTCAGCTTGATGTTCCGGCAAATCGATTCACCCAGATCATCAACGGGAAACGGCGGATTACCGGTGACTCAGCCTTGAGACTTGCTCATTGGTTTAGAACGGAACCAGTGTTCTGGCTGAATCTGCAAGCCAAGTACGACTTGGATCTTGCCGAAACCGAAGCGGGTGAAGCGATTAGCTCGCTACCAAGGGGCCCGGTCCTCCAGGACCAAAGGGAATAAAAATAACTGTGGGCAGTAAGGGGACGGATGACATGGTAGGGATTGTTGCATGACTGCGGATTGGAGCGAAATCGCCGTGCCAGCGGCATCGACGTCAGTCACCGCAGCCGTCGTTGCACAAGGACCAGTTATTCCACCACAGCAACAGCTACTCCTGTACTCGCCTGATCAATGGGAAGACTTCGTTCAGGAGTGGGCTCACTACTGCCTGAAGAAGCAATACAGTCAAGTTCAGCGCTTTACCGGATCTGGCGATCGCGGTATCGATATCGCCGGCTTCACAGACGACAAGAAGCTGCAAGGAGTTTGGGACAACTATCAGTGCAAGCACTACGATAACGCGCTACGCCCGACTAATGTCTGGGTCGAAATCGGGAAGATGATTTGGTACTCGTACCAGAAAGAGTACACACCTCCTCGACGCTACTACTTTGTCGCACCCAAGGGCGCCGGCACATCCTTGACAGCTCTCTTAGCAGATGCGGTGAAACTGCGCGCCGAGTTGATTGCCAACTGGGAGAAGTATGTTCAGAAGGCGATTACGAAATCACAAGAGATCCCGCTGGACGCGCCACTTCTTGCGTACGTGAAAGCCTTTGACTTCTCGATTTTTGACGCCAAAACATCGATGCAACTGGTGGCAGATCATCGAACTTCACCCGCTCATGCGGCGCGCTTTGGCGGAGGCTTAAAGCCGCGTCCAGAAGCGGCCAAACCGCCCGCGGCGATTGCCACTGAAGAAAGTAGATACGTCACACAGTTGCTTGGTGCCTATGCGGACTATCTCAAAAAACCTGTGGGCAGCCCAGATGATTTGGCTACGGCCGCAAGATTGAAAGATCACTTTCATCGCCAGCGAGAAGCGTTTTACCACGCAGAAGCGCTGCGGTTGTTTGCTCGTGATTCGGTGCCTGTTGGTGTCTTCGAATCACTTCAAGAGGATATTTATGATGGCGTGGTTGATGTGCATGACGCCGGTCATCCTGATGGATATGTCCGAGTCTGCGCTGTGACCAAGGCAGCACGCGACCTTCAAATCACAGCAAATGCGCTAATTGCCTGCGTCAAGCCAAAGGACCGCGACGGCATCTGCCATCAGCTCGCAAATGAGGATCGCCTGAACTGGACCCAATCATGAAACAACCTGGGCACCCCGCGACCTTCAATAGCCCCCTCGAGGCCGGCATGCGAGCAGTGGCACTACTGGGCACATCGTTTCCGAAAACCTACGACTTACAACGGCTGGTGGCGTTCGACTTCCTTCTTGTCCACACAGGGGATGTTGGTGGGCCAGATAGCCTTCATCCGCCTACGCCGTATCGCTCGGCAGAGTTGCTGGTTCGGCGAAAGCTGGTGGAGGACGCGCTGCTATTGATGATGACGCGTGACCTTGTGCAAAGGGAGGTCACCCCAGATGGCATCAAGTACGGTGCGGGAGAAAACGCTGCAACATTCTTGGCTTCATTATCTACGAACTATTTTTTGGCAATGAAAGAGCGCGCATCCTGGCTTGTCGAGACCTTCGGTCATCATTCAGATCAAGAGTTTCGGGCGGTGCTTCGCCAATTCTTCGATGACTGGGTTGAAGAGTTTCAAAGCATTGAACGCAGCATGGGAGGCGCGTGATGACCATGCCAATCAAGGGTTTTCGATTACGCTTTCTCGGCTATTTCGGCCCGCAAAAAGAACCTGCCACGGTTACGTTCGGCCCAGGCTTGAATGTTCTCTATGGTGCGTCGGATACCGGTAAGTCCTTTATTGTAGAAACCGTCGACTTCATGTTGGGTGGAAAGCCGCCTTTACGTGAAATCACGGAGCGCCTCGGATATGACCGCATTCTTCTAGGGATCGAAACCCTAGCGGGAGAGCTGTTCACCATTCATCGCAGCACGGACGGTGGCAGTTTCATGCTGTACGAGGGTTTGCACGAGCAGCCCCCCGAGGGCGATGTAGCGGCTAAAACCCTCTCTGAAATCCATAGCGAACGCAACGAGGCGAACCTTTCATCGTTTCTGCTTGAAATGTCAGGGCTCTCTGGAAAACGGGTTCGGAAGAACGCGCGTGGTGAAACCAACAGCCTCAGCTTTCGAAATATTGCACGCCTGCTGATCGTCACTGAAACTGAGATTACCCAGCAGCGGTCGCCCTTACTGGACGGAAATTACACAGCGGATACGGCTAACACCTCGACGTTCAAGCTCCTGCTGACAGGTGTTGACGATTCCGCCCTAGTGAGTACTGCTGCTCGCGAACCTGAAGAGCTATCTCGGGAGGCGCAGCTTCAACTCCTGGATCAGCTATTAGATGACTACAAGGACCGACTCAAGGAAATAGCCAAGCATCCGAATGAGCTCGAAGCGCAGCTGGAGAAGATTGAAGCCTCACTCAATCAGCATGCAGCGCAGTTGAATGCCACCGAAGCCTCGTTTCAGGAGAAGGCGGCGCGTCGTCGCGAATTGCGCAAAAAGCTAGAGGAAGGTCGAGACCGTCGAAGCGACATCGCCGGCTTGCTGGAAAGGTTCAGCCTTCTCGATCAGCATTACGCCTCTGATATCGAGAGGTTGCGAGCCATTGAAGAAGGTGGAACATTGTTCGGCGTCCTTGGTAAGTCCGCTTGCCCCTTATGTGGGTCAGACCCTGCACATCATCAAAATGGCGATGTCTGTGAAGGAAATACCGACGCTGTTGTTGAAGCGGCGAGGAAGGAAATCGGCAAGATCGAAATACTCCGCAGTGAGCTTGCCGTTACGGTTCGCGAGCTGACCCGCGAGGGCGCAAGCTTTGATCGCCGGATGCCATCGGTAGTGGAAGAGCTAGAGAAGTTGTCTGGTTCGGTTGATAGCCTGATAGTACCGAAACTTGCCAAGCTGAGAGCTTCATACTCGGAACTTAACGACAAGCGGGCACAGGTGCGCGAAGCATTGGGCCTCTATGCGACGGTTCAGGATATGGAGCGCAGACGTGCTGATCTTGAGAAGGATCAGGATGCTACCGCTAAACCACAGACCGTCACGAGCGCTGTCCCGACTGCGGCTGCCGATGCATTTGCTCAAAGTGTGGAAACCATTCTCACCGATTGGCACTTCCCAGAGGCTGGTCGAGTCCATTTTGACCCCAATACTCGCGATCTTGTCATTGCTGGTAAGCCAAGGGGAGCTCGCGGGAAAGGCCTACGGGCGATTACGCATGCCGCCTTTACCCTCGGCTTGCTCGCCCATTGTCGAGCAAGCAGCACACCACATCCGGGGTTTGTCATTCTTGATTCACCGCTGCTTGCCTATCGTGAGCCTGACGGGAAAGAGGATGATCTGCGCGGCACTGACCTGAAGGAGCAGTTTTACAGCTATTTGCAAGGTCTACCGGAGGACCGGCAAGTTATTGTCGTAGAGAACACAGATCCTCCCGAGGCCATCAAGACCCTTGAGCAAGTCGAGATGTTCAGCAAGAATCCGCACAGTGGACGGTATGGCTTGTTCCCTTACGTTCCGAGTTTAGATGTGAGTGACCAAGTGTAATGCTAGGCCCGAAGCTACGAACGCTTCGGGCCTAGGTAGCGAAGATCCTTAAGCTTCTTGCTGGATTCGGTGCTTTAAACCTTCCACAACACAACTGCTTGCTCGGCGAACCTCTTGGATCGATCTTCCACCTGTTTGAACTTAAAGTTGGGAAGGCTTGCCAGCTCCTGAGTCAACAGGATGTTTGATTGAGCGTATTCCACGCATTTGGCTTTGAATGGGTTGTTCGATGCCACTACATTCAGTTCATCGGCCAGCAGAGTCATGTTGCCGATGCGATGAAGCATCTTGGTGTGTTTGACCTTCCAGCCTTCACCCAAATAGCTGGGCCAGTCTCCGAATTCCTTCTTCGTGCTAGCTTTGTCAGCGGCCTTCGGGATGATGTGCTCAAGCTCCAGTTCGTCTGGATCGGCAAGGTAATACTCGTTTTTGTGCCCGATTGCTTGGTACTCGAACATCTCTAGCGCATACCTGGCCCTATCTATCACGGCAGGGACGAAGGGGAACGAAGCAAAGGAGGACTCGAATTCCTCATCCTCAGGTGTGTGCTCTCTTAAGATTGCGAAAACAGCCTTTTCGTAGCCTTCATTGGCCAAACCAGTCAGGCTCGCAAAGATGGTTTCCAATTCATTGGAGCGCTTCTCGCAGATGTGCCTGCGCATCATGAAAGCCTCCAAAGCCTTTAGTAATCGGATATGAGTTTTTTCATCCAGGTGTTCTCTGCCAAACATATCCAGCAACCAGGTGAACGCCTGAAATGCCTTAATGCGCCAGAGATTCGCGATGTGACGATTCACCTTGCTAGACGGAGTTTCACACCACAGCAGGCGAGCGTAGAGCTCGGCGGATTGCCGCAACGCCTTTGCAAATGAGGTGAGTTTGACCTTAGGGGATGCCTCAATGGCTTCCTCTTCCTCACCTGTGATGGCTACATCTTCAGTGTCTTCCTCGTCATCTTCATCACCTTTGATGGAGGCTGACAGGAACTCCGTCATGCGTTCTGCTTCTTTAACATGACGGAGATAGTAGGACTTGAATTCGGCCACTAGCTTTGTTTGGGTCACCTTACGGTGTAGCTTGCCCGCAAGCCATTGGCGGAAGAAGGCATCACTATCCAGACCATCCAGCGCTATGATCAGCTTGCGCCAGTCCTCCTTAACCTTGTCCAGCGTACCTGCCGGCAATGACGATGCATGACCAAGTAGGAAGTTCTTGATTATGTCCGTAGGCTTTAGCCGCAAGCCACGGTTGTTGATTGTCTCGAACAGTTTGTAAGCGTCCTTGGCTGCTCCTACATCCAGTCGAATGATGGAGGCGCTGTTCAGTAGTTTATGAACGAACTCGTGTACCTGCTCCAGCGACAAGGCGTCAACCCAGTTGCAAAAATTCTCATGGGCAGCGCGTAAAAACTCGTTCTCTACCTCTGAAAGGTCTCCGTCTTGCATCACACGCATATAATCTGCATGATCTAGATCGCCGAGCTGCAACTTAGGTTGTTCCTTGCGATCTAGCCCCTTGCATCGCAGAAGCTTGGAGAGTTCTTGTGCGGTGTCAGTATCCTCCTCGCGAGCAAAGCGGCGTGCCAATACCTGCATTAGTACCGTGATCGTAGTGACGCGTTGTTGACCGTCCACGAGCTCCAACTGGTTAACGCCCGGCTTATGGGTGTCAGACAGGAATAGCACTGTACCCAGAAGATGGGTGTCTCCAGCCGGCAGCAGGCGCAAGTCATCGAAAAGCTCACGTTGTTGCTTCACGCCCCACGCATAGCGGCGTTGATATGCCGGTATTAAAAATTGCTCGTTGCTAACTGAGAAAAACTGCTGAAGGCTTAAGGTAGTAGGTGTTATTTTCATTTGATTAGCGGAACGAGATGGGGCCAATCTGTCCATCTGAGAGGCCGGCAGGCTTTGTGGCCGCTTAGTCGAGGGCCTTCCGTACGTCAGATGGCATGATAAGTTTTCGACAATGCCATGCTTGAGATTTTACTTGCTGAACACTATGGAGGCCAGTTCAAGCACGGCCAGAGCTCGTCAAGACCTCGATCTGATCGTGATTCTCTAGCTGTAATGAAAAACCCAGCCTACGGCTGATTTTGGTTCAAATGGCGCAAGCTCCTTTAGGTTAGCAGGACGTTTAAATGCACTGGTTCGATCACAATCTGGTTCTGAGAGACGTCTATCGTCTTGCGTTAATGCTGGAGTTCGGAGCGAGCAGACATAGCGCTCGCTTCGACGATGTTGGCTGGCTGGGCGGCCTACACGATGAATTCTTTCGGAATGAGGCCGGGCACCTTTTGGTTTCTATCGCTGCGGCGATTCGACGGGTTCAAGATCGAGAATGGAGTGCGATGTCTCCGCAGGAGCGCAAGCACTATGGAACGATTCCGTTGTCGGATGAAGAAAGCATTGGTTTTTATGCAAAGAACCCGCCCAAGGACTCTCTGAACTTTGGTCTTCGCCAAGCTTGCAACTGCATCATGCACGGGGAAAGCATCCAGTGGAAGGACCCCGCCGAGGGGAATTTGCAGTCGGTTTGGGAGGCGCCGTACTACGACATGGTCTTGAGTGGAGCAAGTCGAGCGGATGGAAAGAACTTCTTGATGACCGGCGCTTTTGTCTTCTTGGTCGGAGCTGAGAATGATGGCTCCTGGGAAGCTGTCGTGCACTTGCCGCGATTCCTGAAGGCTGCGACAGAGAAGGTCAAAGGACTTATGTCTTAACGTAGGGGCTATCGCAACGCAGCAATCGTCTAGTTTTCAGACAGATCAGGCAGTAATCGACTGCTTTTCCGACAAAACATGCGGTAAGTGACTACTTTTCAGACAGTTTTACCCAGCATCGCAGGGTAATCGAGTGGTTTTCAGACATCAAGGGGCACCTACCTCTACGGTCGAAGTACCCTTGGAGGCCCTCATCAAAACCCTCAGCTCCCACAAGGGAGCTGGACCTGCGATGGGCGACATGGGCGATCATCTGGGCAGCTAAAGGAAAACCCGAAGCAGGGACCAGCAGTTTCGGTCCTGGGGGCAGGCATGACGGATAGTACTCGAAGCTCAACCATATACGGCAAAAATGCAATATCTTGGTATACGTCATGCTCCACGGCATCTAGGTAGCAATTAAACTACGGAAGGTGCCAGAAGCGGATCTGCGCAGTTGGGCCTGGAGACGTGCCCTCCGTGGGCCGTGAGCTTTAAGAAATCCCCGAATTTCCAGATTGTAAGAGTCAAAATGTCAACGGTATTTTTTGCAAAGCAAACAGGAATCAAAGCAATAAAAATAGATAAAAGGGACCTTGCCATCTTCATCGATGATTCCGGCTTAAGGCAAAAGTTAAGAATAGAGGATGCGATTAAGTGCCTTGCGAAACTGGACGAGACAAATCCAGAGGACCAAATCATCTTGGTATACCTAAAGCAAGCCAAAACAAAAGTGAATCTGATAGATGCTGCGCTGGGCCGTGAAATAGATGAAGAACGATCGAAAGTGCACTGCAACAACCCCAGCGAAGGTTACAAAATTGCCCAGTGCAGCTTAAATAGCACTGGCGAAGAAATCAGGGTGCTAGCCTTGAAATCGGCACGAAATCCTCTCAAAGCAAGTACGGAAGATGAAGCGTTCACCATCGTTGACGAAATAGCACGAACCAAGGAGGGGATAGCGCTACTCAAGGGCTTGTATGCAGTAGAGCGTCTCGGGGAGAAAATCGGGAAAGAACTCACTCCCTTGGAGCAGGAAGTTCTGGCCTACATAGCCGCTTATTGAGCGTAATGAAGATCAGGCGCCGGGCAGTACTTACTTCCAGCCACCCCCCCAAGGTGTTTGCGACTCGCAGCGACCTGGAGGCCCATCAGCGGTTTCAGGCTTCCGTAGCCACAGGTCACCACCAAATCGATACCGGTTACGCGGCCGCTTAGCGAACCCAGACCGTCCAGGCGTACGACTCGGAGGTTGGGGCAACTTCGGTTTGCATACGGAAACCGCGGCGATAGTCGGTTTCGTTCAGCGGAGAAAATGCCCAGCCTCCAAGAGGGGATGAGGTGGCCACAATCGACAAGCTATTAGCCCATGTTCCCTCGGCGCCGTAGCCCATGGCGTTGTAGAGCGTTGAGCGCGGATCGTGGCTTCCGTAGAACTTGTCTTTGTAGCGGTAGATCATGTACTGGGCGCCAGTGGTCGGATTACTTGTCGTTATAGGGGCAATGTCCCCGGTGGTGTACTGCCAAGTCACGTAAGTGACAAAGGTGGCATTTTCGTCTTTGCCAAAAGCTACCTGGGTATGCGCCGGGATCGCATTCGCCGCCAGCACGTATGAATCACCGTTCACACCACCCGTCCAGTTGGTGACCGGATTCGCTTCCGTCTGTCGAACAATACGCGTCCAGCCGCCGCCGGCCGAGGTCATGTCGCAGTAATAGCTCTGAGCTGGCGCTGGACCCGCGCCGTCTACGGCCAAGATGTACCAGCCGCTGGGCGCTCCAGGGTTAGCTTGGAGATACGCATTACAGCCCCCTGAGAAGGCGCCGACTCGTACCGGGTACGTCTGTTTTGCGCTCTTGTCCTTGTAGGTCACAGCGACATCAAAGCTGGCACCGGCTTCATTCAGACTGGATGGGGTTCCCGCGACCTGGCCCGTGACGTTGTCCAGCGCCAGGCCTGCAGGCAAGGTTCCGCCGGCCAGGCTCCAGCGCGCGGCCGCTGGGTCAAAGTCCGCATCACCCGTCACACTCAAGTACGGACGCAAAGACTCACTGTAGGCCTGATTGACCGTCGCCTTGGACAACGCGGCGCCCGCCAGGGACACAGTGATTGCAGACTCCACGGGCGCTTTGGCAGCGGTAGGGATGGGTACCACAAGGAAAAACTTCGGGGATGCAAACGCAGGCGCTGCAACGGCACTAAGTGCGAGGGCGCAGGAGAGGGAGAGAAATGTCTTCTTGAACATGGGCATACCTTTTGAACTTGGATGTCAAAGGTATAGCTCCAAGTGCTCGCGATAATTGAACTGCGCCAGAGAATAGCGGCCTTGGCTCTTTGCAGACTGACAGACAGCGTTTCGCTTCAATCCTCTGCGCGCGGCAACCTGCTCTGACATCTCTGCGAGCACTGGCTGCAATCAGACCTTTTCGTTAGCCATAACTGGCTTTCGTCCTCTTCGGGCGACGGACTCCACTAGTGGGCCGTCGGCCCTTGTGATCCTCAATACTTCAAGAACCTGATCAAAGAGGCCATCGGCCTTCCAGCGACGGAATGTCCAACTCAAGTCTGTTGTCTTGAACCCCTTGGTAGGCACCTTCGCCCACCAGATGCCTGAGGAAAGCTTTAGAAGGATGGCGTCCAGTAGATCCCTGCGTGAGTGGATGACACTTTGGGCTTTGCGTCTTGGAGTCAGAATCGGCTCGATCAGCTGCCACTCCTGGTCGCTGACCGATGAGGTACCGTCCAACTGCAACGGGACCTTGATGCCAGCTACTGATGCCTTGGCTTTTCGTTGAGGGTCCGCCATCGAGTGAAAAATCATCGTTTCGCTCATGCCCGTGACGCTGTCCTCTGCTGGTATGGTCATCGCGATCAACGCTGCAGTCGTCACAAATACCCGATTGCCAAGCCTTGGTCCATGCAAGGCAATGCGAAAATCACCAAGTGGAAGATGCAGTCGTAGTGCTCCAGTTGAAGCGGCTAGATAGACGCTGTGCATCGCCTTTCTGGCTGACTTTGAGAGCTGCAACCATTCCACGGGTTTGTTAGGCGCTGCGCTCTCCCTACAGCGGGAATAGTGTCGTGTGTACGCCAGATTGTCGACGACGACAGTAGGTGGCGTCTGGCCGTAGTCCACGTAAGCGAGGAGGTCTGGGCCAGTGATCTTGAAAGCTGCTGGAAACAATAGCGCGCTGGGCTTAAAGAAGGCCCGCATCAATACCAGCGCCGGCACATGCACCGTCAGGTCGTCGTTCCCCATGAATTTGAAGACTTCGTGGCGATTCAGACATCCTTCGGGTAGCTCAATACCTATCCCTGCAAGGTATTCATCAGGATCTGAAAGGGACCACGACGATAGGCCGCCCTCGTACAGGACGCGATAAGGTTTCGTAGTGCGAGGCACCTTGAGCCGCTCGCTCGCGATCTCCTCGATGCGCCTGTGCTCAATACCTTCGTTCGACGTAAAAACTTCAATGCTGCTGGTGTCCAGAGAAACACCGAGTGCCCATTCCATAGACGACTCCAATAATAGGAATTCGTATAGGAAAAACACCAGGCCCATGTTGGGCCTTCAGCTATCTTTTTTTGGGGTAAGTTCGAGGCCGTTTGCCTGCCTGCCGCTCGGACTGCGGCGTGGCTTTGAATCTCTCGATCCACAGCAAGATCGTTGGAATTTCATGGCGGAAGTGATGCAGGAGCGACACAATCCCTGCCTTCTGTGCCAGCCCCCTGACGGTGATCCTTCGACCCTCCCATTTGCACCGAGCGACCTCTTTATCCATGACCGCTATTGCCTTGCGTTGGATGAGGTCCCAATCCCTGGGTTTTGCTTTCTTGCGGCGCTCGTACTCCGAAGGGGATCGAGATGGGCGCGGAGCGTTCAGCAGGAAAATGTTCAGCAAAACGTGCTTCAACGCTGTGGTGCTGGCCCCTGAAGAGCGCACCAATAGTGCCGGCCAGGCGTTGCGCCGAGCGAGGTCGATATTGGCACCCAGGGAGGACAGGTAGGCGTCGCCGTAGAACGAACGGAGGTCCGCCGAAAGAACCTCCCCGAATATCTGACCACTGGTGAAAGAATATCCATGGCTCGCGGCAAGGTCTCGGTAGCGCTCCGCCCAATCACCATACGAAAGGCCAAGCCTCAATGCCTGGTCCGAGAACCTTGCAATATCCATCAAAACAACTCGTGAAACCTCGTAAGCGCAGGCCCGAACTGACTGCACCTCATTGGGCGGCACCATGAACCGCTTCGCACGGATATCAACATCGCTCAAGCGCAGAGGTTGCTCATGTACGGCACACAGCAAAACGCCAGGGAGTTGATGCGATCGCCGCCAGTACGTCTCACCGTATCGCAGCAGATCCTGCGCTTTGCAGGCCACACAAAGCTTGAGCAGGCTCGTCGACTTCGTTGCGTTTTGAGCGACCGCCGCGACGCAGAGATCCGAGCTACCGCTCAAGAGCGAGGTCAGGATACGTTCTTTGTCCCGTCGCGCCATGAATGCAACCGCGTAGGGCAGCAAGGTGTGGCTATGGATGAATTCCTCCAGGTCCATCCCGAAAGCTTTCGCAATCCCTTCGTGGCCCGTTATTACCGTAGAAATCGTGGTGATGTTTCGGCCGGTCAGGTGCCGCATTAAGCGCTTTTGCGACAGGCCCAGTTGCCTCATCGCCCGACTCAACAAGCTGCCTAAAAGCTCATCAGGGTATGGGCGAAGGAGGTGCATGGTCAGATATCGATGACTTCCTCGAGCAGCGGGGCCATTCCAAACTCCTGTAGCTGCTCCAAGACTGGAACTCCTCTCGACCTGGCATGTGAGATGGCTCGCCGGTAGTCCTCCAGCCGTTCATCGAATCTGTCTGGCGCAAGCTCCTCCTGTATCTTCGTCCGCCGCTTCCTCTTCGCTGACGGGGTGCTCGTCAAGGTGGAAACCGCCTGCTTCACGCCCTGTGCAAGGTTGATGCTTGAATCTGCTTGGGCTACCGCATCAGCCACCTCGCTGGATTCTTCAGCGCTGAACCCCAGGGCGGTCAGGCCGGCGGCAAGCCGAGGCGTGAATGTGTTGTCTGTTGCCCGAACACTGAAAAGCGGAGACTTCAGGTGGTTCAACTTGCGGTGGGCGTTATCGATGTGCTGCTGAAGATTCAACGGTGCGATATCGTCATACTGGCAAAGCATTTCCAAATCATCGCGGCTCAAGGCTTCTACCATCGGATGCATCAACTTGAACTCGTCCTCAAAGATATCGAGGATGAGCTCCGGCGTCAGTTGTTCTGTGCCATTGAGCATTGCCCGTGCCTGCGCAGATGCGAACAGCTTGATGGCCAGGTCGATCACGCCTTGGCTACAGTCGTACATGCGTTTGCTGAGAATGGGATCCAGCGGGACGGGATTGCGTGTCCACTGATACTGCCAAAGGATGTCCAGGAAAGCATCCCACTCGCTTTCTTGGCCCGCTGTCCCTGGGTGCAATCGATCCCACGTCGAGATGCCGTGCCCGCTCGAGCGGCGACCCTGTCGAAAGTCGATACCCAAGACCTTGGATGCCTTGTTCGTGCCAATGAAAAGAATCGGGACCTTTAAGTCGTTGCTGGCTGACACGAGCTCTGTCATGACCTTCTGACCACCTTTAGTCGCATTGGTCAGGTTCTGTACCTCATCGCAGATAAGCAGGCCAACCAGGTGCAGATTCATCAGGCGGGCAACGCTTCGCATGATCGTGTCTGCGCCTGCCTTCCCCTTTAACGCATACTGGCTGTAATAGTCGGCGCCAGGGATTAGCTCATCGATCTTTTGCAGAATGCCGTGAGCAAGGCCCTTGATCGATGAACCGTCGCTCGGCATCTCGACGTGCAGGTAAGGGATCTGATAGAGGTTGTACTCTTCGTGGTAGATCACTTTAGGTAGGTGAGCGCACCATCGATTTACGGTCGTCGTCTTTCCCATGCCTGAAATGCCGACCAGGGACGTCGAGATCTGAGGTGTTCGGGACGATGCGGTCTGGCTGAATCCTAGGCCGGCAAGCTGCTTTTCGTAGATCGACTGGAATATCTTTGCGTGTCCCGGCGTCCTTGGAGCGCGGCCGACGTAGCCGGTCCGCATCATTGAATCCATGGCCCGGCTCAACTCGACATGGTTTTGCATCGGGATCATGAAGTTCTGCAAGCTCTTGAGCATCATGAACCGGTCAGCGGTCGACCACTGACGCTGGCTTGGATCAAATTCGGGCATCAGCGTAAGGGCGTCAATAAGCGCATCGTCGCTCATGGTTGGCGGCAGCGCTTCAATCAGCGGGTTGCCGCGGAACTGAGGAATCAACTGCTGGGCGTACTTCGCCGAGACGATGTGAGAGGTATCGTGCATATGTAGTTCTAAGCTGTGTTCTGTCATGAGCGCATCCGGGCGCGTGCTGCTTCAATGCGCTCTGCAAGGGAGCCGGAAGCTGCCGTTGGAGTTGGCGTTGTCGGGCTGGAGTTCTGCGGCTCTGGGTGCAGAGCGGGCGCCTCGCTGCGCTTTCCCCCTTCAATCTTGGCCAAGGTCTTGCGTTCGAGCTTGCGTTCCTCCTCGCGCACCTCCTTGATGTCGGCACGGCGGGCTGAACGCGACACTTTGGGCGCTGATTTCAGGCGTTCTCGAGCGGCATTCATCACCGGACGGGTTGTGGTGGAAAGATCAATGCTGTTTTGCAGGCGAGAGTGCTCGGCATCGATGCGAAGCACTGCACGCAGGCATTCGTAGTACGCAATTTCATCAAAGCTCATTCCCTTGTACTTGGCGCTTCGCTCCGTCAGCGTCGCCACGTAGGGCTCGCGCTTGCCATCCAAGGGATGCACATAGATTGAGTCGGCAAGGCGAGTGTCGTAGGAGACCGTCACCGAGAATCGACGTTTGCGGGCGGTCTCGAACCACTTTTGTGCGATGGCCTCAGGGAAGCTGTAGAAGCAGCCTTCAAACTCGATTCCCTTGTCGGTGACGATCGCCTTTTTCTTGCGCAGCAGTGCAAACCGGACCACGGATTCCTCGTAGCGCGTCAGCAGGCCCGCACGGGACTGGATGCCGTGGTTCCATAGTTCAATCGGGCTTGGACGGACGTTGTCCAGAAGCTCCTTGGTGTCCATGTCGTAGCCAAGCATCTCCCTTTGGTTGCACGCAATGATCGTGTTAAGGATCAGATGGCCAAAATCTCTCAACGTGAGGCAGGCGTCTTTTTCGTAGTGCTTTCCCCGGCGCCGAGTGGCGTTGGATGGCGGGTCATACGCGGGAGCGATGGGCTGGATACTGTTGTGAAGCAGCCGGAAGCCGCATTCAACCAGTGGCTTCCAGTCCGGCCGCTTGCTGGGCAGGTTAGTGACGGTGACATGCAGACCTTCGGCGATATTGCTGCTGGCGTGCGATATCATGTCTCCGCGGTCAGCGAGAAACTCAGACGGGAATACTTGGTGTGCCGGCCAGTCTTCAGGCGCGTAAGGTACGCCGTACCGACCACAGAGAGCGCGTTTGTCCTCGGCGATGCTCAGGATGGCCTGCATCGCTCCGTTCCAACTGGCATTCTCCAGGCCAAAGTAAAACCCGACGATGAGACGAGATTTGCGGTCAATGATGAGGTAGAGCGTCGGCTTGCCGATAATCTTGGTGACGTCTTCGCTTGACACCAGGTAGATGTCCGCGATGGTGGCGTCGATCTCATAATAGTGTCCGACACCTTGGCAGTCCGCCATGATGGTTCCGAGCCGCTTTCGATGCTCCCGCTCGAAGTCTGAGTTCCCCTGGCGGCCGCGCAGCCGTGTCTCAATGTCGTAGGCCTTGAGGAGAAAATGGCGAAACTGGCGCAGACTCGGTCGAGCACCCAAGGGATTGACGTGTAGCTCGCCGTTGCCGTCAGGGTGGCGGTAGAACTGCTCGACCAATGATCGATAAGCCGCAGGGACGGAGATCTGTGCGTTTGGCAGGTATTCCTTTTCAATCACTTTGCGGAAGAATGAACTGTCCGCCATGGTGATCTGGTAGGTATCATAGCCATTCTTGGCTTTGCGTCCTCGCCCAGCTGTGATCGCGCAGGCCTCGCTCGCATCGTCAGCAGCAGGCGTGGTGCGGCCAGACTTGTCGTAATCCGGAAGCAGCGCGTACTTGGTCTGCCCCCTTTGCCAGTAGCGACGCAGGTCTTTGTAAAGCGTGGTCGGCGCGCAACCTGTCTTCCTCGCATGTTCCGCGATGGCGTGCTTTCGGGTCTTTGGCTCGAATAGCGCCATTCCATGCGCAGACAGAAGCGGATCGAGGCGTTTCCATGCCGCCTCGCATCTGCGAATGCGCGCTTGGCTGTGGCCATGGATAGGCGTCGTCGGCGGGGAGACGCGCTCAAGATCACGAATCTCGGAATACGGAAGGCACTCAGGCCAGGCATGCGGGTGCAGCGCTATGACCCAGGCTTTATTCGTGGAGGTGTCGGCTTGGAGCAGGCGCATTTGCATCCCGTCCAGCATGAAAAGGTCATTGCTAAACAGCATTCTTGCCACCTACCGCACGCAGTCGACCAGCGCTGGATGTCATTAGGAAGGATCCAATGGGATCGTTAGCCAAGTTTGGAGAGTTGAGGTTGGCGAGAAGAGCGCGCTCTTGCATGAGCATGCGTGCGATGCGAAGGCCTGTGCCTGGCTCGACGCCGTATCGCGCATCAAAGGAGGCGCAGTACGCCGCCAGCGGAGTGGCCTCCGAAGCGTCATATGAAGCCAGTTCGCCCGCCATGCGACTTTTTAGCTGGTCATAGAATCCAGCGTGTGGCTCGGTCTCGCCAGTTTTGAGTTGCGCGTCCCTGATCCAGTAGATGTTGGCGATCTTCTGTTTGGGTATGCGCGAGTGATAGATGAGGTGGTGAAGTATCCCAAGTGCTTGGAAGTAGCTGCGCTGAATTTCCAGCTTCTCCAGGGATGTCTCGTCCTCCGCCTCTTCGTCTCGCTTGGCATTCAGCGCAATGTAGTCTTCCCCATCAGCGGTGCGAACCGTCAGTAGGAAATCAACGGTCATCACTGTCGGGACCTGGGTGCCTGGGTAGTGCGGGTGGCGGATTTTGAGATCGTGGGCGACCGTTTGGGTGATCTCCCGATCGAGCGGATACTGCTCGCGGATATCAATTACGGAACGCGACCACTCGGCCGCGATGAAGATGTCGTGCTCTACGTCGGAGAAGAGATGGTGAGCGCGACCGGTCTTGGAGCTCCAGACGCGGCGAGAGCGACCGGTGCTACTGAGATCGAACACTTCAAGCCACGGGTTGTAAGCTGAGCCCGAGCCTTCCCCATATCCCGCTTTTTGGCGTTCTGCGATTTTCTTCTCGGTCCACTTAATCCGAGACATACTGACCTCCTCATTCCGTACGCTCAATGCGAGCCAGCGTGTATAAGAAAATCTGTGAGCCGGCTAAGCGGTGTTAACTGCTAGAAGTAAAGTAGTAATCACGTATATCGAAAAATAACCCTAATAGACCTGTAATCATCATTTGTGATGAAAATACATTATTTGTGGATCGTTGGCAACTATAGGGCCGCTTTCTCACTACATGCGTGGGCTGTAAAATGAGTCGGATACCTACGAGATACCTAGATCAATGCTTACTTGGGAAGTTGAGGCCCGCCGTATACTTAGAGCGGAGCTTGCGCGCGCCGGCGTCGGATACAAGACTCTTGCTGTCCGGCTGGCTGCGCTCGGCATCGAAGAAAGTGAAGCCAACCTCTCTAACAAGATCGCACGCGGCAAGTTTTCCTTCGTGTTCTTTTTGCAGTGTATGAAGGCGATCGGGGTCGAATCTGTGGATATCGACACGAAAGTCGACTCCGCTGTTCTCGATAAGAACTAGCCAGGCGGCATGCCGTAGCGAAATTGAGGCGCCTTATCGGTAGTCGCCGGAGCTATACCTTGGACACCCTTGTTCAAAAGGTATGCTCATGTTCAAGAAGACAGTTCTCTCCCTCTCGTGCGCCGCAGCCTTGGTTGCTGGTGTAGCACCTGCGTTCGCCGCTTCCAGTTTTTTCCTTGTGGTGCCCATCCCTACCGCTGCCAAAGCGCCCGTGGAGTCTGCAATCACTGTGTCCCTGGCTGGTGCCACGCTGCCCAAGGCAAAGCTCGGCAAGGCTTATAGCGAGAGCTTGCGCACGTATCTGTCGGTCACGGGTGATGCGACGTTTGATCCCTCGGTCGCAAGTTGGCACTTGGCTAATGGATCTCTGCCCGCGGGCCTGGCGCTTGGTGTTGACGGCACCATCACGGGGACTCCGTCGGCGCTCACGAGCGATTCAGGCTCGAGCTTCGAGGTGGTGGCGACCTACAAGAGCAAGAGCGGCCAGCAGGTCTATACGATCCGCGTTGGCAGCGCGGTGTTGAACGCGGTGCAGATCAGCATGGGCCACAATCATGCATGTGCCGTGACCACGGAAGGGGCTGCGAAGTGCTGGGGTTCGAATGCCAGCGGACAGCTCGGGGACGGCACCAATGGCTTTCGTAGCCTGACGCCAGTGCAGGTGGTAGGGCTGGAATCCGGGGTGACGGCGATTTCGGCAGGAGCGATGACGGCGTACTCGCATACCTGCGCTATTCAAGCCGGCGCGTTGAAGTGCTGGGGCCAAAACGCTCAAGGTCAGCTGGGCGATGGTACAACCACTGATCGTAGGACACCCGCGGTTGTGTCGGGTCTCGGGTCAGGGGTGACAGCGGTCTCCACGGGTTACACCACGAACTGCGCTCTCCAGTCGGGAGGTGTCAAGTGCTGGGGGATCAACGAATACGGGCAGGTTGGTGACGGGACCAATGAGAACCGCACGACTCCGGTCGCTGTGGCTGGGATGGGGTCAGGTGTGACCTATCTGGCGTCTGCCGGCGGAACCCACAACTGCGCAATCCAAGCCGGCGCTTTGAAATGTTGGGGACGCAATTCGTATGGTCAACTTGGCGATGGCACGAACACCCACCGCAATACGCCGGTAGGCGTCATTGGGCTGGGATCGGGTGTAATTTCCGTGGTTGGCGGTACCTCGCATACTTGCTCATTGCAGACCTTTCAGAATTCGGGCCAAGGCGTTCTATGCTGGGGAGCCAACAGTGTGGGACAACTGGGCGATGCCTTTATGGTTGACACAGCCTCCGAGCCGACCCCGGTCATCGGTCTAATGGCAGGAGTGACCGCCCTCTCGGGAACCGCCAATCACAACTGCGCAATCCAAGCGGGGGCTCTGAAATGCTGGGGCTCCAACAGTTCTGGACAGTTGGGAGATGGCTCGACGGTGAATTCGGCGACTCCCTGGGCTGTGCCTGGGTTGAGTTCTGGCGTGACCGCCGTGGCGGCGGGGCAGGCATCCACGTGCGTATTGCAGAACTCGGAAGCCAAGTGCTGGGGAGCAAACAACTGGGGCCAGCTTGGCACTGGCTACATCACAACGTCAATGGTGCCCGTGAACGTCGCGGAGTGATAGGCGGAGTTATGGATATCGCTCGAGCGGCAATAGCACTTTGTCCTGAATGCTACTAATCAGCTCTGCGTGTATTGATTTAGTACCGACCACAACGACTAAAATGGGCGTTGAGTCAGGGCGTTGAAGTATCAGCTTTCTCCATTCGCGCCGGTCGACGATTGATGGAGTAGGTACCCTCTGCGGATGAGTGTGCCACTCTCCAAGATAGTCGATCTGCTTTTCGCCCTGGCGCCAAGCTTGTTCAGCAAGTTCTGCATGCCCATCAGCTTCACGCACAAAGGAAAATGCTGAGCGGTTGTCTTTATGACTTGGTTCGGTTGCAAGCGTGACCTCCAGATGCTTGCCGCGCCGGCGCCCTAAAAGAATGCCTCCGCCCTCCGGTTGCCAAAAGAACCGCTGCCGATAATGTTTGAAAATCCTGAGAACATCTGGTGCAAAAACCACCAGGTTTCGTTGATCCGTGGTGGACCATTCAGTTACGAATGGCATGCTGCACACGTGGGTTGCCTCACTGGATCTCCATCTGGTGCTGCTTGACTGAATCCGTGTCGAGTCACTCGGGTACGCAGCCGTGGGCTAGATTGGTTCGCCACCCAACTGGTTGCCATTTCGATCGCTAGGCAAGCGGCCTGAACCGAGACGCTGGCAGGGAAAGGTACGTACAAGCTTTCGCATCCGTGCCCCGCCAACTCAGTAGGCACTGGCTCGTTCACTACGGGATAAAGCGAGGCTCGATGGGTGTCGGAAAGGCAGCGAGTACATGCTGCTTGAGTAGTGTCCCGAAACAGTGCTCGTACTGCGACTCCGGGACCATCAACCCAAACCGACAAAGTCGGGACAAAATTCCCCGAATCAGTGGCCGTACGTGTGAGGTAGTGACCTAAGGCCTCTTCTCCGGTTGCATTGATGATCAAATCGAAGGAGTTCAAGTCGGCTTCCTCCGCTTTCACGGGTAAGCTTCGTACCTTGGCTGTCGGAGCTGCGAGGGAAAGCTCTTCTTTAAGCGCATTGGACTTGTACTGCAGTGCCCGATTTAGGCCTAAACGGTGTCTGCCGACATTTTGAGGGAGCAGGATATCTGGATCAATGAGAGCCAAGTCTCCATCATTCAGGCCGGCGCCAGCCTTTACAAGCAATTCCGCCAGGAAGCCTCCTATGGTTCCGCACCCAATAAGGGCGACACGCTTGCCGGCGAGAGTCGGACTCTCTGGCACGTTGCGTTCGGCGACGTATTTGTCGTCCATTCTGATCGAAATCATTGGATACACTTTCGAGGAATAGAGCTTTACTCTTGGATCTTGCCGTGATCGATTGACCTGATCATCAACGGTTTCGAAATCCGTCCAGAAAGCGTACTGTGTAAGTGGCGAATCTATGACGCACAGTGATGCGTTTCGCCTGGAGGCAATCGATTGAAGCAGTCGGCGTTCTATGTTGCGCTTTGCCGACGGATCAAGCAGTCCCTGCCATTTCAATAGCGCAGCTACCGTTGAAGGGGGCCACACACCTTGTGACGGTTTTGGTTTGGCGGAAGTGCTTACCCTGAAAGCAGCTCCCTTCAGTACTTCTCGCTCTTGGAGCGACATGGCCTGAAGCTTCTCTCGAGTTAGGGTTACATCGTTTGTGACAAATACGACGCTTGTTCCAGCATTGCCGCGCTTGGCAAACAGGATGTCGAGTGCCCCAGGATCGCCGGGGTAGATGTCGAGAAAGCAGAGATCACCGTGCCAGAACGCGAAGAACTCGTCCTCTAGGCCCTGATCCATCTTGCCTCTCAACGAAAGATCCAAGATTTCTTCGGCCCGATCAATGCAGCCCAGCGCCTGGCCAGCGATGTCAAAAATATCCAGTGCGACGCTCCCTTGAGCGGCGTAACAGATTTGGCCGTTAGCGCCGACATGGGCCAAAACATTCGGTGTTCCCAGTGGCAGCTCTACACCAATCCTAGGAAGATCCACCCCAGTCGGATCAACAGCTACATGCGCTGCATGAGTGGCGCCTGCTGCTGTCAATGCGCCCTTGAACGCTAGCCAATCGCCCGCATCCCGTCCTATGTAGGTGAACCCTCGCGATTTCATCGCGCGGGTGAGCTTAGAAAGCTGTGTCTCGTCGTTCATCAGCCTGCCTGCGTACGTCCTACGAGTGGCGTTGAAACGATTGCTGCCGGAGTGGCTTGGACCACTGCTGTAGCGGAGCTTACTTTGACGCGCTCAGGAGTATTCGGGAACCTTGGCCCGAACTGCTCACGTGCCCAGATAAGCGCCTGGCTTGGCGAGCTGGCATGAATCGCGCCTCGCAGCGACTTCTCAAGCTGCTCCAGCTTTTGGGCGGCATCCTCAACTCCAGGCGCTCCGAGGCGATCCGTTAGCGACTCATTGGGGTCTGTCGGGCAAAGAACGCCTTGTCGCAGGGCCCTTGGCAGGTTATCAAGCAGGTCGAGCAAGGCAAGGTCGTCTCTGCGATCACGAGACTCGAATAAAGGAGCCGCCGCAGCCATAAGAAGGATCGATGAAGGGCCACCCTGCACCCACTGCCAGTCCCTAAAAGACTTGAGATAGCGAACAACTCTGCGGAACTGCTCGCCGTGTCGATCTACCTCGCCGAGGAACCACCGTTTTACTGGTCGTGGGTCAGACTTAAACCAGTCGTCTTCCCGGTGAGCGAGGAGCACCTGGTCGTGAGGTAGTTCTGTCCAAGCGTCGCGCTCGGCCCGTCTCAGTTCAAAACCGGGGCGATTCATAAGAGGTCGGTGTGTACGCCCACAAGTAGGCCCGATGCGTCTTGCCCGCGCCCGGCTTGAGCATCTGCACCGGCGTCTCGTCGGCATGCAGCACGGATTTGCCCAGCACTTCGGCCTTGAGCGCATCGACCAGCGGCTGCAACCGCAGCCCGCACACGCCGACCCACTCGCCCAGCGTCGAGCGCGGCAGCGCCAGGCCGGCGCGCGCAAAGATGCCTTCCTGGCGGTATAGCGGCAAGTGATCAGCGAACTTGGCCACCAGCACCTGCGCCAGAAGGCCCGCCGTCGGGATGCCCTTGTCGATGACCTGCGCGGGGACCGGCGCCTGCGTGAGCGTCTCGCAGTGCTCGCACACCCACTTGCCACGGATGTGACGTTCGACCGTAAAGACGCCCGGCAGATAGTCCAGCTTCTCACTGACGTCCTCGCCGATGCGTTTCAAGCCGCAGCCGCAGCGGCACGTCGTGGACGCCGGTTCGTGGTGGATGTCGGTGCGCGGCAACTCGGCCGGCAGCCGCATGCGACGCGGCGCTTGCGACGGCGCAGGCTTGGTGGCGATCGCTTCGCGCAGCGCGTTCACTTCCGCTTCGATAGCCGCCATGTCGGCATCCATCGTCTCTTCCAGAAGGCTTGCCTGCGCCGGGTTCAGTTGCTCGCTGCGCTTGCCGTAGCGCCAGCGCTTGTATAGCGCCAGCTCCTGCATGAGCTGGTCGATGTGCGTCTGTTTGAAGTGCAGTACGCGATCCCGCTCGGCAACCACCGCATCGTGCGCCGCTATCTGGGCGTCACGCGCGGCCACCTCGCCCATCAGGCGTTCGGCCAAGGCGCGCAGTTGCTGCGCGTCGAGGTGGTCCAGGGATGCGTTACTCATGGCCGCCAGTATGCCGCAGGGCTCCCCGCGGCGGTATTGGCGTCTTGCCGGATTGTCGGGCGCTACAACACCGAGATCACGCCTGCCGCACCCACATGCTGCCAGGGCAGGCCCAGCACCAGCGCCTGCCACTGCTCACTGTCGACCGCGATGTGGGGGCCACGCAGCGCATCGGCCCACACGAACTTGCCGCGGTTCAGCCGGCGCGCGGCCAGCCACACGCCGATTCCGTCATGTACCAGCACCTTCATGCGGTTGGCGCGCCGGTTTGCGAAGCAATAGGCATGGTGCGGACGTGCCGAACCAAACACGGCCACCACCCGGGCCAGTGCCGTCTCGGTGCCGGCGCGCATGTCCAGCGGCTCGGTGGCCAGCCAGATCGCATCGACACGGATCACCGCAGCCACTCGCGTAGCCACGCCACACATGCGCCCGCTTCACTCACGGGCCATTGCACCGTCGCTTGCGCGGGGCCGCGCGACAAGCGAATCTCGATGTGACGGCCTGACGAGGGCACCGCAGGCAACGCGACCGGCACGAACGCCGGCGCTACAGGGGCCTGCCGTTCGGCCTGGCGAATCCACTTATGCACCAGGTTCGCGTTCACGCCGTGCGACAGCGCCACGCCGGCAATAGATGTTCCTGGCTGACTGCACTGGGCCACAATCTGGGCCTTCAGCGTCTTCGGATACGACCGGCGCTTAGGCACCGGTGCTAACTCTGTCTTCGACATGGTGTCCACCTAAAAGTGGTGGACACTATCGAGCACAACGCACGCGCTCAATATGTGTTCGCCGGGCGCTTACAAGCCGTTGTCACCTACGGCGATTGAACAATGGCTGCGTGCGTCCGATTTCTGTCGCCGTGTACCGCCTTATGACACTGGTGTATCGAACTCAGCGACCTAACCGCGGATGGTCAATGCATTAAAGCGCGGTGTAAAAGAGTTTTCGGCGCCGGTTCAAGAGCGTGCAACCCGGCTGCTCGCAGCAACCGGGCGCATGACGGGATGCGTTAGTTTTTGGCGCCGGAAATATCGACGACCTCTTTCCACTTTTGCGATTCGTCTTTGAGGAAAGCCGGGATCTCCGATTGGGGCATGTTCATCGGGACCAGACCGAAGCCCAACAGACGTTCCTGCATGTTTTTATCCTGCATGACGGCAGCAACCTCCGTCTCCAGGCGCTTTTTGACGTCAGCGGGCACCCCGGCGGGTGCCATGAGCAGGATCCAGCCTTGCATGCTGAAATCTTTCAAGCCTTGTTCGGCGAGGGTGGGCACGTCGGGCAGCGTGGGGATGCGTTGCGCAGAGGTCACTCCAATAGGTTTGACGCGCTTGCCGTCCAGGGCCGCACTGAAAACCGGTACGTTATCGGACATGAAATTGACCTGACCACCGATGAGGTCCGCAAGGCTTTGCATGCCGCCTTTGTAGGGAATATGTTGGCCTTGAATCCCGGCATCATGCAGAAACTTCGAGATCACTAGGTGAGGTGTCGTGCCGACTCCGGGTGTTCCATAGGTCAAGGGGTTGCCGCTTTTTTTCGTCTGTTCGATTAGCCCGTTGATCGTGTCGTAGGGTTCGTCGGTACGCACCACCATGACTTGCGGCGCCCAGGCTACCGCAGCGATGGGCTCGAGATCTTTGAGCGGATCGTAGGTCATGGAATCTGGACGCAGCCACGGGCCGATCGACAGAGGGCCTGTTGATCCCATGGCCAAGGTGTAGCCGTCCGCGGGCTGTTTGGCGGCGAAACCCGTGCCGATCGTGCCGCCTGCACCAACTTTATTCTCGACAACGACTGCCTGCCCCAAACGGGGCGCCAGCAATTCGGCTAGCAAACGCATTGAGACATCGGAAGAGTTGCCAGGTGGGAATGGCACTACGATCTTGACCGGCCGTTCTGGCCACGCCGCGTGCGCGACGGTAGCCATTAAAGCCAGATAACCCGCGGCAATACCGGTAGCAATAAGCTTGCAGAGTCTCATGCGTTTTCCCCTTATAGAGCGCTTGTTAAGCTTGTTCTAAAACGTATTTGCTGGCGCCTGACAGGTCGCCGAGGCGCTCGCCGCCACGCATCCGTTCGCCGTTCGAGTTGCCGCGAGCTTGTTTTTCCAGCGCCATTCTGGAGACTTCCGCGACTTCATCGGGAGGCAGCACGAGCACGCCGTTTTCGTCTGCCAGGATGATGTCGCCGGCGTTGACAACCGCCCCGCCGCAGGCCACTGGTTTGTTCAGTTGGCCGCCGATGTTGTAGATGCGAGTGGTGATGGGTGAAACGCCGCGCGCCCATACGGGGAAGTTGTAGGCCTCGAGTTCAGATGGGTCGGTGCACATGCCGTCGATGATTGCACCCTGTGCGCCGGCGAGCACGGCGCCTAGTGCTACGCCACCGCCCAAACACGCGTGTTTCTGGTCGCCGAGGCGATCGATGACCAGAATGTCCCCGGGACGTAGCAGGCTCAAGGAGTGATGCAGCAAGGTCGAGTCTTGTCCCGGCAGGGACAAGGTCACTGCTGTGCCGATGATTTTGCGCGAGTGGTTGATCGGCTTGATATCGGGGGCCATAAAGCCCCAGTGACGAAAGTGCCCGACAGTCGCTGTTTCGACCTCGGAAAGCAGGTCGACGTATTTCGAGTCCAGCGGGGCTGGCATAGGATTGAGATCAAACTTTTTCACTGCAGCACCTTGTGTTTGGCTAAGGGAATTTGCTTGCGAACTTGATTGATCAGCCCTGTATCCAGGCGCGCGGTGACGAAGCCGTCGCCGTCGGAGCATTTGGCAATCACGTGGCCCCAGGGATCGACGATCATCGAGTGGCCGTAGGTGTATCGCGTCTCGCCATTCTGGGTGAACGGGCCGTGCGAGCCGCAGGCCACGACATAGGACTGCGTCTCGATGGCGCGAGCGCGGCATAGCACTTCCCAGTGATCTTTGCCGGTTTGCAATGTGAATGCCGCAGGCAAAACAATGACATTGGCGCCCATGCCGGCTAAGCGTTGGAACAGCTCCGGAAACCGCAGGTCATAGCAAATCGCAAGGCCCAGGCGGAAGTCACCTACGTCTACCGTGCTGACTTCCGAGCCTGCCGCGACGGCGTCAGATTCTCCATACCGAAGGCCGTCGGGTGTGAAGATGTCGAACATGTGAATCTTGCGATAGCGCGCGATTTCTTTGCCGTGCGGGTCGAAGACCACGGTTGTGTTGTACACGCGGTCTTCTCCGGGAACTTTTTCATAGAAGCTGCCCGAATGCACGTAGATGCCGTATTCGGTGGCCATGCGTGCGCACAGCCGGTAGGCGGGACCATCGGCGTGCGCTTCGCCAGCCGCGACCTTGTCGGCTACGCTGCCGCCTGCCCAGTCAAAGTGTTCGGGAAAGACGACCATGTCCGGCGCGTCTTGCATGACGGCGGCACGCGTCAGCCGCTCCGCCAGGGCAAGGTTGGCCGCCTTGTCGGAAACGGAGTTCATCTGGATTACGGATATTTTCATTAGAGGTTCTCTTTATTGCCACGCGATCCGCTTGTCGACGGATTCGCAAAAAGTTGCCGCGACGTCGCGCGCCAGGGCGGCGACTGCTCTGGCTAGGCCTTGGCCTTGATCGCGCAGGAAGACGGCCTGGTAGTTCACCGAAACGAAGGGGTGTTTTAGTTTGATCGGGACAAGGTCGCCCGTCGCAAGCTCTCGCAGGACGATGGCTTCCGGGACCGCTGCCACACCGATTCCCGAGGTGGCAAGCTGCAGATTGGTCGGAACGGCTTGAGAGACATGAATGATCTGAGGCCGGATGCCGCAGCCTTCAAAGTATCTGTCGAGCCGAGCCTGGGATCGGGTGCCGGGCGGATATCCGATGATGGGATATCTGGCGAGGTCCTCTGGCATGGCGTCGATTAAGTCGATGCCGAGCTTCGGACTGGCTACGAAGATCATCGCGAAGGAACACAGCGGTACCAATTCGAAACGCTCATGCACGGCTTCATTGTCCGCGCCCAGCACGAGATCGACGCGCCCGATCTCCAGTTCCTTCAGCAATTTTTCGGTCAATTCGGTTTTGAGACTGATCGAGATGCCGGGGTAGTCTCTACGCAACGTGTCGACGAGACCGGGAAGAATGGTCGGGATCAAGGTGCTCGTCATGCCGATACGCAACGAGCCGGACAGTTTGCTCGAGTCCAGCATGGAAGCGCGCAGCGATTGGTGAGCGCTGACAATGCGCTGGGCATGTTCCAGGAACGTGATCCCTGCGGAGGTCGGTTCGAAGCCGTCGCCTCCGCGAGTGAAAAGGCAAGCGCCAAGATCCTGCTCGAGGTTGGCGATTCGGCTGGAGACAGCGGCCTGGGTCAAGCAGAGCTTTTCCGCAGTCGCTTTGATGCTCTTTAGCTTCGCCAGCCAAAGTGCCGTTTCAAGAAATCGAATATTCATTTAGCATCGCCGACGATATGCCTGCGCTCGACCGTGCCATGATGGGCAGTTCGCCCTCCAGCGTGGTTCTGTGCATGGTCCTGACGTACTTCGTGTCGTCGAAGCCGGTCGCGCAGTGTTGGGTGCAGCGATTATCCCAAAGCACGGCGTCGCCGATGTTCCATTTATGCGTGTAAATGAACTGAGGTTGTCTGGCGAAGTCCTGGAGGAATTTGACCAATGCCTGCCCTTCGTCCTCAGGTAACCCTTCGACATCGCAGGCCCAGCGGCCGATGTAGAGCGAGGTGCGGCCGCTGACCGGGTGCTTGCGCGCCAACGGATGGTAGACATCCGGACGGGCGAGTTTCTCTTCGTCAGTGAGCGGCGCCATCAAGGGATAGTGGGTAGCGTGTAAATCGATGCGGCTATAACGCGCGCGCCGTCCGGCGATGAGTGTCTTGATACGCTGGGGCAGTGCTTCGTACGCGGCATACATATCGACGAACAGCGTGTCGCCGCGCTCGGGCGGAACCTGCCGTGCGTAGAGAAAAGAGCCGGTATTGGGGATGGCTTTGTCTTCGCCGTCCGTGTGAAAGCCTTCGCCGGCGCGGCGCAGGCCGGCGTCGCCTTCCGCATTGCCCGCAACCGGCTTGGATGGATCGGCTTTGCTGGCGTTCGAGACGACGAACACCTCCGGATAACCATCCAGATTAAATTTCAGGGGCGTCATGATATGCAGCTCGCCAAGACGCCGGCTGAATGCGATATGTTCGGCGGGCGTCATGTCCACGCCTCGGAAACATAAAATCGAATGATCCGTCCAGGCACGCACGAGCTCATTCAGCTCATCGTCCGTCATTTTCAAGCCGGCCGGGCAGTCCGTGACCTCCGCGCCAAACCCTGTGCTATTGGGTGTTATCTTCACGATCGAGCCTCCAGATAAGTGAGGACGATGATGAGATAAGCGGGATACCCTGACAACATTAAAATTTTTGGGTTCGGCTTAACTTTTTTTGTAGAGCAATCACCCGCGCATGCCTGGTGGCTGTAGCAGTATGCTGACCAAACCGTGTGGGACATGATTCGCAGCGAATTCCAGGCGACACCACATACCATCGGGCAGCACCATGGCGCGTGTGAGTCGCTTGCAAAGCAGCTCATCACTTCTTTACCGAGCCATGCGGCCAATGCTATGTCTCCACTGCTTCAAGGAGCCCATCCATGAACACGGTTGTTGCGTCGCATGCTATTCCGTCTTGGCTTGGGAACCAGTGGGGGGATCTGGTGAGCGATTGAATGTAGGAGCTCTCGTCCAGTACGATGGAACAGTGTTGGCCCGACCGCTGATTCGTGAGGAAGTACTGCGCTGCATGTACGGATCAGCAGGCGAGGGCGCATTCCAGATGATTCTCACTACGCTTAAAGCTGTTGAGGGGGTGGCGAAGCAATTCGGTTTTGCGGCGGCTCGTGAGTCTGTGCCTCTCGCTTCGTTCAGCTTCACCGAGGCTCGTGTGACGCGGGCAGACGATGAGCATGATCTGCTAAGACAGATCGTGCTTATGCATTTCAGCCTCAGTGTGATCGCAGAGGAGCCTGGGGCGTCTGCCGATGACTCACCTACTCCCGAGCGCGAGGTTAATCAACAGTGGACCACCAAGATCAAAGAGGCCATTCAGGTGCAGCGTCCAGATCTCCAGGTGTGCTTCAACCGGGAGCTCGTTCTTGTGGATGGCAGTGCGCCGGTGAAGTTTCCGATTCTCACGCCACGACTGGTCGCGCAGTTTGGCCTTTTGAAGGAAAACTCACAAAGCCAGGGTATGGAAGATGCACGAGTCAAGATGTGGAAGTTGTCGCTCGCTCGCGACAGGAATTCGAATCTTTCCGCGGCGATGGTGGTGGGGATGCCACCACTTGACAGTGTGACGCTGAGTGATCGTGTTCGGGATCGCTTTGTTACCAACATCGGTGATCTTACTCGCGAAGCCGAGAAGTACAATGTTGGCTTGCAAACTGCTCAGTCCGTTGCTGAGGCAGCGGCGTATGTGATCGAGTTAGCCTGAGCCACGACCTTCAGGAAAGATGCGGAGTCGTTTTGTCACAGTAGGAAAATCTAAAAAATTGGGACAAAACGACCAAAAGCGTCCGATTTCAGGTTTTTAAGGCATTGATTTTGAAAGTTGCGAATCTAAGTTGAAATGGGATCCTACAGCTTTCAATAACCAGCCAACCCCTGTAGACGTAGTCGGCCTGACCTCGGGTGTGGCGAGCGTCGCAGCAGGGAGCAATCACACCTGCGCGGTGACCACTACAGGTGGGTTGAAGTGCTGGGGGTATGACGCCCAAGGCCAACTAGGCAATGATGCTGCGTTGACCAGTCAGCCAATTCCGGTGGACGTGTTCGGTCTGACATCGGGCGTGGCGAGTGTGGCTGCGAGGGGACAGTACACCTGTGCGGTGACTACAGGTGGTGGTCTCAAGTGCTGGGGTGAAGATAGCTTTGGTCAGTTGGGCGATGACGCTGCGTTGACGAACCAGCCCACGCCGGTGGACGTGCTGGGGCTTATATCAGGTGTGGTGAGTGTCTCAGCTGGAGGCAGCCACACCTGCGCGGTGACCACGGCAGGGGGCCTCAAGTGCTGGGGGCGTGACATCAGCGGGCAGCTGGGCAATGATGCAGCGCTGACGGATCAGCCCACGCCGGTGGATGTGCTCGGCTTGACCTCAGGGGTAGCAAGCGTGTCTGCCGGAGGCAACCACACCTGCGCGGTGACCAGCACAGGCGGGGTCAAGTGCTGGGGGTGGGACAACTACGGCCAGCTGGGCAATGACGCTGCTTTGACGAGCCAGCCAACGCAGGTGGACGTAGCCCCCTGAGAAATCAAGGGCTCGCGCTAAACTTAGGCACCCAGGTCTGAAGAAGCAATAGCCCTGCCTTCGGGCTGGCGCCCTTCGGTGGCGACGCACAGAGACCTCCACCTGGATTCGCATCTTCGGGCTTTTTGCTTCTCACGGTGCGACGCCGTCTCCGGCTATACATGGGCCTCATCGCCTCTTAGCAGCAGGCTGCCTCCTCAGTACCTGCACAGTCGAGGGATTGGCTTGCTCCAGCTCCGACATATCAACCTCGCAGCCATACAGCTTATGCAGCCCGAGCACCACCGCGCAGGATCGGGAAAAGCCTCCCTCGCAATGCACCACGACCGATGAGATCGATGGTGGGAGCCGTTCAATGAAGCCCCGAATCTGCTGGGCATGGGCCTGGGTGAAAGCGGCATGGATTTTCTCTTTCGCTCTGGCCGACAGCCGGGATTCAGGAAGTCAACGTCCGCAAAGCTCAGCCGCAAAAGATACTCAAATCCGCCGACAGCTGCTGGAGGACGCTCTGGCGCAGTGATCGAAATAACCGCCACTGATGGCAGGCGTGGCAGCTGTTCGGCATCTGCTCTAGGGAGGGCAAACGCTTGTCTGGAACCGGTAGATGGTTTGTACAAGCTCCCGATCACATCTTTAAGTCGTTTCTTCATTCTGGCTCAGCACATCTGGGTTCGGTGTCGCGCAGTTCTTCGATGCCGGATGGCCCGAACATCCAGATCAGCTCCATTAGCAATGGGTCGGCGTCAGCACCGGGTCGCATCGCCCCGAGGCCTTCCTTGAGCAGAGCCTCACGAAATTCCGGGTCGGTCTGGAAGCGCGTCCGTACCGTGTCTTTGAAGTCGCGTGTCAGAGCCATTGCTCGCTTGGCCTCATCCGCGGCCCCATCAACCTAATGCCCAAACCTGACCACATAGCTCATCTCCAAACATCAATGGAAAAAGCGTACCCATCTTTGCCTTGAGGAGCAAGAAAGTCTCTATGGATCAATGGCTTAGTGTTGCAATGAAAATCGATCTGTCCACTTGCTGAGGCTTCCTTGCAACGGTTGAGTCTGACCGCACCCTGATTTCTCAGCCATCAGCGTTCTCAGGCTGTCGGTAAATACGATCAGCTCAACCCAGATCCTCAATCCCGTTTCCAGCTTACCCGATGAACTTGGATCTTCTCCCCGTCATTCGAGAAGTGATACTCCGCAATCCGGCATGAGGGCGGTGTGTCGTCGGCTTTTAATTTATCGAGCGCTTCGAACAGTCCCTTTCGGAAGTTGCTGAATCGGGATTCATAGCCGGACATTTCGTGGAGCTTTTTCACGCTGAGCCAGAGCGGGCCTTGGTGGGTTGCATAGAAACTCGCTAGCCATCCTTGGAGCCCGCTGTAATCCATCGCCTTTCGTTCCAGCGCCGTCCAAGCTCCCGGCCCGAAAAGCTCGGCAACAGATTCACTGACCCGCAACCAGAGCCGATCGCTACCCAGGGGAGCAGATGCGATTGCCGACGCCCCATCACCTTGCTCACTGTCTTCGAATGAAACCGAGAGGAATTTTGGCACCTCGAGATTGAGACGATCTCGCCGAATTCGTAGCTGGGCAAAGCTCAGTCGTAGCAGGCTTGCAAGGATTGAGCCGTGCAGCCTCACGCTGTACGAGCGGCCCATCCGCTTAGCAAACTCGTAGAAGGTAGTCCCGACATGCTTGTTCTCGGTCTCAGGAGAAAGCGGACGCTCGCGGTAGTAGTCCAGGCAGGTCGCATAGACGATACGGTCGAACTGGCAAAGCTCATACCCATTCAGTGTCACGGTGACGTTGTTGAATGACGCGATTGTCTTGTTGACGACCAGCAGAGATGTATCGCCGGATAGCACCTGGTCGTTCAGCGTTGGCACTTTGCGACTGCTGGAGAACAGGGCGCAGCGCAATAAAGCATTTGGCAGCACTTGCGCTACATCGGAGAGCGTTGGCAGGTAGGTTTCTGCGCCGCGTCGGGTCGCCTGCCGGCATCGCGCTGAAGTGAGTTCGTCCCGTGTAGCGTTCGACGGCAGTATCTTGACGGGCTCTTCTTGCTTCTTGATCTTCAGCTCACTGGTGTGAGCAAGGGACGATAGCGTGTTCGAGGCTTCGAGCAATTCTTCGCGCGCACCAGGGGTCGCCTTTAGGGCGGCGCGTGCTGTGGCTTCAGCAAGGGCTCGAAGCTTATCGGCGCGGGAGAGGTTCGTCAGTTCAGCCATTCTTTCCCTCAGCCTGGTTCATACGCACAAAGCTCTCCATTAGGGAGCGCAGAACCTCCGACGCGTTAAAGCCAAGCTGATGGCACGTGCCATGAAAGCTGCTATGCAGATCCCGAGGAACCCGGGCAACGAATTGGACTGTGGTGGGGGAGTGGCGAGATGCGCTCTTCTTGTTTGGCTCGGTGCTGCTCATAAGGATTCGGTAGGACAACGGGAATTGATGTGTATATACACATCAGGGCGTCCATGAGACCGAGTCAGTCAACTCAGGATAGTTCCGAACATCGATTTCAGAGGGAGGCTCAGAGGGAAACGCTGCCCAAACGACTTGTACGCCACAGTACCAAAACTTGTACTCCGCAGCACTGCGACTTGTACTCCGCAGCACCAAAACTTGTACTCCACAGCACGCCGGGCTGATAGACATCCAAAAAAGCCATTAAATTGCTAGGAGATTTGATGTGTATATACACAGCCATAGACATGGTAGACCTCTGTAGCCTGTATAGCCCCTCAGTCGATGGAGCCCCTCAAGCTTGAGAAAATTCGCCAGCGTTGAGGCATCCAGCAACCCGAGGCATTGCAACCCGATCTGGGGTTGAGGCGCTCATTGGGCACGGATGCTCGATTTCTGCACCCAGGGCCGAGGTGGGTGCGGGCGTGGCATCGACCGGTCCTGACGGGGCGCAGGAGCCAACTTCAGGATAGGGCTGCGGCCGCTGGCCGCCTGGGTGCCACTACAAGACACGAGCGCTTTTCGCCGAGACAGCACCTGGAGAATGCCGGGTACAAGCCGACCGCAAAATCCTCGACCCATCAACAATCCGATATTCGGACACGTCATCTGATGCTTCGCAAACCTATACAAGAATGGCGGCGGCACTCTCGCTGCCTTTCTTTTGGCTCGCAGCGTCGTAGGCATATTGATTCATTTTTGAGGACACATTCGATCGTGACGCTGCTCTTCACGGAGCAGATCGGTGTCCTCAATCCCCCAAGCAGAAGTCGCTCAAAAACGACTTCACGGTCAGTTCTTTACGACGACCAACCCATTCAATGTTGATCCCTTCCATAAGTGGCTGAAAGCCATTCCGTGTTTGGAAGAGATGGTCCTGCTTGAGCCATTTGCAGGCGCGAACAATATCGTTTGCATGATCCAGGATCTCGGCTACAACAATCAATGGTCCTGCTTCGACATCCAGCCAGCTGGCGAGGAGTTGAATGCGTCCGGCGTATTGGTTCAGCAGCGTGACTCACTGCAAAACTATCCCCTTGGCTACCAAGTGGCGATAACCAATCCCCCATACCTCGCAAAGAACTCAGCGACGAGGCGAGGTCTTCCGTTTTCCGGAGATAAGTACGACGATCTGTACAAGGTGTCTCTTGACACCATGCTCCAACATACGCCCTATGTCGCTGCAATTATTCCTGAGTCGTTTTTGACGCAAGGTCTTTTTCACAGCCGACTTCATGCCGTCATCTCTCTGACTTGCAAGATGTTTGAGGATACCGAGGTACCGGTCTGCCTTGCTCTATTTGTCCCTTCTGAAGAAAAAAGCGATCCAGCTGACTTCCAGATATTTGCGGAAAATCGGCTGCTGGGCACCTACAGCGATCTAAAAAAGCACATTGAGACCTTCGTCGGTCTTGGAATTCCATGGCGGTTCAATGACCCACATGGTCTGATCGGGCTACATGCAGTCGATAGCCAAAGCGGTCCATCGATCCGATTTGTTCTGGGGGCCGAGATCCCACCCTCGAACGTCAAGGAAAGTAGCCGAAGCATTACCCGAATTGGTGGAGACATTCCACCCAGCCAAGTGGTCAAGATTATTGCAGAGGCTAATTGCCTTTTGACCACGCGACGCGAAAAAACCAAAGATACCTTCATGACGGCCTTTAAAGGGCTACGTAAGGACGGTCGCTATCGTCGCCGCCTAGACTTTTCCCAGGCGCGCGAAATTCTTAACCTTGCAGCACGAAATGTGGGGACAATGTGATCACTCCTCCTGACTACGAGTTGGCAGAAAAGCAGGCACGCCTGGAGAATGCTGAAAAGTTGCGCGCCAATTTAAACGCGCCAGATGTTATGCACAAAATCCAGAATTGGGCTGTGCGGTATGGCTTGGAGCCCGAGTTTGTTCGGTTTAAGGTGCTAACCGACGACACCTTTGCGCTGCACTTTGTCAAAGACCCGGCAAAGCAATCGATTCATCAGAAAATTGCTGCTACGCACATCAAGAATAAGGTGCCGTACGTCGAAGACTTTGACACGCCACCTTCCGGCGGTGCGAACGCCAAGTATGTCGTCAGGGGGCTGGTTGTCGAGGGAAGCACGCTTCACGCTGCCACCAATGATCACGGCAAGTCGATCGACTTTGCGTGGTCTTACTCCCAAAACGGAAAGGTGCTGCGAGCATTTGCGACCCATAAGTACACCCGGGACGAAGGCGGGGCGCAGGACAATCAATTTTCTGATGTGAAGCGCTTTTTGCGCGAAGCCCAGGCTTGCCGTGATCCAAATACGCTCTTCCTTGCGATTTGCGATGGAAGCTACTACCAGCGTCCTCATGACGGACGGCCTTCACGGCTCCAGGCTCTTGCCGAAGACTTTCCTGGCCAACGTAATGCTGTGTGCTCGTTAGCAGATCTTCCCAATATCTGGGTGGCGGCAGTCAAGGTGTGGCAGGGTCAGCTTGCGTGAGGTGGCCCATCGGTCGTCCTTCCAGTGGCTGGGCACAATCATGAAACCGTAAGTCAGAGTTCAATGCAGCTGCGATGCCTTGCTAAGATGATCGACCATGAACCAGAAAAAGCGACATCACTTCGTTCCCAAGGCATACCTCAACTCCTTCAAGGATGTCTCTGGGCGGATTCTTGTTTATCGAAAAGACAAGGTTGCCGATCCTTTGAGTGTTGCCCCAGACGCTACGCAATTTAGGCGGTATTACTACAGCCAGCCTAAGCCAGGCGGAGGCGTCGACAACAACGCATTGGAAGACCTGTTTTCGACACTAGAGAGTGGGTGGCCGGAAGTCGTGGAAAAACTTCATCCGCGCGATAGTGTGAACGATCACCTGGAGCTGATCTTTCAGTTCATAGCGTTGCAGCGGGTTCGAGTTCCCGCCGCGCGAGATCTTGCAGAGGCCATCTATGCGGCTACGGTAAGGGGGACGATGAATCATCTGGCGAGAGCTGGCAAACTACCGCCTCCTCCAGCCGAGTACCCAGATCTCTTGGATAGGGTTACGATATCCATCGATCCCCATCAAAGCATTCATGCTATGGCGTGGATGATGAAAGGCATGGAGACTCATTTTGATCGTATCGGGCTTGTTGCGATTCACAATGCGACGGGACTCCCTTTTCTTACCAGCGATAATCCGGTGGTTTGGTATGACGGTTCCATGGCTTTTGAGCGCCAGGCGCCATACACGATCAAGCCCGGCGGACCATTCATCCTTCAGTTTCCTGTCAGTCCGACCCTCGTGCTGATCGGCAGCCCAGAGCACAAGAAAAGCTTCGATGCCCAAGGGTTGCTGTATGGAGAGGCCCCCGACCAGGGCTGGGTGCATTACGTAAACGCCCAGACTTGTCGATTTGCCTATGAGGCAGTAATCGCACAACAACCCGGCCAGGAAGCTTTGATTGAACAGTTTGCAAACGTGGCCCCTGTTCACAAGTCCGTCATGTTGCCAACCGCTACTGGCGAAGCAGTAGTCATGCAACAGGCTTTTGGTCCACGTCCGCAAAAGCCTAAGTGGCAAGGTGGCGACTGACCGTCAAGTTGCATTGTTAAAAAAACAAGATGCCGCCTTCTAAGGCGGCATTTCTGCGTCAGAGGCCTGAAGATTCGTGCCCGGGGCCGCAGAATCCTTGTTTACATGGAAAGTATGTGGCCTTCCTGTAGGAAATGTACTACATTTGCAGTACATGGAATTGAGGACTCACTGATGAAACGGTTAAAGGATGAAACCTTGTCGATTAGGACGTCGAGCGACATCAAGCGTCTCTTGCGTGCCGCGGCGGACAGGGAGCACCGGTCAATCGCATCGATGATCGAGGTCTTGGTCCTTGCCTACGCGGAGACGCATGGGCTCACGGTGACGGAAGACCCGAGGGAACATAATCAGAAAGACAAAAGTTGAGATATTGAATGCCAACATTGAACTGGATTGGGAAAGAGGCTGTTGAAACTCATCACAAGGAGGTGCCATTCCGTTTGTTGGAATCAGTACCTGACCTGTCGTGTGGTGATGCGGAAAGCGGAAATTTAATTGTCCAAGGAGACAATCTCCATGCATTGAAAGCGCTGCTGCCTCGGTATGCAGGGCAGGTCAAATGCATCTACATTGACCCGCCCTACAACACGGGGAATGAGGGTTGGGTCTACAACGACAATGTGAACAGCCCTGAGATAAGGAAATGGCTTGGAGAGGTTGTAGGCAAAGAAGGGGAAACCTTAGATCGTCATGATCGGTGGTTGTGCATGATGTATCCCCGCCTGGTGCTTCTTAAGCAGTTTCTGCGGGAAGACGGCGCAATTTTCGTTTCTATTGATGATAACGAGCTTGGAAACCTGCAAGCTCTCATGCGTGAGATATTTGGGACAGGCAACGAGGTCGCTACCATCGTTTGGGAAAAAGGTAAGAAGGGCGACTCAAAGCTTGTATCTGTGACCCATGAATACATTGTGGCTTTCGCTCGAAACAAGTCTTTACTGAAAGCTCGCAAAGTCAAATGGAGGCGTAAGAAGCCTGGTGTTGAAGAGGTTTTAGAGTTTTATGATGACCTGCGAAAGAAGCATGGCGATGACCACACCATTATCCGTAAGGAGATGATGGCTTGGTATCGCGCGATGCCAAAAACGGATCCTAGGAAGGCGCATAAACACTACAACTGGTCCGACAAGCGCGGCCTCTACTTCGCGGCTGATTTCGCTGGGCCAGATGACGGTCGGGAAAATAGACCTAGATACCCCATACTGCATCCGACTACCCAGCAGCCGTGCGCAATGCCTTCAACTGGGTGGCGCTGGGAGGAAGACACCACAAAGGCGGCTCTAGCCGACGATCCCCCACGAATTCATTTCGGTAAGGACCATACGACTATTCCTAATCGAAAGAGCTACCTCTTCGAGATCGACGAGGAGCCAATGATGAGCGTTTTCTATAAGGATGGAAGGGCTGCGACTCTGGAAGTGGAGTCCTTATTAGGCGCAGGGGCTTTTCCATTTCCAAAGGACTCAGAGGTAATTGCTGATTTGGTTGGGATGGTTACCGAGCCTGGCGACATCGTCTTGGATAGCTTTGGCGGTTCTGGAACGACGGCGCACGCGGTGCTCCGCAAGAACCAACATTTGAAAAAGCCACTAAATTTCATTTTGGTTGAGATCGACAGTAACACGGCAGAAACCAAAACAAGGACGCGGATCAAAAAGGCAATTGAGGGGTATACCCCTCTGGTTGGAAAGAAGAAGACGCCGGTTCCTGGCCTGGGTGGAGGCTTTCAGTATTTCCGCCTATCGGAGGAGCCCTTATTCCAAGCTGATGGAAAAATACGCTCAACCGTATCCTACGACCAGCTAGCGGAATTTGTATGGTTTATGGAGACCGGAGTTGGACTTGCGGAATCTGCGCTGATCATTGCACAACATCGCACCCCCTACCTTGGCACGCACAAGGGGCGGGCTATCTTCTTGCTCTATAACGGTATCCTGAAGGATAGCTCGGAGGACGGAGGCAATGTCCTTAATGGCCGGTCATTGGCTTATCTAAATGAGGTGCTTTCTGGGTTTGATGGGCCAAAAGTTGTCTATGGAGCCCGTACTCGCTTCGACAAATCAAAGCTGGCAAAACTTGGCATAACCTTCCACCAGCTCCCCTATGAATTGGCGGTTAAAACATGGTTCTAAATAATAACCTCAAGGATTATCAAGAGAAGCTCCTAGATGCCTTATCAGGTTTTTTGGCTCGCACTCGGGAGCTCAAGAGTCCTGCGTCTGCATTCGCTGAGAGTACTGCTGCTTTCTTCGGCCATACGTTGCAATACCATCCACTTCCCGGGGTGGATGACGTGCCTTACGTATGTTTGCGCGTGCCCACAGGCGGGGGTAAGACTCGCATTGCGGGCCAGTCGATCAAACGCGTCAACGAATCGTTTTTGGCCACCGATCACTCGGTGATACTTTGGCTGGTGCCATCAGACCCAATTCGTGAGCAAACGCTGTATGCCCTAAAAACCAAGGGGGAGCTGCTGCATGCGGACATGCGGGAGCTTTTTGGCTCAGTTCACGTCCTTGACATTGACGAGGCGCTGTACGCCCAGCCAGCCACACTCAATACCGGCAACACCATCATCGTTGCGACGATGCAGAGCTTTAAGCGCGACACGGCTGATGGGCTTCGAGTGTACCGGCAGAACGGAGCGTTGATGCCTCATTTTGAGGGTGCCTCCAGTGCGCAAAAAGGGGACTGCTCACTCCTTGATGTGATTCGACTACGGCGTCCTTACATCATCGTGGACGAGGCCCATAACCAGGGAACACCGCTTGCGGTCGATACCCTGATTCGGTTGAATCCCTCGTGCATCCTTGAGCTCACCGCAACCCCAGACCGCGCAAGCCAGCCATCCAACGTGTTGCGCAGCGTTTCCGCCGCAACCCTTCAAGCCGAGAACATGCTGAAGCTGCCGTTGGAGCTGGCAATCCATCCGGAATGGCGTGTCTCCTTGACTGAGGCGATCGCTCGCTTGCGACAGCTTGAGAAGGCGGCAGCGGAGGAACAACAGCTCACTGGCGAAGTCATCAGCCCAGTAGTGATGTTGATCCAGGCTGAGCGCAAAGTTCAAGATCGCGAAACCTTCACGCCGGATCGGGTGCGTCAGCACCTCATAGACGATTTCAACATTCCGGCTGACTCGATTGCCATTGCGACCGGCGCTTTGGATGAACTGAGCGGCAAAAAGCTTGGCGACCCGGATTATCCGCAGTTCATAATCACGGTAGATAAGCTGCGTGAAGGGTGGGACTGCCCCTACGCCTACGTCCTGTTCTCGTTCCGAAATACGACATCGGCCACTGCGGTCGAGCAAGTGCTGGGACGCGTACTGCGGATGCCGCACGTGTCCAGGAAGCAGCAAGAGGCCCTGAATCGAAGCTATGCCTACGTAGTTTCGAACGAACTTGCTGCCACCGTTCAGAACCTCAAGGATGGTCTCGTGCAGAGCGGGTTCGAGCGGCTCGAAACCAAAGATCTGATTCGCACCCAGGATGAGGATAATGGGGAGCTTGGAGGCCTGTTCGCTAACGAGCTCGACCTCACTATTCCCTTACCGGAGGTCGGCGATACGGTTGCGATGCCCGACGAGGACGCGATTGCGGCATTGCCGAAATCAGTGCGAGACAAGGTGGAGCTATCCCCGGAAGCTGGCACCTTGACGGTGAAAGGATCGGTGACGGCCGCCCAGCTCAAGCAAATTGCGGAAACCTTCAAGCAGCCCGATGTGGCCAAATCAGTTCGGGAGCAATTGGATACTCAGATGGCTGTGAGAGCGGCGCCGCCTGCTCGCCAGAAGACCCCAGCGGAACTTGGCCAGTCTGCCTCTGTACCTCTTTTGACGTTCAACCAGCTAGGTTTCTTTGACGTTTTCGATGAGACGCCGCTTCTTGACGCGGACTGGGAGATTGACGAGTTCGACTGCAAGCTGACCGAAGCCGAGTTTGCTCATGACGTAGAGGCGATGCGCCGCGCGTCCTTGAGCATTTCCCAGCTTGAGAGGATTGAGTGCGATGTCTATGACCGGCTGGATAGCCAGTTCGCGCTGTTCGGGCATGAACAAGGCTGGGAAGCTACCGATCTGGTGCATTGGCTGGATCGGAACATCTATTTCCCCTATGCAGATGGCCCTCAGAAAGCGGCCTGGCTGAATGCAGCGGTGACCTACTTGATGGAGTCGCGCAGCTTCACATTGGACGAACTGGCGTACCGCAAATTCCGACTCAGAGGTGCCTTGGAGCGCAAAATGGTCGCCGGGCTGAAGCTCGCGAAACAGAGGGTCTTTGAGGATTTGCTGGGAGACGATAGCCGGTTTGAGATCCGAGATGAGCACGCAGTGGTGTTCGAGCAGGGCCGGTACGCCTACGACATTCCTTACGCCGGATTTATTCCCTTGAAGCGCCATTTCTTCCCGGTCATCGGGAATCTAAAGGCCAAGGGCGAAGAGTTTGAGTGTGCCGAGTTCATCGCCAACCAACTTGCAGATGTCGAATGGTGGGTACGGAACGTCGAGAAGAAGCCAACCTCTTTCTGGTTGCAGACCGCGTCGGACAAGTTCTATCCAGACTTCGTTGTGAAAATGAAGTCTGGGGTATTCCTCGCTGTTGAGTACAAGGGCGACCATATTGCGGACGGCTCCGATAGCAAGGAGAAAAAGCGGATCGGGGAGCTTTGGGCAAGGCGCAGTGGAGGTCGTTGCCGTTTTGCCTGGGTAGAGAACAAGAACTGGCAGGCGATTAAAGACGCTTTGCTCTGAGATCGAGGTAAGTTGAGCGACAGGCCTTGGTGCGTGCACGATTGCGGCGCAAACGGTCTTGGGGGCGGCAAGTCATCTTTTAGGGGGACCATTAGTGGAAGGGGATAACAAAGAGTTTGAAGCTGTATCGGCGTGTGCTAATGCGGAATCAAGTGCGGCCGGGGAGTCTTCGTTCTCGCTACTCGAGGCGGCGCTGACTCGCCTCGCTCGAGGGGACAAGACTACACTTTCTGCGCTTCTGCACGACGTGGAAAGTCATGCAATTGTCGAGGGGACAATGGTAACAGCCCACTGCCACTGTCTTAAACTCGACGGCAATGGGCGACCTCGAATTGCTGATTTGGTTGCGGGTATTGCGGAACATGTTCTTGATTACGCCATCCCTAGATCTCAAATCCGCGAAGCTAGCGAGGAGTTTGTTCGAACCAAGTCTACTCAGAAGCTTGTTCGCCTGACGAATGAGGCCAAAGAGCTGTTCACCGATCTTGCACAGAGTGGAGAAGGAGGAGAACTGCTTCTTTTTATTCTTGCTGAAAAAATTCTTCGACTGCCCCAGCTCATTTGCAAGATGAGCCTCAAGACGAATGCCAGGATGCACTTTCACGGCGCTGATGGATTGCATGCGGGTGTCGATTCGGCTACCGGGAAACTACTGCTTTACTGGGGGGAATCGAAAATATACGGAGACATCACCAGTGCGGTCCGTGAGTGCCTGGCTTCAGTTGCTCCAATGCTTACTGAGCATTCCGCTAGTCAACGGGATCTCCATCTACTCCAGAGGCATGCCGATCTCGATGATTCACAACTGGAGGACGCTCTTAAGAAGTTTCTTGATCCCGACTCGGAAAGCTTCAATTCGCTCGAATTCAGAGGGCTATGCCTCGTTGGTTTTGACTGTGATGTTTATCCACAAGGCCCGTCTACGGCAGTAGCCAGTGAGCTCGCAAAGCAAATTGCCGCAACGCTTCCAACTTGGAAGGAGCATGTAAAGAAGCGAATTGATGAAGAGAGTCTAGGGGCTTTTTCAATGCACTTCTTGTTCGTACCATTTCCTTCAGCTGAAGACTTCAGGCAGCTGCTCCGCAAGCAACTCGGATTGCAGCCCCAAGGCGAATTGAACGGCGCCAAGAGTTCAACGCCTTCTAAGAAAGAGGCCAGGCCAAAGAAAGGTCGCAGAGAGGTGCTGACCCCAGAGATGCCGGTTAATCCACCACGGACACCAAAGCAGAGGAGGACTCCGAGTGGCACTGCGTGATCTTGGAAGTTGGTTGCTTGAAGTTCCCGGGTTCCTCCGGCAATCTGATAATGTTGTGATTGATTCTGCTTGTGATGAGCTAGGTTTGCGATTTACCCGATGCGAAGAACACCGGGATATCACACATGACTGGGGGTATCTCCTGCTTGCTGCAAGCTTCCTTGCACAGTCCGAAAAAGGGGCATCTCAGATCGCTGCGCTTTTAATAGCGCAAGCGTGTCTCTGCAATGAGAACCCGACCGAGGTTCAGCGAGATTCTGCTGCGTTGATACTTGATACCCTTGCGAATCATCCAGCCATTGAGTTGGCGGTTCAGCGTAACTTGCTTCGCCCTCTGTTTCAGTCACGTTTGCCGGGCGTCGCCCGTCTTGATTACTTCCGCCGTACCTACGAACAGTCGATTACCGTCCAGAACGAAAAATCATTGCGGGTGAATGCTTTCCAGAAAAGACTCTGGGAAGAGGTCCAGTCTCATGATTGGGTATCAGTTTCAGCCCCCACATCTGCCGGTAAGTCTTTCATTTTAGCTAGGTGGATTTGTGATTTGATGCGTTCTTTTTCTGTAGGTACCGTCGTTTACCTCGTCCCGACCAGGGCACTCATTAGTCAGGTGGAACGAGACCTTCGGAATTTGCTGGCTAGCGAAGGCTTAGGTGAGGTGTCGGTATCAGCACTACCCCTGTTTAAAGCTGATGATAGGGCTGATTTTATTAAAAGGCGTGTGTTTGTCTTTACGCAAGAGCGTCTTCATATTCTTCTTTCGATACAGCCAGAACTAACAGTTCAAGCCCTCATCGTGGACGAAGCTCACAAGGTGGGTGACCGTCAGCGGGGGGTGCTGCTACAAGACGTTATTGAGCGGCTAAGTTCTACAAGTCCTGCAATACGGGTGTTGTTCGCCAGTCCAATGACGAGCAACCCAGAATTATTGATGGCCGACGCGCGTGAAGGTACGTCAAAGAAGTCGGTTACGAGTGAATATGCCACAGTTATTCAGAATCTTTTTTGGGTGACGCAGCGCCTCTACAAGCCGAAGGTCTGGGATGTCTCGCTTTGCATGGCAGACCGCAGTGTTCTATTGGGGGAGATTGAGCTTAGCTCCAGACCTAGCGCAGAGAGCAAACGCTTGTCCTTTTTGGCTCATGCGGTTGGAGGCGATTCGCAAGGAAACGTCGTTTATGTGAATGGTGCCGCCGATGCAGAGAAGGCTGCTGGACAGCTTTACGACTTGATTGGCACCGATGTTGAAGGGGATTCAAAAAAGGATCTCCAGGCCTTAATTGAATTGGCGCAACACGGCGTTCACAAAAAATTTTCCTTAGTTACTTGTCTTCGGCGAGGCGTAGCGTTCCACTATGGCAATATGCCTTTGTTGATCCGGGAGGAAATTGAGCGTCTCTTTAGTGTTGGCACCATCAAGTACTTGGTGTGTACCTCGACCCTCATCGAGGGGGTCAACATGGCGTGCCGAAATGTATTCATGCGGGGACCAACCAAAGGGCGCGGGCACCCGTTGTCATCCGAAGACTTTTGGAACCTTGCGGGCCGGGCAGGAAGGTGGGGGAAAGAATTTCAAGGGAATATTTTCTGTATCGATCCTGATCGAAAGGACCTATGGGGCGAAGATGGTCCTCCTCGTAAACGAACGAGACAGCCTATTCAACGGACAACCGACGTTGTTCTGTCCGACCCGGCAGAACTCATTGAGTTCATAAGAGAACGTGCACCGCTCGACAAGGCAAAACGGCATCCGGAATTAGAGTATGTTTTCTCTTATTTGGCTGGGGCTCACGTTCGCTATGAGGGGCTTCGCAATGCTCCATGGTCTGATAGATATCCGCCGGATACCTTAGACCAGCTGGCAGAAACGGTGAAGCAAGCAGTTCATGGACTCGCCATCTGGCCTGAGATCATCTCGCGTAACCCTGGTATTAGCCCTTTCGCGCTTGATGAACTTCTTCAGTATTTCCGCGAGCGCCAGGGGGACGTCGAGGAACTGCTCCCCGCAGATCCTTCGAGCAACGATGCTGCTAAAGTCTACGCAGCCATCTTCGGAAGGCTGTGCCGGCGCGCGTGCCCAAACCTTGGCCCCGAAGGCGGTCGGGCGTTTATGCTGGCGTTGTTAGTCACGCGGTGGATGCGAGGTTTTCCGTTGGCTCGGCTTATTGAAGAAAGAATCAACTATCTCAAGAGCAAAGGCAATCTACCATCGGATGCCACTGAGATTAGGAGTGTAATGAATGAGGTTGAGCAGATTGCACGCTTTGAGGCACCGCGAGGGTTGAGCTGTTATTGCGATGTGTTGAAGCAGCACCTCCTCGAGATAGGTCGAGAGGATTTGATTGAGCAACTTCCACAATTTAACGTATTTTTGGAGCTGGGCGTAAGCCAGCAGACGCAGATTTCCCTGATCGGAATTGGGCTATCTAGGACCTCGACCATCGCTGTGTCAGAGCTGATAACAGCTGATACCCTGTCTGAGTCCGAGGTCCTTCAGTGGCTAATCGATAACGAAGAACTATGGCGTAATTTTTCGCTGCCTGCGCTGGTGAAAAAGGAAATTGAGCGTGTGCTAGCTCAGCGTAATTTTGCGACCTAGGCCGTTTGACAGGGTGACACGGGATACCGCAAGCCCCAGGGGTATTCTTGGAAACAAGCTACCTGTTGGTTGAGCTGCGTACCACATTGCGGGAACAGAACTCTAATGTCATGCCAGAAGCTGGAACAGAACTTATTGTCATAACTGCGCAGATTTGCTCAAAGAATGAGCAAATCTCCAAATTTCTTCGTTGTTAGGGCTGAGGGAGGTGCAGATCCTCAGCCAGGAGGGCGTTCTATTCCTGACAGCAAGTTCGGCGAAAACAGGCTGCGTAGCAAGGCGGACCAGAACCTTTAATGTCACGCTATCTCATCCCAAAATCCGCTGTGGACTAGGACTTATTGTCACAAAGTTGCCAGAACAGAACTTATTGGCATAGAACAGGACTTTAATGTCATTCACCAGCACGCGATGATTGGCGCATCTTCAACCGCAGCGGCATTACGCATCTGGTGTCGATCAGCGGCATGCACGTGACGTCCATCGCGGGCATTGCGGGCGTGCTGGTGGCGGCGGCCTGGCGGCGCGCGCGATGGCGGGGCGTGGGCTTGGCGGAGTTCACGCCGTCGCGCGTAGCGGGTGGGGCGGCGGCGGCCGTGGTGGCCTTGCTGTACTGCCTGTTGGCGGGCTGGGGCGTGCCGGCGCGGCGCACGTTCTTCATGTTGTCGGTGGTGCTGGCGGCGGCGATGTCGCGGCTGCCGTTGACCGCGGGCAGGGTGTTGGCGTGCGCGGGGGCGGGCGTGGTGGCGCTGGATCCGTGGGCGCCGCTGTCGGCGGGGTTCTGGTTGTCGTTCGGGGCGGTGGCAATACTGCTGCGCATTGCCGACCTGCCGTTTGATGCCGAGGCCGGGTGGCGCCAGCGTTGGGCAAGCCGGCTTGCGCAGGCGACGCGCTTGCAGTTGCTGGTGACCTTGGGGCTGACGCCCTTGCTGGCGTTTCTGGTGTACCAGGTGTCGGTGGGCTCGCCGCTGGCCAATGCGGTGGCGATTCCGTCGGTGACGTTCATCGTGACGCCCTTGGCCTTGTTGTGCGCGGCGCTGTCGGTATTGCCTGGCGGGCAAGCGGCGGCGGCTTGGGCGGCGCAGGTGGGGCTGGCCGCTTTTGATGCCACGATGGTTCCGGTGGTGTGGGTAGGCAATGCGGACTGGGCCAGCTTTGCGGTGGCGGCCGCGCCCTGGCCGTGGCTGTTGTTGGCCGTGGCGGGCATGGTCTGGGCCCTGCAGGCACGCGGATGGCCGGCGCGGCAATTGGGTTGGGTGTGCATGCTGCCGTTGCTGTGCTGGCGGCCGGACAAGCCCGAGCCAGGCCATTGGCGCATGAGCGCGCTGGACGTGGGGCAGGGCAGCGCCATCCTGGTCGAGACGGCGACGCAGACATTGCTGTTCGATGCGGGGCCGCGTCATTACGGCGGCAGCGATGCGGGCGAGCGGGTGCTGGCGCCGTTCATGCAGGCGCGCGGCATTACCGCGCTGGATGTGCTGGTGCTGTCGCACGCCGACCAGGACCATGTGGGCGGTGCGCGCGCGGTGCTGGCGGCGGTGCCGGTGCGGTTGAGTTATGCGTCGTTTGATGTGGCGGCTTTCGTGCGACGCGATGCCAGTGTGTGGCCGGTGGCTGGGCCGGTGAGTGGGAAGGTGCCGTTGCGGGCACCGGGCCAAGCCGCGCCCGGCGCACTTCCCACGCTGCCCGATCGCATGTTGCGCTGCCGCCGCGATGACGCGTGGGAGGTGGACGGCGTGCGGTTCACATTTCTGCATCCCGCCAACGGCGGCAGCGGCGCGCCGGCAGACAAGAACGCCGACAGTTGCGTGCTGCGCGTGCAGGGCGCCAGCCATGCGCTGCTGCTGACGGGCGATATCGGCGTGGCGCAGGAACGCGCACTGGTGGCGCGCGGGGTGGAGCGGGCTGACGTGGTGCTGGCTCCGCATCATGGGTCGGCGTCGTCATCCGGACGGGATTGGGTGCGTGCGGTACAGGCCACTCATGCGATAGCCCAGGCCGGCCATTTGAACCGCTTTCGTCATCCCGCTCCGGCGGTGGAACGACGCTGGCTACGCGCGGGCGCGGCGTTCTGGCGTAGCGACCGGGATGGCGCGGTGATGGCGGAATCCAGCGCGCGCGGGCTACGGGTGTGGTCGCAGCGGGTTGAGGGCGCGAGGTATTGGCATGGGCGATGACGGAAGCCAACGGAAAATCGCGATTTATTACGAAGCTGCTAATCCGCCTCGCGAAATGTGGACAAAAGCGATCAAGTTGGCTGATTTGGTCATCAAAAAGCGGTAAGTCCCAATATTCAAATAAAAATGTAATGGATATATATTGCAATATATAGTTTCGCGTAGCAAAATTCCCGCCAATTACATCTACAGGAGGCGGCGCAGTGGCGGTTGTCCGTTTGCGTCCAGTCGTATGAGCGGATTCCGGCAGTTGCGGTGGACGGTGATGATTTGCGGGGTAGCGAGCAGCGCGGCGGCGTTGGCGCAATCGGTGCCTGATGCCGTGTTGCGCGGCACGGAAATCCAACGCCGTCAGGAGCAAGAAGTTGACGCCCAGCGCGCCCGCGCGGCCGAACGGCCCGATGTGCTGTCGGCGCCAGCGCCGGACGCCGCGCGCGGTCTGGTCCTTCCTGCTGAGACGCCTTGCTTTCTGCTGCGTGAAGTCATTTGGGATGGCGCGAAACCGCCCCAATCGCTTGCCCGCGCCGCCGCGGTCGTTGTCGGCCAATGCGTGGGCGGCAAGGGCTTGCGCGCCCTGCAGGAATACCTGATCAACCTGCTGATCGACAACGGCCAGGTCACCGCGCGTGTCGTCGTGCCCGAGCAATCGCTGGCGGCGGGCACCCTGACGTTGCGCTATCTGCCCGGCCGCATCTCGGCCGTCAAGGGCAAGGGCGCTATCGGCTGGTGGCGTACCGCCTTGCCCACGGGGCCGGGCGGCGAACTGAACCAGCGCGACCTGGACCAGGCGCTTGAGAACATCCGGCGCCTGGGCAGTCAGGCGGACGCGGCCATCGACATCGCGCCCGGCCCCGAGCTGGGCGACTCCGACATCCTGATCAAGCCCGGCACGGGCAAGCGCTGGCACGGCTACGTGGGCGGCGACAACGGCGGCATGGATTCCGTGGGCAAGTACCAGGTCAACGCCGGGCTGACGCTGGATTCCCCCTTGTTCCTGTACGACCAGCTATCGGTCTCATGGAACAGCAACGCGCGTTGGCGCGATGCAAACTCCAACACGCGCGCCGCGTCCGTGAACTACAGCGTGCCGTTTGGCTACTGGAGCGTCTTTGCCGGCGCCAGCAAGTCCACCTATCGCCAGACCGTGGCCGGCTTCGAAGAGCCCATCATCTACGGCGGCACCACCAAGCAGTTGCAGGCGGGCGTGTCGATGGTGCCGTACCGCGGCACGGCCTACAAGGGCAACCTGTCAGTCATGCTGCTGCGCAAACGCACCGACAGCACGCTGAACGACGTGCCCATCGACGTGCAGCGCCGCGACGTCACCGGCTACGAGATCAACTACGGGCACCGCCACTATGTGGGCCAGGCCGTGCTGGATATCGGCGGCGGCGTGCGCGGCACCTTGCCGCAGTTCTCCGACCAGCCCGGCTACGTCTATGGCGACCCGGACTGGAACGGCCGCAGCACCATCTACACCGCCAACGCCGGCTTGTACTTGCCCTTCAAGGTGGCCGACCAGCCCTTTGCGTATCAGGCCAATTGGCAGATCCAGCACGCCAAGACGGCCATCGTGCCCGCCGACTACTTCACCATCGGCAACCGTTATGCCGTGCGCGGCTTTGATGGGCAGATGACCTTGGCTGCCGAGGATGGCTGGACGCTGCGCAACGATCTGTCGCTGAACCTGGAAGGCCTGACTGGCCTGTCGGGGCAGCAGTTGTACACCGGCGTGGACGTGGGGCGTGTCGGCGGTCCATCCGCCGCGTATCTGTCCGGCCGCACGTTGGTCGGCGCGGTCGCGGGTGTGCGCGGCCGGCTCTCTTTGCCTGGTGTCGCGAGTGTGGTCAATGCCAGCTACGACTTGTCGGCCGGCTGGCCGCTAAAGAAACCCGAATCGCTAAAAACCGCATCCACCGTCTTCGCGATGGCGTTGATGTTCGAGTTCTGAATCCGTTGTTGTTTCCCAGGTGCACATGATGTCCAAGCTTCGCTCGTTGATCGTCTGGTCCATCGTTTTCACGCAGGTATGGACGCCGGTGCTGGCGCAGACCTTGCCGATCTCGGTGGACAAGAACGTGGCCGGCCAGAAGCCATCAGTGGGCGTCAACAATGGCGTGCCCGTCGTCAACATTGCGCCGCCATCGGCCGGTGGGGTTTCCAACAACCGCTACACGCAGTTCAACGTGGGTCCGTCGGGCGTGGTGCTGAACAACAGCGGCGGCGCCAGCCAGACCCAGCTTGCCGGGCAGGTGGCGGGCAACGTCATGCTGGGCAACCAGCGCGCCACCACCATCCTGAACCAGGTCACCGCGCCGAACCCCTCGCGACTGATGGGCACGCTGGAAGTCGCGGGCAATCGGGCCAATGTCATCGTCGCCAACCCGGCGGGCATCACCTGCAACGGCTGCGGTTTCTTGAACGCGGACCGGGCGACCCTGACCACCGGACGGCCCCAGGTCGGTCCCGATGGAAACATCGCGCTGGACGTGGCGGCGGGCAAGATCCGCGTTGAAGGCGACGGCTTGAACGGCACCAGCGTCAGCCAGGTCGACTTGATCGCCCGGACGCTGGAGATCAACGCGGGCGTGTGGGCCAACCAGCTCAACGTGACGGCGGGCGCGGCGCGCGTGGACTACGCGACGGGCGCGGTCTCGGCCCGGGCGGGCGAAGGCCCGGCGCCCGCGGTGGCGCTGGATACCGCCGCGCTGGGCGGCATGTATGCCAACAGCATCCGGCTGATCGGCACCGAGGCCGGCGTTGGCGTCAACGTGGGCGGAAACCTGGTAGCCCTGACAGGCGACCTGGAGGTCAGCGCGGCGGGCGATGTGCGCATCGCGCCCAGTGCTGCCGTGCAGGCAGCGCGCAATCTGCGGCTGGCGGGCGGGCGTGATCTGGCCGTCGATGGCGCGGCGCAGGCGGCGGGCAATGTAGTACTTGCCGCCGGCCGCAATGCAGAGATAAAGGGCGCCGTGGGCGCGGGCGGCTCGGTCGATGTGAGCGCCGCGGGCGACGTCGGCATTGCCGCGCAGGGTGCGTTGCAGACTCAGGGCGCACTACGTGTCGCGGCGGGACAGGATCTGTCACTGGGAGGTTCGCTGCTGATGGGCGGCCAGGACGTGCGTCTGGAGTCCGCGCGCAACCTGCGGATAGGTGGCGCCTTGCCGACGACGGGCGTGACACCACCGGTCGGCGGTGGAACCGGTACGGGAGGCGCTGGCGCCGATGGCGGCTCATCGCCTGGCGGATCTAGCGCGGGGGGCGGCACTTCCGGCACGGGCGGCACCGCATCAAACGCCACGGGCGCGGCCCAGGTGGGCGTCAATTCCAGCGGCTTGGTCACCGCCCGCGGCGCGGTCGCATTGAAGGCCGGCCGGGATATGGTGTTGCCCGGTCAGGTGACCGCTGCGGGTGTGCTGAATGCGCAGGCCGGGGGCGACCTGACCACGGGCGCAAGCGCGCAACTGCAATCAGGAGGGGCGGCCAGCCTACGCGCCGCCGCCGACCTCAACCTGGACGGCATGGTCGCTGCGCGCGGCGACGTCTCGTTGACGGCGGGGCGCGACGCGCGGGTGTCGGGCAAGGGAGCGTCCACCGGCCGCGTCGCCATCGACGCAGCGCGCGACTTGCGCATGGATGCGCCCGCGCAATGGGAAGCGGAAGGCGGCGCGACGGGCAAGGCCGGTGGCGTCATGGCGCTGGCCGGCACCTTGCGAGCCAACGGCGACCTGGACCTGTCGGCCGGGGGCAAGCTTTCCGTCGACGGCACGCTAGCGGCGGCCTCGGGCGGCATCAATGCCGTAGCCGACGCCGATATCGCGGTCGGTGCGCAAGGCCAGATCGCCGCGGCTGAGAACGTGGGTCTTGCCGCGGGAGAAAGCCTACAAAGCGCCGGCAAGATCACGTCCCTCAAGGACGTGACGCTGCAAGCCGCGCGCGACCTCACGCTGGAAGGGCAGGCGCTGGCCACCGGTAACGTGCGACTACAGGCGGGGCAGGCCATGACGACATCGGCCGCGTCGCGCGTGCAGGCCGATGGCTCCGTTGTGGCGGATGCGGCCAGCGCATCGCTGGCCGGCCTGTTCATCGCCGGCCAGTCCGCGCAAGTCAGCACGCCAGGCAATCTGCGTGTGGACGGCACGCTGCTTGCCGACGCAGGCACGCTCAAGGTCGCAAGCGGTGGCGACATGGCGTTGGGCAACGCCAGCGTCCTTCAGGCGGGCCAGCAACTGGACGCCCAGGCCAGCGGCAAGCTGATCGCGGGCGGCACGATTTCCGGTCAGAAAGACATTCTTCTGTCCGCCGGTACCAACGCCGAACTGAACGGCAAGACGGTCGCCAACGGCACCCTGCGCGCAGAGGCCGGCGCGGACCTGACGGTGGGCCAAGGCGGGCTGGCGCAAGGCAGCAACACGCTGATTCTCGATGCGGGCCAAGACCTGCGCGTCGCCGGTACGGCCGGCACCGCCGAAGCCGTGCCGGGCGCGGGCGGCTTGCTGCAAGCCCAAGCGGCGCGGGACCTGTTCGTGACCGGCACGGTGACGGCGGGTACGCCCGCCAGCCTGTCCGCCACGCGCAACCTTGGCATCGACGGCACGGTGGCGGCGCTGAAGGGCACGTTGACGGCTGGCGCCGGTGGACAGTTGCGTGTCGGCGCAAACGGCCGCATGCAGGCGGCGCAGAACCTGACCGCCCAATCGGGCGGTGACCTGGAATCCGACGGCGTCATCGTCGCGGGCGGCGGCCTGACGCTGATGGCCACGGGCGATGCGCGCCTGGGCGGCACGGCGGCCGCGCTGGGCGACGCCATGGCCGGCAACCTGCTGGTGGGCGGACGCGATGTGATCGTCAAGCAGGGCGGGCAGGTGCAGGCCGCGGGTACGCTGACGGCGCAAGCCCAGCGCGACCTGGTCGCCACCGGCGCGCTGGCCTCGGTACAGGACATGATGCTGGCCGCCGCGCGCGATGCGCGCGTGGACGGCACGGCGGCCAGCGACACCAATCTGACGCTGGCGGGCCGCAATGTCACCGTGGGCGCGGCAGGCCTGGCGCAAGCCGCCGCCACGCTCACCGCGACGGCGCAAGGCACGTTGCTTGCCGCGGGCAGCATGCTGGCGGGCATCACGCAAACGCTCAGCGCGGGCGACGGCATGACCGTGGGCGGCACCGTCGCGGCATTGCAGGGCGACCTGACGCTGGACACGCAGCGCGGCAACCTGGTGATGGGCGCTGCGTCGAACCTGCAGGCGGGCGCAACACTGACTGCCATTTCAGGCGGCGCGCTGAACGCCTTGGGATCGGCCGCCGCCGGACAAGACATGACGCTGCGCGCGGGCACGGACGCCACGCTGGGCGGCATCGCCGCCACGCAGGCGGGCAACGTGACCGTCAACGCCACCGGCACGCTCACGACCAACGCCGACGGCCGCATCCAGGCCGGTGCGGGCATCGACCTTCAGGCAGGCGGCGCGCTGCAAAATGCCGGCATCCTGTCGGCAGCGGGCGCAGCCAGCTTGCGGGCGGGCACCACGCTTGATAACGCGGGCTCGGTGCTGACGGGTGGCGACATCAACGCCACCGCCATCGGCGCGCTGGGCAACACCGGCCGCTTCATCGCGGGCGTAGGCGCGGACGGCACGCTTAGCCTGCCGGGCAGCGTCAACCTGACCGCCGCCTTCATCACCCATCCAGGCATCAGCGCGGCCGGCAAGGACATGACACTTGCCGCGGGCGGCATGGATCTTTCTGGTGGCAACCTCTCCGCCATCGGCAAGCTGGCGCTGACGTCGCCAGGCGACCTCGCCACGCGCAATGCCGTCCTGCATGGCGGCAGCCTTGACATCACCGCCGCCAACCTGCGCAACCAGGGCGGCAAGCTGACGTCCGCCGGCGACGCCGCGTTGAAGCTGGGCGGCGAATTGGACAACACCGCAGGACTGATCGCCGCCGCCGGCAACGTGCAACTTGAAGCGGCGCGCGTCGGCAACGCCGGCGGCACGCTGGCGGGCGGGAATCTTACCGTGGCCACGCCCGGGGCCGTCGACAACCGGGGCGGCCTGATTCAGGCCGACGACACCCTGACGCTGAACGCCGCCAGCCTGGACAACAGCGCCACGCTGACCGCCGCCGCCGCGCCGCCCAAGGGCGTGCTGGGCAAGCTGGTGACCATCGTCGCCGACCGCGTGAACAACCAGGGCGGCTCCATCAGCGCGGGCCAGGACCTCACCGTCACCACCGGGGAACTGGACAACGCCGGCGGCGAGGTTGCCGCGCAGCGCTACGCCACGGTCGATGCCGCCGTCCTGAAGAACCACCAGGGCAAGGTCATGGCGGGCGAACGTCTTGCCGTCATGATCCAGAACCTGCAAGGTCTGGGCACCCTGCAATCCGCGCAAGATTTGTCCTTTACCTACACGGGCTCGCTCAACCAGACCGGTACCATTGCCGCCGGCCGCGACCTGAGCATGTCCGTCGGCGGCGCCATGGACAACAGCGCCACCGTCAGCGCCGGCCGCGACCTGAGCATCACGGCCGCCTCGCTCAACAACCAGGCCAGTGGCGAACTGCTGGCCGGGCGCACCAACACCATCAACGTCGCCAATGGCCTGACCAACTCCGGCCTGATCGATGGCGGCTCCACCAACATCACCGCCGGCCGCCTGGACAACTTCGGCCGCATCTACGGCAACACCATCGCGATCCGTGCCGGAGAACTCGTCAACGGCGCGGGCCCCGGCGGCGGCGCCGTCATCGCGGCACGCGGTGATCTGGACCTGGGCGTGGGATCGCTGGTTAACCGCAACCACGCGCTGATCTATTCCGGCGCGGACCTGCGTATCGGCGGCGCGCTGGACGCCAACCGCAAAGCCATCGGCCAGGCCGCGTCGTTGCTGAACGCATCGGCCACGATCGAGGCGGCAGGAAACGCGGCGATTTCGGCTGCGTCCTTGCAGAACGTCAACACGAACTACGTCAGCCAGGTCGTGCCTGTGATGACGGTCCCCAAGTTGTACGTGACACCGGCGGGCACGACCGACGTGTACGACATGGAGACCAACTGGTTCTGCGACCAGGTCACCGCATTGTGCGGCAAGGCTCCCGAATGGCTGGATGACGATCCCGAGCGCCGCTTCCTGCTGCCGTCAGACAAGTATCCGGCATCGCGATACGGGCCGCCGTTTGACTACGTGCAGAGCAAAAGGGGCCGCGCCGGCGAGACCGCGCCGATCCCGATCACGTACATCCCCGAGTCCGTAGCGTGTTCGGGTGGGGACAGGGGCGATTGCTGGGACGTTCCCGAGTCGTTCGTCTACAGCTCCGATGCGCGTGTGTGGGCCGTCTTCGGCGTCACGCCACCTTCCGGGTCCATGCCCGTCTGGGTGCCGCCGCAGCGGGATTGCTACAGCACGGCGGAATGCACTGCTGAAGCGGCCCGCCGCAAGGCATACGAAGATGCCTACGCGGCGTATCGAGCCCCGCACATTGAGCTTGACCGGCGAATCCGCGACTTCAACGCCGACTTCAACAACCGCCTGGTCGGCACCTTCACCTACTACCAGGTCGAAGAAACCGTCACCGAAACCCGCACCGTCTCGTCCGACCCCGGCAAGATCCTGTCGGGTGGCGCCATGACGCTAAGCGGCACCGTCACCAATGACAAGAGCCAGATCGCCGCAGGCGGCGCCCTGACCGTTTCTGGTCCCGCCATCAACAACATTGGCGCTGGCGGGCAGCGCATCATCACGCGTACTGGAACGGCCACGGTCACCCAGGCCCGTGACAGTGACCGCAAGGAATACTCCGAAGCCTATCAGGTGACCCTGGCCGGCCAACCCATCGAACTGCCCGTCGGCACCTCCGGCGGCAACGTCGCTGTCTCACTGAGCGGCGCGGCCCCCGGCGCCAGCGGCGCCACCGCGCCCGGCCCCGTCCTGATCGCCAGCATCGGCCTGCCCGGCGGCAGCGTCGTGCGCAGCGTATCCAACCCCGCCACCATCCCGGACAGCCAACTTTTCGCCGTGGGCGGCACACCCGACGCGCCCTACGTCGTCGCCACCGACCCGCGCTTCGTCGGAAACCGCCCAACAGTTTCCAGCGACTATCTGTTCGACCTGCTGCAACAGCCCGGCGCACCCGTCGGCAACGCCGGCGCGTCCGGCTCCGTCAATGCCGGCCTGGGCAGCCGCCCCGGCGGCCTGAACGCCCTGATCCCCGCCGGTGCAAAATTCCTGACGCCGTCCGGCCAGCCCCGCCGCCTGGGCGACGGCTTCTACGAACAGAAGCTAGTCGCCGACCAGATCCTGGCCACTACCGGCCAGCGCTTCCTGGAAGGCTTTGGCGACAACGACAGTCAGTACAAGCAGCTGCTTGCCAACGGCGCGCAATTCGCCTTGGACAATGGCATCAAGCTTGGCGCGACGCTGACCGAAGCGCAGCAACGCCAATTGACCACCGACCTGGTGTGGCTGGTCGAACAGACCGTCACACTGCCCGACGGCACCACCGAGACCGTGCTGGTCCCGCAGGTGTACCTGCTGGTGCGCGAAGGCGACCTGAAGGGTGACGGCACCCTGATGGCCGGCCGCGACGTCAAGCTTGCGGCCGACGGCGACATCAACAACAGCGGCACCATCGGCGCGCGCGACGCCACCGTCATGACGGCCGCCAACATCGTCAACCAGGCCGGCGGTCTGATCCAGGGCGCCGTCGTCAACCTGGCCGCGCGCGAAGACCTGACCAACCTTGTGTCGCTGATCAAGGGCGACAACGTCGCGCTGTCGGCGGGCCGCGACATCGCGCTGACATCCACATCGGCGTCGGAAAACAACGGCGCGACCTGGGGTTCGTACATCTCGGGCGTGTCGCGCGTGGACGCCGGCAATCTCAGCATGCAGGCGGGTCGCGACCTGACCATGACGGCGGCGCAGGTCACCGCCAAGGACGACGTGCGTCTGCAAGCGGGCCGGGATATCAATCTGGCCACGCTGGAAGAGAGCCACGGCGAATCGCTGGTGCGCAACAAGAAGAATCGGCACGACCTGAGTACCAGCAAGGAAATCGGTTCGAGCATTGCCGCTGATGGCAACGTCACGCTGATCGCGGGGCAGGACGTCAACGCGCGTGCGGCTGACGTCACGGCCGGTGAGCAATTGGCCGTTGGCGCAGGCCGCGACATCAACTTGATCGCTGGGGTGCAAAGCGGCTCGGCCTACGACGAAACGCATTACAAGACCAAAGGCTTCCTGTCGTCGAAGACCACGCATACCAAGACGGCCAGTGATTGGGAACAGGCCCTGTCCACTACCTTCACCGGCGACACCGCCGTGCTGATGGCTGGACGCGACTTGACCGTGGCGGGCTCGAACGTTGGCGCGCAGAAGGATCTGGTGATGTCGGCCGACCGCGACGTCAACATCCTGGCCGGCCAGAACGCCGAGGACAGCTACGACTACAAGATGGTCAAGAAGTCGGGCTTTGGGGCCATGGGTGGTTTCAGCTATGGCACCAGCAAGCAGACGGATTCGCTCGACAGCAAGAAGGTCTTCCACAGCGCCAGCACCGTCGGCAGCGTCGAAGGCGACGTGCTGATCAACGCCGGCAACGCCCTCAATATCACGGGCAGCAACGTCATTGCGCGGCAAGGCGACATCACGCTGATCGGCAAGGAAGTCAACATCGGCGCGGCGCTGGACACCACGCAAGAGAAGGAATTTCATGAGATCAAGCAGACGGGGTTGAGCATTAACGCCAACACGCCTTTGGTCGACGCGATGCAGACCGCGGGAAAAATGGGGGATGCAGCAGGGAAGACCGATAACAAGGTCATGCAAGGACTGGCTTTGGCGACTACCGGTCTTGCCGCGGTCAACGCCTATGACGCTGTCGCGGCCGATCCCAAGAGCGCTGGCGGCGTGAGTGTCAGTATCAACTTTGGAGTGAGCAAGAGCCAAAGCACGACTGATCGCGCGTCGTCTTCCGTTTTGGGCTCTACCGTGGCGGCGGGCAAAGACCTGACCATCGTCGCTAAGGGGGCTGGCTCCGCGTCTGACGTCACCGTCACAGGTTCACGCCTGTCAGCGGGGAACAACGCCATCATCAAAGCAGATGGCGACATTCTGCTGCAAGCTGCGCAAAACACCTTTGAGCAGCACACGAAAAACAAGAGCTACAACGGTAGCGTCGGCATTGGGGTCTCAGCGAGCAGTGAAAACGGCATAGGCGTGATGCTGAACATCGGTGCAGGTGGTGGCAGAGGGCGCGCAGATGGCAAAGACACCAATTGGACGTACACCGATGTGGTTGCCGGCAACGTGTTGGCATTGCAATCGGGCGGCGACACCTCGCTGATTGGTGCGACAGCCAGCGCAGATCAGATCATCGCCTCGGTCGGCAAGAATCTTCGAATCGAGACGCTGCAAGACACCAGCACCTACGATGCCAAGCAGCAGAGCGCCGGCATTCAAGCCAGCATTTGCATTTACGGCTACTGCAAAAGCTCCGTCTCCGGAAATGTCTCGCAAGGCAGGATGGACAGCAATTTCCAGACCGCTACACAGCAGGCGGGGCTGAAAGCGGGTGACGGCGGTTTTCTGGTGAACGTAGGCCAGAACACCACGCTGATTGGTGGCGTCATATCGAGCAGTGAGCAGGCTGTGGCAGACGGCCTGAATCAGCTGTCCACCGGCACGCTTATCGTCAAAGACTTGCAGAATACCGCGCGCTACAAGGCTGATCAGGTCGCGCTCAGCGGTGGATATAGCTGGGGAGGCAGCGGGGGAGAGGAAGCTAAGCAGGGTGATGTCGGTACGAACTCGAAAGGGCAAGCGGCGGGCGGTGCGGATAAGGTGCCTGGCACGAGCTTACCGACGAACAGCAATGGAATGTCCGCCGGTATGCCCGTGGTCGTTGCGGCGTCTGGGAATGCCAATTCGACTACACACAGCGCCATCAGCGGCGGCAGCGTAGTCATTCGTGATGGCGCTGGGCAAATTGCCCTGACCGGCAAGACGGCGGCGGAGACGATCGCGGCGTTGAACCGGGATACGTCCGATACGTTGAATGCGCTGAAGCCGATCTTTGATAAGGAGAAGATCGAGGCGGGGTTTGAGATTGCGTCAGAAGCCAGTCGGCAGATGGGGCAGTTTTTGACGAATCGGGCGAAGGAGGCTGACAGGATCAAGGCGCAACTTGCGGCCGAACTCGCGAAGGGAGAGCAAGCTGACCCCAATCGCCTGCTGGTACTCAACGCCGAGTTTGCAGAAACGCGAACGTGGGCGCCAGGAGGGAGCGCGCGCAATGCGATGACGGTGGTGATCGCTGCCGCCTCAGGAAATGTGACAGGTAGCACTAGTGACTTTGCGATGAACGCAGCATTGGGCTATCTGCAAACTCAAGGCTCGCAGCTCGTCAAGGACTGGGCGGATTCTCTACCGGAGGGCGTCCAGTCGGAAAGTGTCCGTGCCGCGCTGCATGGATTGCTGGCATGCGGTTCGGCTGCCGCGCAAGGCTCGGCGTGCTCCAGCGCTGCGGCTGGCGCTGGTCTGAGCAGCGTTTTGGGATACCTCCTTGCCACGTCAATGGGGGGGAGTAACGAAGACATCGAAGCAAAGACCAATCTGCTGAACGGACTCATAGCGAGCATTGTGGGTGGCCTGGGCGGGGAGGCGGCGACGGCAAGTGCCGCCGCGCGCATTGAAACTGAAAACAATAGCTTCTATCGCAATCGTGCCGCGGTTGCGGAGGCGACCGCGAAGGAACGCGCCGCCCTAGAGCAGCAACTGCTTGCAGGAAACCTGAGTCCGGAAGCGTACGAGCAAGGACTCCGGACGCTTGACGCCTCGTCCAGCAAGATTGACGCGCTCGTGACCATCTACAACATACAGAAGGGGTCTGCGCTATCAGAGCAACTGGGCAGGATGTCTGACGTCCACGCGGCCATGTTCGCGGAGGCCGTCACTGGCCTGCTGACGTTCCCGGGAATGGTGGCTTCTGCCTATGAACTGGCCACGGGCGAGACGGCCGTTAGCCATGAGGAGGCCAACTACTTTTTCGCTGCGTTGGGAATTATTCCAGGTGCGAAGGTGGGTAAGGCGGTAGATCAGATTGGCGATCTTGCCCGGATCTTGAAGGATGTCCCTGCCGTTGCCGCTGCCAAGCAGATCGCTGCTAATCAAGCGAAGGGGAAGACGTTTGAAGGGGCGGTGCTCGATTACCTGTCAGTGCCAAAAAATACAACTTCTTTTACGGCGAACGTTAATGGCAAGCTTGTTACCGTGATTCCGGATGCCGAAGATAAAGCGGCTAGAATCCTTGAGATTAAAGACGTTGCGCGGCTGAGCAATAGTGCGCAGTTCCGCGCATACGCCGCGTTGGTTGAAGACGGCGGGGCCGTGGCCAAAGGGTGGGGATCGGGGAATGGTGCATTCAAGCAGTTTGAAGGGATTGATCTTGTCGTTGCTCCAGGTACAAAAATCTCGAAAAATCTGGAGGATTTAGTGATTGGTTCTGGCGGTAGCATTAAGATCTTTGATGTAAAGAATCAAACATTGAATCCTTGGGTTCGTTAGTAGAAGAGGTGAGGTTTGTGAAAAAGCGCTACGTAGAGGTTGACAGCACTGTGCTGTTGACACCTTCCTTTCCCACGGCTAGCGACCTTTCGTCTCTGGTCGAGGATTTTTTGATACAACTTCCGCAGTTCGCTCCTACTCATTGGGGATTAATTGAGCCCATTAATCTCAAGTTAACTATGGATGATCTTCGCGACCTTTTGCAAGAGTCGAACTCTTCTGATATCAGTTGGAAACGGAGGAAGACCCCTAAGGGATGGGGAGTGTTCAAAAGGAGAACCCGCCCGATGCAAGGTCCACAGTTTGCGCGACATCGATTGGAATTCTCTGTAAGCGATGATAGGCAGGTTTCTGACTTGTTGGGCTACCTTCATCATTTAGTCGAGGATTTTGGTGTTGAGTATGCATTTTTTGACAGCATGACGGCCGAATACAGACCGGTTGGCTTCGCCAATGGAATCGCTCCTACGGCTGGAAATATGATGATCTTCACGCACAATCTCGTCAGAGCGTTGCCGGACATCCTTTGGTCGCAGATATTTGGACCAGCCTACGTAAAGCTCTTTGGCTTGAAAAGGCTGTTGTCTGCGCCTGCGTACAAGGTGGAACAAGTTGGTCCGGAGACGGTATATCTGCAGTTATCAGAATCCCTTTTTGATATGTATGATTGTTACGAGAAAGTCGATGCGGTGCGGCAGCGGGTGAAACAACACTTGGACGACAATATTATCTTTGACCCGCGCAACACAAAGGACCATCTCTACAGAGTCCCGCAATTTAAGTTCCCTGATTAGGATTGCGATCTTCGCAATCGTAATAGTTTTTAAACGGCGATTTATCGGCTGCTATGGCAAAGCGATACCTGCAGATCGACGCGGGAATGCTCTTGGTCCCTGATTTCTCGGATGCTGATTCGTTTTATAGACTTATCCAGGATTTGATTTTTTACCTGCCAGGCTATCAACCGCAACTATGGACCACAAGCTCGGACGAGAGAAGCAGGTATTCACTAATGGAGCTTCGGTCATTGGCCCAACGGGGAGAGGCGGTGCTGCGGTGGCGACGCAACGCACATCCGCGTGCAGAAGGGTCGATTAGCAGGAGAATTCAGACGCCTGCCGGCGCGGAACATGCCGCACATCGGTTGCGAATCTCCGTCAAGGATGATGAGCAAATGGGGTGGCTAGTTAGCTTTCTTTGCTATGGCGCCGCAAGCGATGGGATAGATTTCGCATGGTGCGATGTGGCTGGGTTTGACTGCGGCAATGGCGCATCGAGAAATCTGCTTGTTCAGAAAGAGAACTGCATTTCCACTCAGCGAATCAGCAGGGGAATGCCAGATTTATTCTGGGCGCAGATTTTTGGCAAGGCGTACGTTGATCTTTTTGGTTTGGATAAATTGCTGTCGTCACCCGCATATCACGTGGAGCAGTTGACCCCGGATGCCGTGTATGTGCAGTTAACAGAATCTATCTTTGATGTGCGCGACAGACCCGCGGAGGTGCATGCAAGGAGACAGCTCGTCAAGCGCCATTTGGACGAAAATATTTTCTTGGATTCAAGCCGTCCGTCAACGCACGTTTACCGAACACCTGTCTTTGCGTTTTAGGCAATCCGCGATAGTGATGTCCTGACCACTACCGGCCAGCGTTTCCTGGAAGGCTTCGGCGACAACGACAGGCCAGTACAAGTGGTTGCTCGCCTACGTCGTGCTGCCGGCAGGCTGCGACCTGACCTTGACGAGGCGCAGGTCACCGTCAAGGACGACGTGCGCCTGCAAGCGGGCCGGGTATCAATCTGGTATTTAACGTGTCTGACGACGTTTAACCCTCATACGGTAATCCTCCCAGCCCCCGCCAATCTTTACCCCGCGCCCGCCACCAACCGATTAAACAAATCATCCCCGCCCATCTGCCCGCCCTTAAGCATCAGCTCCACACCATCAACCACGGGATTATCACTGCGAGCAACGCTGACAGTCACGCCGGGCGCCAACACACATCGAAACTGCAACCCCCACAGACCCAGCGCCAGCGTGGTTTGGCTTGAGGTGTCGCCGCCCGCGATGCCGACTCGTGCAAGGCGGGTTCCCGCCTCCGCGCTGGCGGTGATGATGGCGGCGGCAAGTTGCGCGGTGGCGCGGGCGGTGGAGGCGGCCTGGTCGGAAGTGACGGCTTGTTCGGGGCGGTCGGTATGGACCAGCACGTTGTGGCCTTGCGCCAAGGCGAGGGCTGCCAGCCGGACTTGCTCGGCCACGTAGGCGGGTGATTCCAATAGCGCTTGTACTTGCAGCGGCTGATGTGTGTAGCGCGTGCTCGCGACAATCTGCCTCGCCGTGACGGGCGACAGGCTGCCGGCCATGACCAGCACTGGGCCGGTGGCGGGGGGCAGGGGAGCCGCGCTACTGCTTACGGAAGCAGCAGTATCGCGCCCAGCACGCTTGCCATCATGCCTAGCATCCTTGCCATCACGCCCCGCCACCTCACTATCGCGCTCGAACACCTCCGCACGCGCCAGCGCCTGTTGCACGCTGCTTGGGCCAACCGCCAACAACGGCGCACTCTCCGCCGCACGCCAGATCAATCTGCCGATCACGGCCAGTTGGTCATCGTCCGTCAGGTCGAACAGGACGGGGCCGTCATCGTTGCTGATCAAGCCGTCGATCCAGCTATCCACTTCAGCGGCATCGTCGGCACTCCTCAGACGCGGATACGCAATATGCGGCACCGACCGAATCTCATTCAGTCCCTGTGCCACCAGATGCAGCCGCAAGTCGGCCTCATGCATCGGTGTGACCGGGTGCTGGCTCATCACGGGATGCCGGTCAATGCGATAAACCTCCGGCGCGGCCCCCGCGCGGGCGAACAATTGCGCAAAGCTGCAATAGCGTCCGATGCTGGGTTGCCCGCCTACGATCGGCACCAGCCGGTTGGGCATGTGGCGGCGCAGTTCGCGGATGGCGACGCCGATGCTGCCGACGTGCGGTGCGCTGTCGAAGGTGGAGCAGCATTTGTAGTGCAGCACGCGCGCGCCGGTGCCGGCCATGAAGCGGCCGACGGCGCGTAGTTCCGTTTCCATATCGGCGGGGGACATGGCGCGCGCGGCGCCCGCGATGCCGATGGCGTCCAGCGGGCCGGCGCGGCGCAGTTGTTCGGGCGTGGGTACGCCCAGGAACAGCAAGCCGCGCAAGCCGGCGCGCGCGACTTCGGCCAGGGTGTCGGTGGCGCCGGTGAAATCGTCGCCGTACCAGCAAACGCGGGGTGCGGCTATCTTGCCTGCGGAGTCTGCGCTGCTTGCGTGCCCCGCGTTGCCCGCTTCAGCCGCGCTGCCTGCGGCGTCTACGCTGCTCGCATCATTGGCACTGCCCGAGCCGTCCATATCTTTGCCGCTGCCAATCCCACCGCCAGCGCTCCCGACCCCCGCAGTCATGCCCGCCCGCCAAAAAACTCCAACGCCCGCTGCAACTCCGGCGCATTGCGCGCAAAGTCCTCCAACGCCTGCCCATCCCGCACCGCCTGCCACGCCTGCCGAATGCTCTGTACTCCAGCAGCCGGCCCATCCGGATGCGCCAAAATTCCGCCACCGGACATGAACATCAGATCGTCAGTACGCACCGCCGCCCACGTGGCGGGCACGGTGCCGGCCCATTGGCCGGACGAGAACGCGGGCATGACCGGGTCGTCGATGCCGGGCGTGAGCGACGCCAGGCAGTCGCGGGCGGATTCCACGACTTCGCTGTCTTCCTGCGCGAACTTGCCTTGCAGACCATGCACATGCATATGGTCCACGCCGGCCAGCCGCCACAGGGTTTGATACGCCTGAAAGCCAATCCCCAACAACGGCGCGCGCGACAAGGCGCCGAAGCCGTTGCGGTGTCCGTGCAAGGCCAGGGGCGTGCTGCGGCGCAAAGTTTGGATGGCCGAGAAACCGCACCAGTTCAGGCTGGCCATGACGCAGGTGCCGCCTTCGCGTTCGATCAGGTCGGCGTGGCGGCGCATGGCGTCGGTTTCATCGCTGATGTTGAAGGCCACCATCACCTGGCGGCCGGTGCGTTCGCGGTGGGCGCGCACCACCGCCATGACGGCGGCGACGCGTTGCGCCAGGGGCGCGTGCGCCGGGTTGGCGCAGACTTCGTCGTCCTTGATGAAGTCCACGCCCGCCGCGCACAGTTGGGCGACCAGATGCGCGGTCTGCTCGGGCGACAGGCCCACGTTGGGCTTGATGATGGTGCCCACCAGCGGGCCCTTTGCCACGCCCGTCAGTTGCCGCGTACCGGCGATGCCCACTTGCGGCATGTCGAACTGCGCGCGGTAGTTGGCGGGCAGCTCCATGCTTTCCAGGCGCAGGCCGGTGACTTCGCCCAGGTCGTACAGGTTGCCGCCGACGGTGGCTGCCAGCGTGGGCAGGTTGGCGCCGACGTTGGCCACGGGAAAGGCGATGCGCACGCGGGCACGCTGGTACTTGCCCGGCATGCCGCCTGGTTGGCGTGCCATCCAGGCGTTGGGCAGGCTGGGCGTGTCGGTGGTGTCGAGCAGGTCGATGGCTTCGATGCGGGCGCGCGCGCGGGCCCGCAGTTCATCGGTTTCGCCTTGCACGCGGGTGAAGGTGCCGCAGGACTGCTCGCCCGCCATCACTTCGGCGACCCGCGCGGGGTCCATCGGGGTTTCGATCAGATAGGTCGCGCTAAAGGACTGGGAATTCATAAGCTTGGGAATTCAAAGGGGGCGGCGGGCGGCAACGTTGGGTCAGCAAGGGACAGCAGGCGTCAGCAGGGATAAGCAAGCGACAGAGGCATCAACTGGCACCCGCAGGCATCACCAGGCTTCCGCAAGCCTCAACCGACGTCAGCAGGCTTCAAAGACGGGACAAGTCCGGAAACGGGCGTACCGCGTCCTTGCCGTCCCAGCCGTTGGCGCTTTCTCGGATCAGGTCGAACAGGCGACCCTTGGGGCCAGCCACTTCCGACAGTTCGATGACGGTGCCCGGGTGGTATTCGGTGTCGAAATAAATGAAGCGGCCTTTATCGCCGACTTCGCCGCTCATCTTGGGCTTGAAGCCTTGGGCCAGCAGGCGTTCCAGGTCGGCGTCGTAGCTTTCGGTCCAGTAGGCCACGTGTTGCAGGCCGGTGCGGCCGGCTTGCAGGAAGTCGCGGTACATGGACGGCACATCGTTGCGCGTCTGGATCAGTTCTACCTGCACGAAGCCGGAATTGGCCAGCGCAACCGAGTTGTGCGGCTCGTGGCTTTCACCGTCGTACTGGTAATTGACGATCGGCACGCGCGGGTTGTAGTACCAGGGGCCCACGCCCAGCGTGGTGCTCCAGTACTCCATGGCGGCTTCGATGTCGTGCACCACATAACCGAGTTGGCGGATTTCGCCCAGGAAACGACTCATGATGGATCTTTATAAAGAGGGAGACGGAAGGGGAGGCGGCCCGGCGCGGATTCACGCGCGGGCCGCGCCAGGTCACAGGAAGCCGATGGAGAACCAGGGGAAGGCGGCCACGACGATCAGCCCGATCAGCAGCGCCGCGACGTAACCCCAGATGGGGCCGATGCCCTCGTTGGGATCGACACGGCTGATGGCGCAGGCGCCGTAGTAGCCCACGCCGAAGGGCGGCGCGAACAGGCCGATGCCCATGGCGAAGATGACGACCATGGCGTAATGCACTTCATGCACGCCGGCCTGCACCGCGATCGGGAACAGCAGCGGTCCGAACAGCACGATGGCGGGTATGCCTTCCAGCACGCTGCCCAGGATGATGAAGGCCACGATGGACACCGCCAGGAAACCGTAGCTGCCGCCGGGCATGTCGGCCATCAACTGCGCCAGGTCGCCCGAGAAGCCGGACTGCGTCAGCGCCCAGGCCATGGCCGTGGCGCAGCCCACGATCAGCATGATGGCGCCGGACAGCGATGCGGTCTCGATCAGCATGGGGCGCAGGCGCGCCCAGTCAAAGCGCCGGTAGATCAGGATGCCGATCACCGCCGAATACACGATGCCGATGGTAGAGACCTCGGTAGCGGTCGCCACGCCTTCGACCACCGCGGCGCGGATCACAAAGGGCAGGGCCACGGCGGGCAGCGCAATCACGAAGAAGCGGCCGATCTCTTTGAGGCTGAAGCGTTGCACCAGGCTCAGGTCTTCCTTGCGATAGCGCCACCACACCACCGAGCACAGGGCCAGGCCCAGCACCACGGCGGGCAGCAGGCCGCCCGTGAACAGCGCGGCGATCGACACGCCCGTGACCGAACCGATGGTGATCAGCACGATGGACGGCGGAATGGTTTCCGTCTGCGCGCCGGTGGCCGACAGCAGCGCCACCAGGTCGCCGGGCTTGGCGCCGCGCTTGCGCATTTCCGGGAACAGCACGGGCGCGATGGCCGCCATGTCGGCGATCTTCGAGCCCGAGATGCCCGACACCAGATACATGGCGCCGATCAGCACGTACGACAAGCCGCCGCGCACGTGGCCCAAGAGGCTGGCCAGGAACTGGATCATGGCGCGCGCCATGCCGGTCATCTCAATCAGGGAACCCAGGAAGATGAACAGCGGCACGGCCAGCAGCATCAGGTGCGACATGCCTTCGTCCAGCCGCCCCACCATCACTTCCATGGGTGTGTTGGTGGTCAGCGCCAGATACGAGAAGGTGGCCAGCGCGAAGGAAAACGCAATCGGCACCCCTGAAAACACGGTGGCTGCCACGATGCCCACGAAGAAGATCACCAGGTTCAGCTTGCCCAGGCCCTGGAATAGCGGTTGGGCCAACCAGAACAGGGCGACCACCGCCGCCACGCCCACCAAGGCCACCAACACCTGGCGTACCGGCGTGGTGCGCAACAGGCGCAGCAAGGCCACCACGGCCATCAGCGCCATGCCCACGGGAATGGCGGCGGCGCGCCACGCATTGCTGAGCTCCAGCGCGGGCGTGGTGATGAAGTGTTCTTCGTGCGCGTATTCAATGGCGGGCGCCAGGATCAGCACCAAAAACGCCAGCGACGCGGCCAGCGCGGCGGTTTCCAACTGCGCGCGCCGCGCGGGGCTCACGTTGTTGACCAGGGCCGTCATCCGCATGTGCTCGCCACGCCGCAAGGCGACTACGGCGCCCAGCATCGACAGCCACAGGAACAGGATGGAGGCCAGTTCGTCGGACCAGACCAGCGGGCTATGGAAGACGTAACGCGCGACCACCCCCGCGAACAGCACGCAGATTTCGACCAGCACGATCGCGGCCGCAACGTGTTCGACCACGCCGCCCAGCACGCTGTCCAGCGCGTTGGCGGCGCGCCGCAAGGGGTTGGCCGGCAGCACCGGGGCGGCGGCGTGGGGAGCGGACAGGGAAGACATGACGCGACCTCAGGCCAGCTTGCCGACGCTTTGTTCCAGCAGCGACCAGGCTTCGTTGCCGAAGCGGCCCTGCCATTCCTTGTAGAAGCCCGCCGTGCGCAGCGCCTGGCGGAAGGTGTCAGGCGCCGGCTGGTTGAATTGCAGGCCCTTGGCTTCCAGGTCCGACTGCACCGACGCATTCAACTTCTTGATGTCTTCGCGCTGGGCCAGGCCGGCTTCGTTGATGCCGCGCGCCACGATGGTCTTCAGGTTTTGCGGCAGGCCTTCCCACATGCGGCCGTTGGCGATGAACCAGTAGCCGTCCCAGATGTGGTTGGTCAGCGAGCAATACTTCTGCACTTCGTACAGCTTGGCGACTTGAATGATGGGCAGCGGGTTTTCCTGCGCGTCCACCACCTTGGTCTGCAACGACGAATACACCTCGCTGAACTGCAAGCTGGCGGGCGCGGCGCCGAGTCCCTTGAACATGGAGATGGGCAGCGAGCTGACCGGCACGCGGATCTTCAAGCCGTCCATGTCGGCGGCCGTCGTCACGGGAGCCTTGCTGCTGGTGGTCTGGCGAAAGCCGTTGTCCCACATTTTTTCAAAGGCGTAGAGCTTGCGCTGCGCGATGGCGGCGCGCACGTGTGCGCCCAGTGCACCGTCCATGGCGCCCCAGACCTGGCTGTAGTCCTTGAAGGCGAAGCCCACGGCGTTGATGGCGGCCACCGGCACCAGCGTGGCGATAACCAGCGCCGACGGCGTGAAGAAGTCGATACCGCCCGAGCGCACTTGCGCCAGCATGTCGGTGTCGCCGCCCAGTTGGTTGTTCGGGAAAATCTTGATGTCGACGCGGCCGTTGCTTTCCTTAAGGATGCGTTCGGCGGCTTCTTGCGCGCGGATGTTCAGCGGATGCGTCACCGGCAGGTTGTTGCCGTACTTGAGCGTGTAGTCGGCCGCGCGGGCAATCAGCGGGAATCCGCCGGCCAGGGCAACGGCGGGCACCGCGCAAAGGCGACGCAAGGCACTACGGCGTGTGAGCAGCTTCATGGTTGTCTCCAAAATTGGTCTTATGATGTTTTTTGATGTGCCACAACAGCGCCAAACCCATGCGGCAGACTGGACAATAGTGAATTGCCGCTATCATCGTCAAACTTCTTTCATGATGGTTTTTGATGTGAATAGAACTTCACCCGACCGTAAGCTTGCCCGATTGGCCGATGTGGCGGCGCGCGCCGGCGTGTCAACCGCCACGGCCGACCGCGTGTTGAACCGCCGCCCCGGCGTGCGCGCCAACACCGCGCAGAAGGTCTTCAAGGCCGCCATTGAACTGGACTATCTACCCGAACAGGAACTGGCCGCCGCCGTGCCCGCCGAGCCGATGCGGCTGGTGTTCCTGCTGCCGCGCGGCAGCAACCGCTACCTGCGCATGCTGGGCGATACCGTCAGCTACGCGCACGAACACTTCGCGCCGCTGAACGCCAAGTGCCAGATTGAATACGTGGAAAGCTTCAACCCCGACGCGCTGGCCCAGGCCTTGGCCAAGCACGGCAAGCGCGCCGACGGGATTGCGTTCATGGCGCTGGAACACCCCGTGGTGCGCGAAGCGGTCAACACGCTGGCGCAGCAGGGCGTGCCCACCGTGACCTTGATTTCAGACCTGGCCAACAGCGCGCGCACGGCCTATGTGGGGCTGGACAACCGCGCCGCCGGCCGCACGGCGGGTTACCTGATCGCACGCTTCATCGGCCCGCGCGCCGCCCATGTGGCCTTGATTGCGGGCTCGCGCCATTACCGCGCGCACGAGGAACGCGAAAGTGGTTTCCTGCAGTTGTATGCCGAGCAGTTTCATGCGATGCAGGTGGTGGACTTGCGCGAAGGCTATGACGACGCGCAGCGCAACTACGAGCAGACGCGGCAACTGCTTGAGCAATATCCCAACCTGGCGGGCATCTACAACATCGGCGGCGCGTCCGACGGCGTGGCGCGGGCCTTGAAAGAGGCCGGCTTGCAGCACCGGGTGGTGTTCATCGGCCACGGGTTGACGCCGGACACGCGCTCGCTGCTGATCGACGGCACCATGGACGCCGTCATCACGCAAAGCCCGATGGAAGCGCTGATGAGCTGCGTGCGCATTTTCAGCAACCTGCGCGACAAGCGCAGCGCGATGAACGGGGTGGAACTGGCGCGTAGCCAGGTGATCTTCCGGGAGAATTTGCCTTGATGGGGGTATTGTTGCCTGTCGTGGCGGTTGCCTTGATGGGGGGCTCTGGATCTGTCCCGACATGCATCGCTTGCCATTTAACTGCCTAGGCAGATAAAATCACCCAAACGCGATCCACAGGGCTTGTTGCCCGATGCCATCGCCATCCTCGCGCCACCCCGTAACGAGACCCCATGGCTTCTACCACCCCTTCCGTGCTGGACAGGTTCTACACCGGTGAACTCGGTTTCATGGTCACGTCCGTACGCAACGGCATTCACGATGCGCTGGAGCGCGAACTGGCGCCGTTCGAGCTGACCACGCCGCAGTACGTGGTGCTGAACTGCCTGGCCCGGGGCTGGGGCCGCACGCCCAGCGACTTCTGCCGGGTGCTGGCCTATGACTCGGGCGCGATGACCCGGCTGCTGGACCGCATCGTGGCAAAGGGTTTTATCCGCCGCGTGGAAAACGAAGCCGACCGCCGTAGCCATCTGATCGAACTTACCGAATTGGGCCAAGCCGCCTTGCCGCAAGCCTTCGCGGCGACGGACGTGGTGATGCGGCGCCTGCTGACGGGGTTTTCGGAGGCCGATGCGCAGACCTTGCACTTGCTGTTGTCGCGCTTGCTGGCCAATGCGCAAAACGGACAGAAGACCGATTGAGAACGGACTGAGCATAGGGGCCGTTTTTTCGACCTCGATTTTTTTAAGCATTTACCTGCCTAGGCATATACAGCCTAGGCATAAATATGGATCACAGCCATGCAAGCTGCTGCTGCTACCCCCGCTGCGCCTTCCGCAGCACCACCCCCGACATTGCTGGCGACCATCGGCGCGCTCACATTCATCGACTTCCTGCAGAACGGCATGGTCACCTTCGGCGCCACGCCCATCATGGGCGAGATCGGCGCCAGTCCCGAGGAATACACGGCGATCGCCGTCATCTACGCCTGCGTGGCGGTGGTGATGATTGCCTTGCAAGGTTGGCTGGTCCACCACCTGGGCCAGCGCCACTATCTGCTGGCTTCCCTCGGCGCGGCGGCGGCTGGGGCGGTGGTGTGTGCGCTGTCGGTGGGCCAGGGCGGTTTCCTGGCGGGCCGGGTGTTGATGGCGATTGGCTGCGCGGCGATGCTGACGTCGTCGCGGCTGACGGTGAACCTGATTCCGCCCGGTCCGGCGCGCTTTCACGGCATCAAGGCCTTGGCCACGGGGCTGTGCACCGGCACGGCGCTGGGACCCTTGCTGGCCTCGGCGGCGGTTGATCACGACGGCTGGCCGCTGATGTTCTGGCTGGTGGCGGGGCTGTCGGTGCTGGCCATGGTGCCGGTGGCGCTCTCCATGCCGGGCAGGCAAGGGCAGGCCACCGTGGCGGGCCAGGCGCGGTTGGCGCCGATTACCGCGTTGGGCATAGGCAGTTTCCTGCTGCTGCATGCCTTGCAGCGGTCCTATTACGACTTCTTCAGTGACCGCCATCAACTGGTGCTGTTCGCCGTGGCGGGGGCCGCCGCGCTGGCCTATTTCGTGCGATCCGAAACGCGCACCGGCGCGCCCTTGCTCAAGCTGGGCGGCATGAAAGAAGTGCGCTTTCTAAGCGGCTTGGCGCTCTTCATGTTCAGTTATCTGATGCTGGGCGCCAACGGCTATCTGGTGCCCCAGATGCTGCAACGCGCGCTGGGCTTGTCGTGGTCCAACACGGGCATGTTCTTCTCGATGGGCCTGGGGGCGGGGGTGCTGACTTTTGTGGTGATGGCGCAGTTGATCGCGCGCTGGCCGTCGCCGCGCAAGTTCTTCGTGGCGGGCTTTGTGGCGCTGACGGCGTTCGGCGTGCTGATGTCCGGGCTGACGCCCACGGCCGACCCCTGGACCGACGTCTTGCCCGCGCTGGCCTGCTATGGCGTGTTCATCATGATCATCATGCCGGCCACGGCCATGAATACTTTTTCGGGGCTGACCCATGACGCGGCGGTGTTCGCGCACGCGCAGCAGGTCAAGAACATGCTGGCGCAGGTGGGGCAGGCGCTGGGCATCATGGCAGCCACGGTCAGCCAGCAGTGGCTGACCACCAAGCACTACAACGTGTTGAAGGAGAGCATTGCCGAGGGCAATGCCAATTTTGAAGCGGCCAAGGCGCAGCTCAGCAATGTGTATGCGGCGGTGGCCGACCCCGCGCAGGCGCAGCGCATGGCGCTGGCGCGGATCGCGCAGATCCTGGATCAGCAGTCAGTACTGCTGGCCAACCTGGATCACTTCCGGGCGCTGGCCGTGCTGGCCTTGATGGGGGTGCTGGTCAGTTGGACGCAGCGGGTGTTTCGGTAGTGCTGGATTCGGTAGTGCTGGATACCGTAGTGCTGGATACCGTAGCGCTGGATTCCGTGGCGAGGAGCCCTTCAGCCCGGAATTCCGTCGCCCCCGCTTTCAGTTGCCACCCAATTGCCCGATCACCTGTCTCGCCACGTCCGCCAGCGACAAGCCGCCGTCCATGGCGGCGCGTTGCAGGCGTTCATGGGCGGCCTGTTCGGTCAGGCCGTACTGGCTGATCAGCAGCCGCTTGGCGCGGTCGATGCGCTTTCTTTCTTCCAGCGCGCCGCGCACCGTGTTCAAGGCGTCGTCGGTGCGCTGCATGCGCAGCGTCTGTTCGCGCATCATTTCCAGCACCGAGCGTTCCAGCACGCTGCCCACGCCGTCCGTGGGCGGCGTGTCCACGATGCGGCTTTGCACGCTGAACACCATGCTGGGCGCACGGCCGCTGGCGTGGTCGGCATAGCGCGCCAACAGCAGTTGGCGGTCGTCGAGTTCCTGGCGGGTTTCGGCAATGCGGCGTTCGCATTGTTGCGCCAGCGCCTGCGCCAACAGGCTTTCCACTTCGCGCATGGCGTCGATGCGCGCGGTGTACAGGTCGAACCACAGCTCGGCCAAGGCGCCGTCCACGCGCTGCTCGGCAGAGGTGCGTTGCGCCATGTCGCGCATGCGCTCCACCGGCTGGCCTTGTTGCTGCTGGATGCGTTCCCAACATTGCAGCGCGGCGTCTTGCGCGTATTGCACATAGATGTCGAAGCTGCGGGCCTGGTGGGCGGCCAGGCCCAACATGCGCGCCTTCTGCGCGTCGGTGAAGAACCCGGCCGTAAAACCGATGACGCCCGCCGCGCGTTCCTGGCCGCTGAGCTCCTTGCCCTGCATGAAGTTCAGCAGGGCGACCAGGATGCGGGTGACGCCGGGGTCCAGCGCGGAATCAGCGGCTTCGAACACCACGGCCAGCAGGCTGCTGATGATCTGCGTGAAGCGCGCGTCGGCGTCGTCGGCGGGCACGGCGTGGTCGCGCACCTGGCGGCGCAGGCCGGGCAATTCGTCCAGACGGAATAGGGCGAAGGCAATGCAGTTGAGCAGGCGCGCCTTGTCGCTGCCGTGCGGGGTCTTGGCGGCGATGGCGTCCAGAAAACCGCGCACGTCGGTTTCAACGCGGGCCGCGTCTTGAACCAGCCCCGCCAGGGTTTCTTGCTGGCTGTCGGGCGCGTTGCACAGCGTCAGGTTCGAATACCCACGTTCCTTCTGCAAGGCATGCACCAGCGCGCTGATGTGCACGGTCAGCTCGCAGGTGACGGCCAGGCTTTCCAGACCGTGGAGTTCACTGCGCCGCGCGGCAAGCAGAAAGCGCAGGGGCGGCGGGATGTGGCGTTCGACCATATTGCGGGGTTGTGATCAGGCGCTGCGGCGCAGTAGCGGTTCGTCGGACGGCAGGGGAAAGCGGGGCTGGACGAAGGGGAGCGCGGGGGTGGCAAGGTCGGCGGCCTCGGCGGGGTAGGCCACACCAACCGCGCCGGCCACTTCCAGCACCTGGCACGCCGCCACCGGGCCGATGACCAGCACGGCGGGGCTGCGCAATTGGAACGCAGCAGCGTCCTGGGCCATGGCGGCAAGCGTTGAGCGGCATTCGCGCTGGTCCGCCAGCGAGGCGCGTTCGATCATCGCCACGGGCATGTCGGGGGCCATGCCGGCCGCCAGCAACTGGCTGCTCATGTCGTGCAATTTGGCTACCCCCATATAGACCACCAGCGTCGTGCCGCTCTTTGCCAGCCCCGTCCAATCCGGCGTGGCGCCGTCCTGGGAATGGGCGGTGATCAGTGTAACGCCCTGGGCCATGCCGCGTTGGGTCAGGGGGATGCCGCAAGCGGTGGCGGCGGCCAGGCCCGCCGTGATGCCGTTGATGATTTCACAGCCCACGCCGTGGTCGCTCAACCATTGGGCTTCTTCGCCGCCGCGTCCAAAAATGCAGGGGTCGCCGCCCTTCAAGCGCGCCACGCGCAGGCCCTGGCGGGCGTAGCGCAGCATCAAGCGCTGAATGAACTCTTGCGGGGTCGAGCGGCAGCCGCCACGCTTGCCCACATACACCAGCCGCGCCTGCGGGCAGTAGTCCAGCACTTGGGGGTTGACCAGGTCGTCGACCAGCACGACGTCGGCCTGGCCCAGCACGCGCACGGCTTTCAGGGTGAGCAATTCGGGGTCGCCGGGGCCGGCGCCAATCAGCCAGACGGAGGGGGACAGGGCGGTGCTTCCGAACATGGTGTGCTCCAGAATTCAGCGATCAAGCAAAAGAAAGATGACGATGGCAAACAGGACCAGGCACAGGCCTTTCCAGAATGCCAAGGGGTTGCGTTCCAGCAGCGGCAGGCGTTCGCCCCGGCGCGCGGCCTCGGGCGGATGGCGCAGCGCATGCGTGAATTCGGATAGCTCGGGCGTGCGCTGGGCGGGGTCGGGATGCAGGGCGCGGCTAAGCACGCCGTCGATCCACGCCGGCAATTCGCGGTCGCGGTCTAGCACCGACACATAGGTCAGCCGCATCTGCGCGGCGCGGCTGCGGGCGCGCGCCACGTCCGCGCCGTAGGGCAGGCGGCCGGACAGCATCTGGTACAGCATCGCGGCCAGCGAATACAGGTCCGACCGCGAGGTGCCGGCTTCGCCCAGGAAGTACTCGGGCGCGGCGTATTGCGCGGTGCCCAGCATGGACGGCGCGTCGTCGTCTTGGGTGGCGCCGTCCCACAAGCCGGCAGCTTGCGTGGAGCCCAGGTCGATGATGCGCGCAACGCCGTCGTCGCCGATCAAGATGTTGTCGGGCCGCAGGTCCTGATGCACGATCTCCAGCCGGTGAAACGCTTGCAGGCCGCGCGCAATCTGCTCGATCAGCTTCACCGCCTGGTCCAGCGTGGGGCGCGGATGCTCGGCCATCCAGCGCGTCAGCGTGCGCCCGGGCAGGTATTCGCTGACCGTGTAGAGATAACGGCGCGTGCGCGGCATCGGCCAGGCGCGCACGACGTGGCGGCTGTCGATGCGGCGGGCGATCCATTCCTCGGTCAGCAGCCGTTCCAGGTAGGCGGGGTCGTGGCGCAGGTCCAGCGAGGGAATCTTGATGACCACCTTATCGCCGCTGTCGATGTCCTCTGCCAGGTAGACGTGGCTGCGGTGGCTGGCCTGCAATTCGTCCTGAATGCGGAAGCCTTCGAATTCCATGCCGGCGGTTAGCAACGGCGGGCAGGGCAGGTTCAGGCTGTAGCGCGCGATTTCATCGGCGCGGCGCGTGGGCAGCGCATCCACGCGGACGATCTGCACGGTCAGGTTGTCGTCGCTGCCGCGATCAAACGCCAGGCGGGCCAGGCTGTGCGCGGCCGCATCCAGCGTATCGGGATGCGCGGCGATGGCGTTTGCCACGTCGTCTGCGTTGATGTGTTCATACACGCCGTCGGTGGCCAGCAGAAAGACGTCGCCCGCTTCCAGCGGTTGCGTGTGATAGTCGATTTCAAGGTGGGGCGTCAGGCCCAGCGCGCGCCCCAGATAGCTTTTGTCTTGCGATATCCAGACGCGATGGTCGTCAGTCAATTGCTCCATCGCGCCCGCGCGCAGCCGGTAGATACGCGCGTCGCCTATATGCAGGATGTGCGCGGTGGTGGCCTTCAGCACCATCACGGTCAGGGTGCAGACGTAGCCCCGGTCGGCGTCGCGCGGCTGGTCGGGGTGATGGCGCTGGCGCGTCTGCGCGTGCAGCCAGCTATTGGCCGCGCTTAGCACCTTGTGCGCGGACTTTTTCACCGACCAGGTTTCGGGCGTGCAGTAATAGTCTTCCAGGAAGCTCGCCACGGCGGTCTCGCTGGCAATGTGGCTGACCTGGCTGCTGCTGATGCCGTCGGCCAGCGCCACCGCCACGCCCTTGGCGCCCAGCAGGGGTTCGCCCGGAACGCACAGGCCGTGGAAGTCTTGGTTGACGGGTTTCCTGCCGGGTTCGGTGTGTTGGCCCACCGCCACCTGCAAAGAGGCGGCGCTGGGCTTAAAACCGGGCTTAAACCCGGGCTCGGGCTCGCGACGGTCCATCACGGCTGACGTCCTGGCGCGTGATCAGTTGAAGCGGCGCTTGGGGGCCGTCTTCATGTGCGTCGTGTACAAGGTCAGCCCGGTCAGCGAGAGGCCGCCGATCAGGTTGCCCAGCACGACGGGAATCTCGTTCCAGATCATGTAGTCCATGATGGAGAAATTGCCGCCCATGATCATCGCCGACGGGAACAGGAACATGTTGACGATGGAATGCTCGAAGCCCATCGCGAAGAACAGCATCACGGGCATCCACATGGCAATCACCTTGCCGCTGACCGACGTGGAGATCATGGCGCCAACCACGCCCAGCGACACCATCCAGTTGCACAGCACGCCCCGGATGAAGATCGTCAGCATGCCGCCCGCGCCGTATTCCTTGTAGCCCAGCGTGCGGTTTTCACCGATGTGCGAAATGACTTCGCCGACCTTGTTGGGCGGCACGGAAAAGCCGTAGGTGAACACAATCGACATCAGCACCGCCACCGTCAGCGCACCCAGGAAATTGCCCACGAAGACATAGCCCCAGTGCTTCAGGATGGCCGGAACGGTCACGCCGGGCCGCTTGTCGAACAGCGCCAGCGGCGTCAGCACGAACACGCCGGTCAACAGGTCGAAACCCATCAGGTACAGGATGCAGAAACCCACCGGAAACAGCGCGGCGCCCAGGATGGGCGAGCCCGTCTGCACGGTGACGGTCACCGCGAATACGGCGGCAATGGCCAGGATGGCGCCCGCCATGAAGGCGCGGATCAGCACGTCGCGCGTGGCCATGTAGATTTTGGATTCGCCGGCGTCCACCATCTTGGTGACGAATTCGGAAGGGACCAGGTAGGACATGATTTACCTATCGTGTTGATGATTGTGAAAAGGGAAACGCGTGCGCTCAGGCGATTTCAACGGTGTCGCCGTTGAACCGGGCCTGCCAGGTGCGCAATGACTGTTCGGGGTACTGCACGCAACTGCCGTCCGCCAACCGGAAGTGCTGCTTGTAGAGCGGCGAGGCCACCACCAGGCTGCCGCCCAGGTGGCCGACCAGGCCGCGTCCGATGACGTTGGCGCCGGATTTCGGGTCGCGGTTGTCAATGGCGTAGAGCGGGTTGCCGTCGGCTGCGGGCACGTAGAACAAGGCAATCTGCTGGCCGTCCAGCAAGACGACCACGCCGGAATCGGCCACCAGGTCATCGCGGGTGCAGACGGCGCGCCAGGCCAGCGTGGGGGTAGCGACAACGGAAGCGGCGTCGGGGGCTGAAGCATTCATCAGACGATCTCCTCGGCAATGGGGATGATGCGCGCGGGCTTGCGATCAAGCTCGGCTGCCCGCGCGGGTCGAGGCTGGCCGCGTTCCTCCACGAATTGAATGTCCGGGTCGCCGCCACGCTCGTTGACGAAGGTGCGAAAGCGCTTGAGCTTTTCCGGGCTGCTGACGGTGTTGGCCCACTCGCATTCGTAGCGGTCCACCACCAGTTGCATCTGCGCTTCCAGCTCGGCGGCCAGGCCCAGGCTGTCGTTCAGCACGACGTCTTTCAGATAGTCCAGCCCGCCTTCCAGCGACTCGCGCCACACCGACGTGCGTTGCAGCTTGTCGGCGGTGCGGATGTAGAACATCAGCACGCGGTCGATGATGCGGATCAGCGTGGCGTCGTCCAGGTCGGTGGCGAACAGTTCGGCGTGGCGCGGACGCATGCCGCCGTTGCCGCACACGTACAGGTTCCAGCCGTTCTCGGTGGCGATGACGCCGATGTCCTTGCTTTGCGCCTCGGCGCATTCGCGGGTGCAGCCCGACACCGCGAACTTCAGCTTGTGCGGCGAGCGCAGGCCCTTGTAGCGGTGTTCGATGTCCAGCGCCATGCGCACGCTGTCTTGCACGCCATAGCGGCACCAGGTGCTGCCCACGCAGGACTTCACGGTGCGGGTCGACTTGCCGTAGGCGTGGCCGGTTTCAAAACCGGCGGCGATCAGCTCGCTCCAGATGTCGGGCAGTTCGTGCAGTTGCGCGCCGAACAGGTCAATGCGCTGACCGCCCGTGATCTTCGTGTACAGCTTGTATTTCTTGGCGACGGCGCCGATGGCGATCAGGCCGTCGGGCGTGATCTCGCCGGCCGGAATGCGCGGCACCACCGAATAGGTGCCGTTCTTCTGCATGTTCGCCATGAAGGTGTCGTTGGTGTCTTGCAGCGGCACCAGGCGCGGTTCCTGGATGGGGCGGTTCCAGCACGAGGCCAGGATGGAACCGACGGCGGGCTTGCAGATGTCGCAGCCGACGTGGCCCTTGCCATGGCTGGCCAGGAGTTCTTCGAACGTTTCAATGCCGCCCACGCGCACGATGGCGTAGAGCTCCTGGCGCGTATAGGCGAAGTGTTCGCACAGGCTTTTGTCCACGGCCACGCCCCGGCTGGACAGTTCGTGTTCCACCACCTGCTTGAGCAGCGCCGCGCAGCCGCCGCAGCCCGAGGCCGCCTTGGTGCAGCTTTTGACGCCGGCCAGGTCCGTGCAGCCGCCGTCGATGGCGGCGCTGACCACGCCCTTGCTCACGTTGTGACAGGAGCAGATGGTGGCGGTGGCGGGCAGCGCATCCACGCCCAAGGCGGGCGCGGCGCTGCTGGCGGGCAGGATCAGGCTGGCCGGATCCAAGGGCGGCGCAATGCCGTTCTGCGCGTATTGCAGCAGCGTGTCGTAGTAGCGGTTGTCGCCCACCAGCACCGCGCCCAGCACGCGCTTGCCGTCGGCCGATACCACCAGGCGACGATAACTGGCGCCGGCTTCATCGATAAAGCGGTAGCTGCGCGCGCCCGGCGTCTTGCCATGCGCGTCGCCAATCGAGCCCACGTCCACGCCCAGCAGCTTGAGCTTGGTGGACATGTCGGCGCCGGTGAACGTGTGTTCCGATGCGCCGCACAGGTCGGCCGCGGCGATGCGCGCCATCTGGTAGCCGGGGGCCACCAGGCCGAACACGCTGCCGTTCCAGGCGGCGCATTCGCCGATGGCATAGATGTTGTCGTCGCTGGTACGGCAATGGTCGTCAATGGCCACGCCACCGCGTTCGGCCAGCGTCAGGCCCGCTTTGCGCGCCAACGCCACTTGCGGGCGGATGCCGGCGGAAAACACAATCAGGTCGGTTTCCAGCGGCGCGCCTTCGGCAAAGCGCATGCGGTAGCGATATTGCGTGCCGGGCTTGATGTCCTGCGTGGCGCGCGACAGATGCACGCCCACGCCCAGCGCCTCGATGCGCGCCTTCAAGGCGGCGCCGCCTTCCTCGTCTAACTGCACCGGCATCAGGCGCGGTGCGAATTCCACCACATGCGCTTCCAGGTTCAGCGACTTCAAGGCATTGGCGGCTTCCAGCCCCAACAGGCCGCCGCCCACCACCACGCCCCGGCGCGCGCCTTGGGCGGCCTCGCGGATCAGGTCAAGGTCGTCGATGCTGCGATACACCAGGCGCGACGCGCCCTCGGCGCCGGCGATGGGCGGCACGAAGGGGTAAGAGCCGGTTGCCAGCACCAGCTTGTCGTAACCGACGCGGCCGTTGGCGGTAATGACCTCACGCGCGTGGCGGTCGATGTCCAGCACCGGCTCGCCCAGATGCAGCGTGAGCCCGTCGCGTTCGTAGAAGGCGGCATCGCTCATCGACATGGATTCGGCGTCGCGGCCATTCAGGTATTCGGACAGGTGGACGCGGTCGTAGGCGCGGCGCGTTTCCTCGCCATAGACGTGAATGTGATAGCGCTGAAGCGCGCCTTGGGCGATCAGTTGTTCGACGCAATGGTGGCCCACCATGCCGTTGCCGATCACCACCAAGGTCTGCAAGGAATCGGGAGTGGCCGCTGCTTTCATGAATATCCCCGGGCTTGTGGTTTGGGTTTCAAAAGACAAAAAGCGCCCTGGACCTTTCGGTCGGGGCGCCTTTGCCGGTACTGCTTGAATTGTGCCGCGGGCCTTGCGGCCTGCATGAACAACTTAAGCAAAGACCATGCCAGGTTGGGTCGGAGAGAGGGCCGGGGGGCGGTGTGCCGAGGCTTGGACGCGGGGCGTCATAGGAGAAATCGCGGAATGCGGGCGGGGAGCAAGCCGATTGGGGTGGGGCGGATCGGGGTGGGGCAGGAAGCGACCGCCATCGTTGGATGCTTCAAAGCGGTGCAAGCCGTTGTGCGTGCCGCACTGGTTTGGCGCAGCGCAACATGGCGGGGCGGGCCGCGTCAGTGGCGCGCGGCCTTGCCCACACGCAACGCGCCGCGCCGCACGCGCAGGCTGGCGCGTACCGTGGTCTTGGCGCTCCTGACGGATTTGGGGCGGTGGGATTTGCTGCCGAGGTTGTTGTGAGCCTTGCTGCCGGCATTGCCGCCGGGTTTTCCGTGGCCATTGCGACCCTTGCGACGGCCGCCGCGCGCCTGGGCCCGGGCGCGCGCCGTGCAGGCGGCGGCCAGGGCCAGCAGCTTGTCTTCGTCCAGTTGTTCGGCATCCACCAATTGTTCGTCGGCGCCTTTCATGGCCAGCAGCAGCTCGTCCAGCTTCAGGTGCAGCGCGCGGCTGTCCTTGTTCTGGTTTTGCTGGATCAGGAACACCATCAGGAACGTGACGATGGTGGTGCCGGTGTTGACCACCAGTTGCCAGGTTTCGGAATAGCCGAAGACGGGGCCGGTAACGGCCCACAGCAGCACGGCGCACAAGGCCGTGCCAAACGCGATGGGCGACCCCGCCCAATGCGTGACATGCGCCGCGAAATGGTCAAAGAACCTGGTGACGACGTTCGATTTTTTGGGGGGCCGCGATGGGTCCTTGGCGGCCTCTTTCGCCGTCTCGTCGGGCTTTTCTTGCCGCTGTGGGGCCGTCGTCGTCGGTTGTGGTTTTTCTTGCATGAGCATCACTTGCCAATCCTCATTGCTGTTCGATCCCTGTCGCCGCATAAGCAACGTGACGCTTACTTGGGCCGAGGCTCGCGCAGCCCTTTATCAGGGGGCGCCAGTTCTCCCGCGCGCAGGCGTGGCAGGCATTGCGCCATCGCGCGCGCCACGTTGCGCACTTCTTCCTGCACGGCCTGATCCTGGTCCAGGTCGGCGTGGCTGGTTGCGTAGGGCTGGTAATAGCCGATGTAGCGGTCCAGCCGCGACATCGCGCCGGCGTCGATCAGGCCCATCCAGTCCAGCCAGTCGCTCAAGGCGCGCCGCTGGCCTTCAATGCCGGCCACGTCGCCATGCACGACGAGGCCGTAAGCCCGCCCCGCCAGATGCTTGGGGTAGGGCCAGCCGTCCAGTTCAATACGCTTGGCCTTGGCCGCGTCCTTGCCGGACGTGGTGGTGGGGTCGGGGTTGCCGCCATCGGCGCATACCAGGCGGTCGATCATCAGCTTCAACGGGCTGGGCGATTGGTACCAATAGGTCGGCGCCAGCAAGATCACCCCGTGCGCCGCCACCCACTGTTCGTAGATGTCGTTCATGGCGTCGTTGTCCTGACCCAGGGAGTGGTTGGGATAGCAACTGCATGGCCAATGGCACAGCGGCATGGCGGTGGAGACGCAGCCTTTACAGGGATGGATCAGTTGCTGGTATTCGGATGTCAGCCGGCTCAGGTCCAGCATGTCGGCTTGCACGTCGGCGCTGGCGAGTTCTGCGCTGACGATCTGGGCCAGGCGCCAGGTTTTGGAGACCTCGCCCGGACAGGTGCCGTCGTTGCGCGCCGCGCCCACCACCACCAGCACGCGCGAGCGGGTGGCGGGGTCGCGTTGCGTCTTGGCGGTTTGCGCCAGGCGGTCGTGCGCTTCCTTCCATTCCACCGACAGGTCGTAATCCGGGTCGGCGTAGGCCGCGCCGGCCTTCACGGTGATGGGCGCCTTGCGACCGTCCTGATAAGCGTCCCAGGCGATGGCTTCCAGGCGGTTCAGCGCGTCCTGTTCCGTCTGGAAAGCTGGGTCGTAAAAGCGGCGCATGAAGCGCTGCCTGAAGGTGTCGCGCGCAAGCGGGCCGGTGTACTGGCCTTTACGCACATCGGGCTTGGGTGCGGTCATGGCAAGCTGACTGGATACGGTGATGGCCCGTAGCCAGCAAGCCGCGTGCCCGTGGCTGGCTGCCCCTTATGGCGACCTGTTTGGCCTGTTTGTTACTGCCCGCCCGTCATCACCACCATGACTTCGGCCGGCTTGGGGCTGCGCGACAAATAGATATGCCCCACGCCGCTGTCGAAGTAAGCCGTTTCGTGCTTGGTCAGCACCAGCGATTCCCCGTTTTCAAAGCGGATTTCCAGTTCGCCTTCCAGCACCACCAGGAATTCCTGGCCGGCGTGGCGCATGTAGTCCTCGAACTCCGACTCCTCGCGGGCCAGGATGCGGCCATACATGGGCGTCATGCTGCGCTGCGGATACTGGCCGGCCAACAGCTTGTAGTCGTAGGTGCCGGTCAGGTAGCCCGGCGATTCGGCCAGCGTACAGCGCAGGGCAGAGGGGGCGGGGCCGTCGCTGGCCTCTTTTCCCGGGGCCGTGACCGGGCCGAACAAGGCAGCGATGTCGACGTCCAGCGCGCGCGCCACGGCGGCGAATTTGGCATAGCTGATGGACACCTGCCCCAGTTCCATCTTTGACAAGGTGGACAGCGCCACGCCGGTCAGGGCCGACAGTTCCTTCAGGGTCATGGAGCGCGCCCGGCGCAGCGCGCGCAGCCGTATGCCCAGGCTGCTGCGGTCAGCCAGGATGTTGGTGGCGGGCGAGGGCGGACGGATGATCGGCATGTTGGTGCTTTCCCTTAGCGGCACGGGCTGGCACCAAGCCAGCCTGCCTTTTTTCGTTGACGGATATTTTGTCATATCCGAGAATTCTCAAATACGAGAATTATGGAAACACCATGAGTGAGCAGCAGTTTGACGTTGTCATCATCGGGGCCGGTATTGCCGGTACGTCTTTGGCTTATCGCTTGACGGCAGAGTCGCCGCCGATGCGCGTCCTGCTGCTGGAACGCGAAGCGCAACCGGGTTATCACTCCACCGGCCGCTCTGCCGCGATGTTCATGGAAACCTATGGTACGCCCCAGATCCAGGCGCTGACGCGCGCCAGCCGTGCCTTTTATGAGCAGCCGCCCGAAGGCTTCACCGAGCATCCGCTGCTGCACGAGCGCGGCTGCCTGTACATCGCCAGCGCGGACCAGCGCGACACGCTCATGGAAACCTACGAAGGTGCGCAGGCGTTGGCCGGCAACGTGCAGTTGCTGGACGCGGCACAGGCCTTGTCCCGCGTGCCATGCATTCGGCCCGAGGCGGTGGCGGGCGGCGCCATGTTTGAACCCGATGCTCGCGACCTGGACGTGCATGCGCTGCATCAGGGCTTTCTGGCGGGTGCGCGGCGGCAGGGTGTGGTGCTGCGGTGCAACGCCGAACTGGAGTCGGGCCAGCGGTCCGAAGGTGGACCGTCGGGCGAAATATCAGGCGATAACTCTGGCGAAACCTGGACGTTGCGACTGAAGGACGGCACGCACCTGCAAGCGCGCATCGTCGTCAACGCGGCGGGCGCCTGGGCCGACGATGTGGCCCAGCGTTGCGGCGTGGCGCCCGTGGGCTTGCAACCCTGCCGACGCAGCGCCTTCACGTTCCCCGCGCCGGAAGGCGTGGATTGCAGCGCCTGGCCGGCCGTGGTCGGCATTGACGAGTCTTTCTATTTCAAGCCCGATGCGGGCCAGTTGCTGGGTTCGCCCGCCAACGCGGACCCGGTGGCCGCGCACGATGTGGTGGCCGAAGAACTGGACGTGGCGACCGGCATCTATCACATCGAAACGGCCACCACGCTGACCATCCGACGGCCCTCGCAAGTGTGGGCCGGGCTGCGCTCGTTCGTGCCGGACGGCGACATGGTGGTGGGTTTTGACGATGCCCAGCGCGGCTTTTTCTGGCTGGCGGCGCAGGGCGGATATGGCATTCAGTCGGCGGCAGGGGTGTCTGCATTGGCGGCGTCGCTGGTCACCGGCCAAGCCTTGCCGGTGGAACTGATCGACCAGGGCGTGGCGCCATCCCTGATGACGCCGCTTAGGCTGCGTTGAGTGATTCGTGCTGACTGATAGGCCCTGACGGGTACCCGAATGTAGTGATTTCTGCCTAAGACTCATCGAACAACAAGGGGACAAGCATGTTCATGCAACGCAGGAAGTTCGTCGCGGCGTGCGCCGCCATCACCCTGGCGGCTGGCGCGGGGGCGGCGCAGGCCGCCGAATACCCGCAACGGCCTATCCAATTGGTTGTTCCCTATCCGCCAGGCGGCGCGGGCGATGTGCTGGGCCGCATCATCGCCAAGCGGCTGGGTGAAGAGCTCAAGCAATCGATCATTGTCGAGAACAAGGCCGGCGCGGGCACCATTCTGGGCGCGCAGACCGTGGCCAAGGCGGCGCCCGACGGCTACACGCTGCTGCTCAGTTCGGGCACCACCTTCACGGTGAACCCGGCCGTGTACGCCAAGCTGCCCTATAGCCCGACGCAAGACTTTCAACCCGTTGGCATGGTGGGCCGCGCGGCGCTGATCATCGTGGCCAACGAGCAAACCCCGTATTCAGACGTGAAGGGGCTGGTGGCCGCCGCGCGCAAGGAAGGCGACAAGTTTTCCTATGGCTCGTTCGGCATCGGCACGGTGTCGCACTTTGCGGGCGAAATGTTCCAGGCCGCGGCCGGCACGCACATGACGCACATTCCGTACAAGGGCAGCGGCCCCGCCATGACTGACCTGATCGGTGGGCAAATTCCCATTTTGTTCGACACGGTGGTGTCGGCGATGCCGCAGATCAAGTCGGGCAAGATCAAGGCCATTGCCGTGACCACGCCGCAGCGCTCGGCCTTCCTGCCTGACGTGCCGACGGTGGCCGAAGCCGGTTATCCCAACGTCAGCATGGACACCTGGATCGCGGTGTTTGCACCCAAGCGGGTGCCGGCCGACGTGGTCGCCACGCTGAACGCGGCTTTGACCAAGGCGTTGCAGGATCCCGACACGCAAAGGCAATTGCGCGCCAGCGGATTCGACCCTACGCCGATGGATGCCGCAAGCGTGGCCCGGGTCATCGAGGAAGAAACGCCGCGCTTCGCGGAGATTGCCAAGCGCGCGGGGATCAAGGCGCAGTAGAAGTCTGCTTAAGCCCGCTTGCTTGAACCCAGTTGCTTGGGCTCGCTTGGCTGCATGCGTTTAGCCGAACGCGCCCAAGCCAACGCCCTTAGCCAAACGCTGCCCTGACGGCGGCAAAGGCGGCCGCCACCAAGGGGTCGCCTTGGCGGGCGGCCTGGGTAATGAAAGACAGCTCGGCGGGGATCGCCAGCCCGGGTAACAACAACAAGCCATTCGCCTGGGATTCGCGCAGCGCAATCGAATCGCGCACCAGGGACAGCCCCACGCCCGAGCGCACCAAGTCCAGCATGGACGCTTCCTGATCCACTTCGGCTACCGCGTTGGGCGCGATGCCCAGCGCGTCGAACTTGGCCGCCAGCAAGCGGTGGTGCACGGAATCCGGCGGGGTCCAGATCCAGGGCAGGGCGGCAATCTCCTGCCAGCCTCGGCCGGCCACCTGCGCGCCCCAACCCTTGGGCGCCACCACGTAATAGGTAAACGACGCCAGCGGCAAGACGTCCAGCAAGGGCGCGCCGCCCGTTGCGCCTGCCGGCCCCAAATAGAAACCCACGTCCAAATCGCCCGCCCGCACCTGCCGGCCGACGGACCCTGACATGCCATGGCGCAGCGTGGGCCGGATCTTCGGATAGTGTTCCACCAGGTATTGCAGCGTGGCGCCCAGACGCAGGAACTCCGGGTCCAGGATGGTGCCGATGCGCAGTTCGCCTTGTACCGTGTCGCGCAGGGCGCCGATGGCGCGTTGGAAATCTTCCATGGCGTCCAGGATGCGCAGCGCGGACGGCAGCAGCGCCCGGCCATCCGCGTTGGGCGCCAGCCCCTGCGCGGTGCGCGCGAAGAGCGTCAGGTCCAGCGATTCCTGGAAGTTCTTCAGTTGCAGGCTTAGCGCGGGCTGGGTCACATGCAGGTGTTCCGCCGCGCGCGTCAGGTTGCCTTCCCGCGCCACGGCGGCAAAGGTGCGGATGTGCTTCAAGTCCATGGCGCTGTCCGTTGCGGAAAGGGGGTGAGCATTATTAAAGATGCTTATAAGCCGAATTTCAACTTTTCATTGGACAGGTGGGGGCGGCTGCGCCAGAGTCACGCAGACGCGGGTGACGGCAAGCGATGCACGGCAAGCGACGAACGGCAAGCAATGCACGGCAAGTCATGCCCCGCAAACAAATAAAAGCAGATAACAAGTGCTTATGGAGACATACGGTTGATGGAGACATACGATTTCGTCATCGTGGGCGCGGGCTCGGCCGGCTGCGTGCTGGCCAACCGCTTAAGCCAGGACCCCAACACGAAAGTGCTGTTGCTGGAAGCCGGGGGGCGTGACAACTACCACTGGATCCACATCCCCGTGGGCTACCTGTATTGCATCGGCAACCCCCGCACCGACTGGATGTACCGCACGGTCAAGGAAGCCGGGCTGGGCGGGCGTTCCTTGATTTATCCGCGCGGCCGGGTGCTAGGCGGATGCTCGTCCATCAACGGCATGATCTACATGCGCGGCCAGCGTGAAGACTACGAGGACTGGGCCGCGCTGTCCGGCGACCCGGGCTGGAGCTGGGACCAGGTGCTGCCGGTCTTCAAGCGCAGCGAAGACTATCACCGTGGCGCCGACGAATTCCATGGCGCGGGCGGGGAATGGCGGGTCGAGGCGCAACGGCTGCGCTGGGACATCCTGGAAGCCTTTGCCGCCGCGGCCGAACAGGAAGGCATCCCCCGGGTTCAGGATTTCAACCGTGGCGACAACTTCGGCAGCGGCTATTTTGAAGTGAACCAGCGTAGCGGTTGGCGCTGGAACACGGCCAAGGCATTCTTGCGGCCGGTGATGAAGCGGCCCAATCTGCACGTGATGACCGGCGCGCAAGCCGAACAACTGTTGTTCGAGGGCAAGCGTTGCGTGGGCGTGCTAGTGCGGCTTGAAGGCAAGGGCAAGGAGCGTGGCACGCCGCGGACGATTACCGTGCGCGCTCGCCGCGAAGTCGTCATGGCGGCGGGCGCCGTCAACACCCCGCATCTGCTTGAACTGTCCGGCATCGGCGAACCCGCGCGCCTGCGCGAAAGCGGCATCGGCTTGCGCCACGCCTTGCCGGGCGTGGGCGAGAACCTGCAAGACCATCTGCAACTGCGGGTGATTCTGAAGGTGAATGGCGTGAAGACGCTGAACCGAATCGCCGGGTCGTGGCTGGGCAAGGCGGGGATCGGCCTGGAATACCTGTTGCGCCGACGCGGGCCGATGAGCATGGCGCCGTCGCAGTTGGGCGCGTTTGCCAAGTCCGACCCCGGCCAGGCGCGCGCCAATGTGGAATTCCATGTGCAGCCCTTGTCGCTGGGGGCGTTTGGCGAACCGCTGCATGCCTTCGACGCCTTCACGGCCAGCGTGTGCAACCTGCGGCCAACCTCGCGCGGCAGCGTGCATGCCCAAGGGGCGGCGGGCACGCCCGATGGCGCGGCGCCCGTCATCGCGGCCAATTACCTGAGCACGGAAGCCGACATCCAGGTGGCGGCGGATTCCATCCGGCTGGTGCGGCGCATTGCCGCCGCGCCCGCCTTGCAGTGCTATCAGCCTGAGGAATGGTTGCCCGGTCCGGACTACCAGACGGACGAGCAATTGCGCGAGGCGGCCGGCAAGATCGGCACGACCATCTTCCATCCGGTGGGCACCTGCGCCATGGGCAAGAACGCGGACAGCGGCGCGGTGGTGGACGCCCGTCTGCGTGTCTTCGGGCTGGAGGGGCTGCGCATTGCAGACGCCTCGGTGATGCCGCTGATCACATCAGGCAACACCAATTCGCCCACCATCATGATCGCGGAGCGCGCCGCGGACATGATCCTGGAAGACGCGCGGGCAGAATCGCGGGCAGACGCGTAGGAAAGCCCGCGTCGGGCGCGTCCTTGGTGTCTCTTGGACGCGCCCCGTGATGGGAATGCAGTTGAAGCCGCGCGTTCAGCGCAGCGAGCGGTACACCTCGGGGCGTTGCGGGTGCGTCAGGATCACTTGCCAGAGCTGGCCTTCGCGTGACCGGAAAAAACCCGCGCAACACATCAGATAGTATTTCCACATGCGGTAAAAGCGCGTGCCGTAGCGTGACTGCAAGGCCGGCCAGGCGCGCTCGAAGCGGTCCCACCAGGCCATCAGCGTGCGGTCGTAGTCGGTGCCGAAGTTGTGCCAGTCTTCGATGATGAAGCGGTGTTCGACGGCGGATGCGATTTCACGCGCGGACGGCAGCTTGCCGTTGGGGAACACATAGCGGTCAATCCACGGGTCCGTGCTTTGGCTGGTGGCCGCGATGCCGATCGTGTGCAAGAGGAACACGCCTTCCGGCGCCATCAGACGCTGCACATTGCTGAAGTAAGTGTCGTAGTTCTTGGGCCCCACGTGTTCAAACATGCCCACCGACACGACCTTGTCGAAGCTGCCTTGCAGGTCGCGGTAGTCTTGCAGCAGCAGTTGCACCGGCAGGCCCTTGACCCGCTCCTGCGCCAGCGCCAACTGTTCCTTGGACACCGTCACGCCCGTGACCGTCACGCCGTAGTTCTCGGCGGCGAACTTGGCCAGCCCGCCCCAGCCGCAGCCGATGTCCAGCAGCGTCTCGCCGGGCTTGAGTTGCAGCTTGCGGCAGATCATGTCCAGCTTGGCCAGTTGGGCGTCTTCCAGCGTCTGGGCGTTTTCCCAGTAGGCGCAGGAATAGATCATGCGGCTGTCCAGCATGGCTTCGAACACGTCATTGCCGGCGTCGTAATGCTGTTCGCCCACTTCAAAGGCGCGGTGCTTGGATTGCAGGTTGAACAGCTTGTGGCGCAGGTGCTCGGCAATCAGCTTGATGCGCGCCACGCCCAGCGCGGCCGAGCCCATGTCGGCGCGCAGCAGGCGGGTGAAGAGCTCGTCCAGTTGCTCGCAGTCCCATTCCCCGTCCATATAGGACTCGCCCAGCCCCAGCGACCAACTGGCAAAGACGCGTTCGTACATGTGGCTGTCATGCACCTGAATGTCCCAGGGGCGCGTGCCGTTGATCTGCACGTCGGCCCGGGACAGCACGTCCTGGAGCACTTTCGGCGGTTCGGGGGGAGGGGGGCTGACGTCAGGGGATGAGTGGTCAGCGGTCAGCGGAGAGACAGGACTGCTTTGCTGCATACGGACTCCATATCAATTTTGGGATGACTGATCTGGCAATGCCTGAAGCTCATAACTCTCCCCCTAACCGGCGGCCGATTCCAATTTAATGATTGGATCGGCCTGATAGGCAACGGCAATTCCGTACCGCCGCAACCAGGGGGCGCCGATGAGAATGGGGTGATCGTAGCGAGGCGCGAGCGCAGTGTCCAGCACGGGGCGCGGCGTCTGAATTGCACCCGGCCGCGCCGCCGCCGTCATGCGATTGTCCGGCTGACGCGATTACACTAGTGCGCCCTGGTGGGCCGCCGTTGCGGCGCCCGCCGATACGTGGAGTGTTTAGATTGGACGCCAGCCTGCAACCCCGCTTGGAATTCGTCACCTGCGCCAGCCCGGCCGGCTTGCACCGGATGGCTTACTGGGAATGGGGCGATCCCGCCAACGAGCAGGTGCTGTTGTGCGTACACGGTCTAACCCGCAGCGGGCGAGATTTCGACGTGCTGGCGCGCCGCCTGGCCGGCCGCTATCGCGTGGTTTGCCCCGACGTGGTGGGCCGTGGCCGCTCTGACTGGCTGGTCAACCCTGCGTTCTACACAGTGCCGCAGTACGTGTCCGACATGGTGACGCTGATTGCGCGCTTGCGGCCCGCCACGCTGGCCTGGGTGGGCACGTCGATGGGCGGCTTGATCGCGATGGCGCTGTCGGGCGCGGCGGTGTTCGCCACCGCTATGCAGGCCATGCGCCCACATGCGGGCATGCTGCCTCCCGGCCACGGCATCCAGTTGAACAAGCTGGTGTTGAACGACGTGGGGCCGCGCCTGGAAACCGGCGCCTTGTCGCGCATCGGCCAGTACGTGGGCCAGCCGGGTGAGTTTGCCTCGTTCGAGGAAGCGGTGGCCACCATGCGCGCGAATTCCGAGACTTTCGGGCCGCATACCGACGCGCAATGGACGGATCTGGCCCAGTACCTGTACCCGGAATTCGGCGGCAAATGGGTCAAGCACTACGACCTGGCGCTGGCCCAGGCGCTGGCCGCGCAAACGCCGGAAGAGCTGGCGGCGGGTGAACAGATTCTGTGGCGGTCCTATGACGCCGTGCCGTGCCCCATCCTGATCGTGCGCGGTGAAAAGTCCGACCTGCTGACGCCCGCCACGGTGGACGAGATGCTGAAACGCAACCCCCGCGCCCAAGCGCTGGAAATGCCGGGGGTGGGGCACGCGCCAACCTTGATCGCCGACAGCCAGGTGGAGCCGGTGGCGGCGTTTCTGCTGGCCTGAGCAGGTGCCGGGGCATGCGCCGACCGTGGTCGTCGACAGCCAGTTGGGCTCGGTGGCGGCGTTTCTGGTGGGCTGAGCAAGTGCCGAGGTAGGGCACGCGCCGACCTTGATCGCTGACAGCCCGTTGGACCCCGTGCCGGCGTTTTTGCTGGGCTGAGCGTCCGCGCTGCGATTAGGGGGACGCCCCGGCGCTATTCAGGGTGCCGGGGCTTCTCTACAATAGCCCGATGAAATCGCCCACCCTGAACATCGATCTGCACTGCCATTCCACTGTGTCCGACGGCGCGCTGGCGCCTCGCGACGTGGCGCAGCGCGCGCACGCCAACGGCGTCGACGTCTGGGCATTGACGGATCACGACGAAGTGGGCGGCCTGGCCGAAGCCGCCAGCGCGGCGCAAGACCTGGGCATGCGGTTTTCCACCGGCGTGGAAATTTCAGTCACTTGGGCAGGCCTGACGGTACACATCGTGGGCCTGCAATTCGATCCGCAAAACGCTGACCTGATCGCAGGCTTGCGCAAGACCCGCTCGGGCCGCGCCGAACGCGCCAAGCGCATCGGCGACCGCCTGGCTGAAATGGGCATGCCCGGCGCCTACGAAGGCGCGCTGCCGTTCGCCGGCAACCCTGAATTGATCAGCCGCACCCACTTTGCGCGTTATCTGGTCGAGGCGGGTTATTGCCCCGACGTGCAAGCCGTATTCACCAAGCATCTGGGCGACGACCGCCCCGGCCATGTGCCCATGCAATGGGCCACGCTGGCCGAAGCCGTGGGCTGGATCCGTGGCGCGGGCGGTCGCGCCGTCATCGCGCACCCGGGCCGCTATAAGTACACGCCGCTGCAATTCGCCGCGCTGTTCGACGAATTTTTGCAGTTGGGCGGCGAGGGCATCGAAGTCACCACTGGCAGCCACACCGTGGAAGAAGCCCGCCAATATGCCGAGGTGGCGCGCCGCTACGGCTTCCTGGCCTCGCGCGGGTCTGACTTCCACAGCCCCAAGGAAAGCCGGATCGACCTGGGCCGCCTGCCGTCGCTGCCGTCCGACCTGAAGCCGGTCTGGCACGACTGGTTCTGACGCGGGCGGTCACCAACGCCGCCCATCCTGCAAGCCATTGATATTGGGATCGCGCCACTGCGGCGCAGCCGCTATGAACAAAGCCTTTGTTAAAGAGTCCGACAACGAGGACGACCTGCCGCAAGCCCAAGCCTTGCCCGTGGGCACCAAGAACTACATGACCCCCGAAGGCTACGAACGCCTGCGCGCCGAACTGACGCACCTGATGAACGTAGAGCGCCCGTCGGTGGTGCAAGTGGTGTCGTGGGCAGCCTCCAACGGCGACCGTTCCGAGAACGGCGATTACCTGTACGGCAAGAAACGCCTGCGCGAAATCGACCGCCGCATGCGCTTTTTGACCAAGCGCCTGGACATCGCCGAAGTCGTCGACCCCGCCTTGCAGCCCAACCGCGACCAGGTATTCTTCGGCGCCACGGTGTTGTACAGCGACAAGGCCGGCGAAGAGCACACCGTCACCATCGTCGGCGTCGACGAAGCCGAGCCCCTGGCCGGCAAAATCAGCTGGATTTCCCCCGTCGCCCGCGCGCTGATCAAAGCCAGGGAAGGCGACACGGTAGTGCTACGCACCCCCGGCGGAATAGAAGAGTTGGACATCATGGAAGTGCGATACCCGTAGGATGCCCGAGGCATACCCGTAAGATGCCCGAGGCATACCCGTAGGATGCCCGAGGCATACCCGTAGGATGGGTGAAGCGCGAGAATCCTTAAACAAGAACAACGCCCTACAACGCGCGTAACCCATCAAGCAGCGGTGGAGTTCTTAACGGGTTCAGCCACAACGCAGCCTCCGTCAGATGGGTTACGCGCGATCCCCATTCAATTTCTTTTGGTAAGCGTCCCGCGCTTCACCCATCCTACAATTTCGCCACAACGCGTCCGACGCCGGCGTTCCCGCCCTAAAGGCGAACACCCAAAAGGAAACAGGCGCCAGCTTTTGGCTGGCGCCTGTTTGGTTGGGAGGGATCTAACGTCCCTGCCTCGATTTGGCGGCTTGCGCCGTCGTTCCCCTGGGGCTTGCTGCTAAATCAGTACGTTGCCGTCAACCCTGTTCACTGCTTGCGCGCAGCGATGGACTTTTCGGCCATGTTGACCAGGTCTTCGCCGATCTGCTTCTTCCACTTGTCGTAAACCGGCTGCGTGATCTTCGCGAAGGCGTCGTGTTCGGCCTTCGACAAGGACGTCACCGTTACGCCGTGGCCTTCGATTTCCTTCAGCAGCGACGGGTCGCTTGGCGTGACGCCCTTGCGTGCAATCACGATCTGTTGCTTGCCGGCATCCAGCGCGGCCTGGCGCACGATGTCGCGGTCCTTTTCCGACCAGGAATTCCACACCTCGCGGTTCACCACGAAGATCAGCGGGTCGGCCACGTAGTTCCACAGCGTCAAATACTTCTGGCCCACCGTATAAAGCTTGGAACCCGTATAGATCGACAGCGGATTTTCCTGCCCATCCACCGCGCCGCTGGCCAGCGCCGGCTGCGCATCGGCCCAGCTCATCTGCGTGGGGTTGGCGCCCAGGGCCGTGAACGTGTCGATGTACAGCGGCGAACCCACCACGCGCAGCTTCATGCCCTTCATGTCGGCGGGCGTCTTCACTTCGCGCTTGGAATTGCTCAGCTGGCGATAGCCGTTTTCTCCCCAGGCCAGCGGCACCACGCCGGCTTTTTCGATCAGCTTGAACATCTCGCGGCCCACGTCGCCTTGCACCAGCGCGTCGATGGCAGCGTAGTCGGGCATCAGGAAGGGCAGCGAAAACAGGTTCAACTGCTTGACCTGCGGCGACCAGTTGATGGTGGACCCCACCGCCATGTCGATCACGCCTTGGCGGATGGCGGTGAATTCGCGCGTCTGGTCGCCTTGCACCAGCGACGTGCCCGGGTACACCTTGATGTTGATGCGGCCGTCGGTGCGCTCGCGCACCAGCTTGGACCAGATCTCGGCGCCCTGGCCCCACGGGAACGTCGTGCCCACCACGATGGACAGCTTGTATTCGGACTTGTAGTTCTGCGCGTGCGCCGGCGTCATGCCGACCACGGCGGCGGCGCACAGCGCGGCGCCAATCAGGTTGCGGAAGTTCATACGGTGTCTCCTCTCTTTGCGAGTGTGTCTGTTGTTGTAATCAAGATCGCTACGGACCTGCTTTCGCTTCAATAATCCAAATCAATAACCCAACTTATGCGGCAGCCACAGCGCCAGTTGCGGAAACACCAGCACCGCCACCAGCACCAGGAACATGGAAGCCAGCAGCCACACCACCCACCGCACCGTGGACTCCATGGGCACCCGGGCAATGCGGCACGACACCATCAGGTTCACGGCCAGCGGCGGCGTGAATTGGCCCAGCGCCACCTTCAAGGTCAGCACCACGCCGAACCACACCGGATCCCAGCCATAGGCATTGGCAATCGGCATCAGCAGCGGCACGAAAATCAGGAAAATCGAAATGCCGTCCAGGAACATGCCCACCGTCATCAGCAGCAAGATCAACAGCGACAGCACGCCCCATTCGCCCAAGCCGGAATTGACGATGGCGTTGGTGATCGGGTCAATCACGCTCAGCGTCGACAGCGCCCACGCAAAGATGCCGGCCAGCGTCACCACCAGCATGATCACGGCGGACAGCTCGGCGGCTTCGCGCAAGATGGTGAAAAGGTCGCGCAGCTTGATGGTGCGGTGAATGAAACCGCCCACGAACAAGCCGTAGAACACCGCCACCACCGCCGCCTCGGTAGGCGTGAACCAGCCCAGGCGCATGCCGCCCAGAATCAGCACCGGCGCGGCCAAGCCCCATGAAGCATCGCGCAGGCTTGCCCAGAAGGGCGGGCGCGGCAAGTGGGATTCCAGCGCGCCCATCTTGTATTTGCGCGATAGCCATACGGCGGGAATGATCAGCGCAAAGCCCGCCAGCAGGCCGGGAATCATGCCGGCCGCAAACAGCGCGGGCACGGACGCGCCGGGCACCAGCACCGAATAGATAATGAACGCCACCGACGGGGGAATCAGGATGTCCGTGGCGGCGCCTGCCGCCACGACCGACGCCGAGAACGACCCCGGGTAGCCCGCGCGCGACATGGCGGTGATCATCACCGCGCCCACCGCCGCTGCGCAGGCCGGGCCTGACCCCGAAATGCCACCCAGGAACATGGCCACCGCAATCGACACCAGCGGCAGCATGCCCGGGCCGCGGCCCACGATGGCAATCGCAAAATCCACCAGCCGCTTGGCCACGCCGGACCGGTCGAAGATGGAGCCGACCAGCACGAACATGGGGATGGCCAGCAGCGGGTACTTGGCCAGCCCCGCGTAGAAGTTCTGCGGCACGGCCAACAAGCCATACCAGGGCGTATCCAGGTTGGACAGCACGATGGCAATGGTGCCGCCGATGCCCAGCGCCACGCCCACCGGCACCCCGATCAGCATCAGGACGATGAAGACAATGAACAGCAGCGAGACGATCATGGCTTGCCCGCGGTCTGCAGAATGCGGCGGATGATGCCCAGGGTGCGCAGCGAGATTGCTGCCGCCATCACCGGCAGCCAGATCGAATACCACCAGGTCGGCACGCCGATAGCGGGGGACGTTTCTTCGTACATGAATTCGTCGGACACCAGCTTCACCGACAGCACGGTCAGCAGCACGAAGAACGCCAGCACGCAGCCGTTGGCAATCAAGGCCATGATGCGCTGGCGGCGCGGTGAACCGGAATCCGCCAGGATTTCAATACGGATATGGTGGTTGCGCACAAAGGCCACGCTGCCGCCCGCCATAGTCAGCACGATCAGCAGGAACACCGAAATTTCTTCGGTCCAGGCGAACGACTGGTCCGTGAAATAGCGCACCAGCACGTTGGCGAAGGTGATCAGCGCCAGCGTCGCCAGCAGAATCACGGCCAACCATTTTTCAATGGCCAGCGGCACCTTTACGGCGGGATCGGGTTCAACGGGGAGGATCGGTTCGACGGGCTCGATGGAGGCTTCAGGGCGGGACATGGGTGCGGCGACGGCTTGGGCGCGGGGGCCCGCTTTATGAATTGGGTCGCTGCATCCTACCGTCGCCCTTGGGGCGAGGGTGTTCGTGTTTTCCCGTGGTGCGGGGCGACAACAACATGCTGCATTGCGTCAGACGATTCTGTGGCGCGGCGTTAAGACGCTGGATATTTCGCGATGACACCGTGGCTTCAAGCCGATATTGCTATGCACCATCCTGGTTAATCGTCGTCAGAATTCTTTTGTAACACTAGGGAAAACAAGGGCTTTGCAAGCTTCTTGAATAACGGCTCCGGGAAAACCCCCTAAACAGGTAAAATCCCGTTTTGCTCCCATCCTTATACGGCGCCCGCATCGTGTCCCTAGTTCAGCATCTGCCTGGTTCCTCCGTCCTGTCCTCCTTTCGTCGCGATCGCCTGTTGGCGCAACTAAAGGAAGCCGGCCTGCCGGTGGCCGACATCTCCGCTCGCTACGAGCACTTCGTCAGCACCGACGCCGCCCTGACGGCCGAACAGCAGCAACACCTGACCCAATTGCTGGATTACGGCACGCCCAGCACGGCTGAGGCGCCCGCCAAAAGCCTGTCGCTGCTGGTCATTCCGCGCCTGGGCACCATTTCCCCCTGGGCCAGCAAGGCCACCGACATCGCCCACAACTGTGGCTTGTCATCGGTGCACCGCATTGAGCGCGGCGTGCGCTATGTGATCACCCCCGAACGCGGCCTGCTCGGCACCAAGTCGTTTGACGACGCCATGCTGGCGCGCGCGGCCGACTGCCTGCACGACCGCATGACCGAAACCGTGGTTGACGCCAGCTTCGACGGCCAGGCGCTGTTCCAGACGCTGGCCGGCAAGCCCATGCGCACCGTCGGCGTGCAGGCTGATGGCGTCAAGGCATTGGCCGAGGCCAACGTGTCGCTGGGCCTGGCCCTGTCGGAAGACGAAATCGAATACCTGGCCAAGTCCTTCACCGACCTGGGGCGCGACCCCACCGACGTGGAACTGATGATGTTCGCGCAGGCCAATAGCGAACATTGCCGCCACAAGATCTTCAACGCCGAATGGGTCATCGACGGCCAGTCGCAGCCCAACACGCTGTTCGGCATGATCCGCGCCACGCACAAGGCGCAGCCGGAAGGCACGGTCGTGGCGTATTCGGACAACGCCGCCATCATGGCCGGCGGCCCCGCGCAGCGCTTCCAGGCCGGCGTGCCGGGCGTCACGGGCGAGGGCGCTGACGGCGCCAAGTACATCCGCCGTGACACCACCGTGCACACCTTGATGAAGGTGGAAACCCACAACCACCCGACCGCCATCGCCCCGTTCCCGGGCGCGTCCACTGGCGCGGGCGGCGAAATCCGCGACGAAGGCGCCACCGGCCGTGGCTCCAAGCCCAAGGCCGGCCTGACCGGCTTCACCGTGTCGCACCTGCGTTTTGACGACGCGCTGCAACCCTGGGAAGCCGACCACCACGGCCTGCCCGAGCGCATCGCCTCGCCCTTGTCCATCATGATCGACGGCCCCATCGGCGGCGCCGCGTTCAACAACGAATTCGGCCGGCCCAACCTCTTGGGCTACTTCCGTTCGTTCGAGCAGACCGCCGGCGGCACGCGCTGGGGCTATCACAAGCCCATCATGATCGCGGGCGGCCTGGGCAGCATCGACGCGGGCCTGACCCACAAAGACGTGATTCCCCCCGGCGCGCTGTTGATCCAACTGGGCGGCCCGGGCTTCCGTATCGGCATGGGCGGCGGCGCCGCCTCCAGCATCAGCATGGGCAGCAACTCGGCCGAACTGGACTTTGATTCCGTCCAGCGCGGCAACCCGGAAATCGAACGCCGCGCGCAAGAAGTCATCGACCGCTGCTGGCAGCAGGCCGAGAACAACCCCATCATCGCCATCCACGACGTGGGCGCGGGCGGCTTGTCCAATGCCTTCCCGGAATTGGTCAACGACGCCGGCCGTGGCGCCATCTTTGACTTGAAGCGCGTGCCGCTGGAAGAGTCGGGCCTGTCGCCCGCCGAAATCTGGAGCAATGAATCGCAGGAACGCTATGTTCTGTCGATTCTGCCGAAAGACCTGGAACGCTTTGACGCCATCGCCCGCCGCGAACGCTGCCCCTACGCGGTGGTGGGCGTGGCCACTGAAGAACGCCAACTGCGCGTGGTGGACGGCGAGGGCCTGCCCGGCCTGGACACGATTCGCCCGCAAGGCGACGCCGAAGTGCGTCCCGTGGACGTGCCGATCGACGTCATCCTGGGCAAGCCGCCACGCATGACGCGCGACGTGCGCCGCCTGCCTGGCGTGTCCGCGCCGCTGGATCTGGCCGGCATCGACCTGACCGCAGCCGCTTACCGCGTGCTGCGTCACCCCACCGTCGCCAACAAGTCCTTCCTGATCACCATCGGCGACCGCACCGTGGGCGGGCTGTCCAGCCGCGACCAGATGGTCGGCCCGTGGCAAGTGCCGGTGGCTGACTGCGCCGTGACGCTGGCCGACTACGAAGGCTTCCGTGGCGAAGCCATGTCGATGGGCGAACGCACCCCCATCGCCATGCTCGACGCCCCGGCGTCCGGCCGCATGGCCGTGGCCGAAGCCCTGACCAACCTGGCCGCCGCCGACGTGGCGCGCCTGGAAGACATCAAGCTGTCCGCCAACTGGATGGCCGCTTGCGGCGTCGACGGCCAGGACGCCGCGCTGTATGACACCGTGTCCGCCGTCAGCGAACTGTGCCAGGCCACCGGCCTGTCCATTCCGGTGGGCAAGGATTCCCTGTCCATGAAGACGTCCTGGGAACAGGACGGTGAGCAGCGTCAGGTGGTGGCGCCGGTGTCGCTGGTGGTGACGGCGTTTGCCCCAGTGGCCGACGTGCGCGCCAGCCTGACCCCGCAACTGCGCACCGACGCGGGCGACAGCGTACTGATTTTGATTGACCTGGGCCGTGGCCGTCACCGCATGGGTGGCTCGATCCTGGCGCAGACGTACAACCAGATCGGCGAAACCGTGCCGGACATCGACGCGCCGCAAGACCTGCGCGCGTTCTTCATCACGATCCGCACGCTGGCCGAAGCCGGCACCATCCTGGCCTACCACGATCGTTCCGACGGCGGCCTGTTCGCCACGCTGACCGAAATGGCCTTCGCCGGCCGCACCGGCGTGTCCGTGAACCTGGACATGCTGACCTTCGATCCGCAATCGGCGGATTGGGGCGACTACAAGATCCGCCCGGATCAAGTGAAGGTGCAACGCGAAGAGCTGACGCTGAAGGCGCTGTTCTCGGAAGAAGCGGGTGCCGTCATCCAGGTGCCGGCCTCGCAACGCGACGCCGTCATGCAAGTGCTGCGTGGCGCCGGCCTGTCGGCCCACTCGCACGTCATTGGCGGCCTGAACGGCGCCGACGAAGTCGAGTTCTATCGCGATGGCAAGAAGGTCTGGGGCCAGCCGCGCGCTGAACTGGGCCGCGCCTGGAGCGAAGTGTCCTACCGCATCATGGCCCGCCGCGACAACCCGGCGTGCGCGCAAGCCGAACTTGACGTCTGGAACGATACGACCGACCCCGGCATGAGCCCGAACGTGTCCTTCGACCCGCAAGAAGACATTGCCGCGCCCTTCATCAATACCGGCAAGCGTCCGCGCGTGGCCATCCTGCGCGAGCAGGGTTGCAACAGCCAGGTGGAAATGGCCTGGGCCTTCGATACCTCGGGCTTCGAAGCCATCGACGTGCACATGACCGACCTGTTGGCCGGCCGCGTGGACCTGGCGCAGATGCAAGGTCTGGTGGCCGTGGGCGGTTTCAGCTACGGCGACGTGCTGGGCGCCGGTGAAGGCTGGGCGCGCACCATCCGCTTCAACAGCCAGTTGTCGGATCAGTTCGCCGCGTACTTCGCGCGTCCGGATACGTTCGCGCTGGGCGTGTGCAACGGTTGCCAGATGATGGCGGCCTTGGCCCCGATGATTCCGGGCGCCGAGCACTGGCCGCGCTTCACGCGCAACCAATCGGAAAAGTACGAAGCGCGCCTGTCGATGGTGGAAGTGGCCAAGTCGCCGTCCATCTTCTTTGCCGGCATGGAAGGCGCCCGTATTCCGGTGGCCGTGGCCCACGGCGAAGGCTATGCCGACTTCTCGCAGCAAGGCGACGCCAGCCGCGTGCTGGCCGCCGCGCGCTACATCGACAACCGTGGACTACCCACCGAAGCCTATCCGTTCAACCCGAACGGCAGCCCCGGCGGCCTGACTTCCGTCACCACGGCCGATGGCCGCTTCACGGTCTTGATGCCGCACCCCGAGCGCGTGACCCGCAACGTCATGATGTCTTGGGCGCCCGAAAAATGGGGCAACGCGGACACGGGCGGCGCGTACAGCCCCTGGATGCGCATCTTCCGCAACGCGCGCGCCTGGTTGAAGTAATTCATCCAGACACGCGGGCGGTAAGTTAGCCCCTCAAGGCGAAGCCGTGCGCAGGTCGGCGGCTTCGCGTTCAAACTGGGTCGACAGTTCTTCCGCCGCCGGCGTCAAAGGCTGCGCGGTGCGTTGAATCAGGCCAATCACATAACTGGGCAGAGGCTCGGCAATGGGCACGATGTCCAGTTGCTCGCGCAACAGGCCGGTGGTGATCAACGCGGTGGGCAACAAGGCCATGCGGTCGCTGTTTGCCACCAGCGCGGCCGTGTCGATCAAGCCATCCGTCTGCATGTCCACCCGTGGGGTGCCCAGGCCCGCTTGGCTGAACACGGGGTAGACCGATGCGCCCGGTTGGCCGGGCGGCCCCGCCACCGCGAATACCGCCTCGCGTAGTTCATGCAAGCTGCGCGCCTGCCCCAAGGGGTGGTCGCGACGCGCGGCCATCACCAACGGGCTGGTCAGCAGCACGCGCGCCTTGAGCTGCGGATCGGTGTCGTCCGCGTTCAGCGAACAAATGGCGAAATCCAGTTGGCCTTCGCGCAGCAGCGGCGTCAGGGTGTGATAGAGGCCGCTGCGGCAACTGAGTTCTACCTCGGGGTAGTGCTGCCGGAAGCGGTGGATGGCGGATGTGGACAGCAATACGGATGCCGCCGCCGAGATGCCGTACTGCACGGTGCCCAGCCGTTCACCGCGCATTTGCGACATGGTGTCGCGGGCGCGCTTGGTTTCGTGAACCAGGTGTTGGGCGTGGGGTAGAAAGCGTTTGCCGTAGTCGTTGGGCCGCATGCCTTTGGCGTGCCGGTCGAACAACGGCAGTCCCAGCGTGCGTTCAAGCCGCCGCAAGGACTTGGTTAAGGCTGGTTGGGTTTGCCCGGTTGCCCGGGCTGCCGCGTGCACGCTGCCATGTTGCGTGACGGCAAGAAAGTCGAACACTTGCTGCAACTTCATCTTGATGCCTCCCCGTAATTGCTCAGTCGATCTGACTGAAAGGTCCCCGGCTGCTCGCATCTGAATTGCCGACCGACCGTAGTTCATACTTTTCAAGGCCGCAAGCAGGGGTGGGGCGGAGTGGGGGCTGCGGATCACGCACATCCAGCAACGGCGGGCCTTGCGGGGCGATTAGCCTCGCGCCCTGAAGCGCCTTGTCAAACTTTTGTAACGCTCTGAGATATTTAACTTTTCGTTGCAAGATGCCGTTAACCGGGGGAGCGTCCTGCAACCCCCGGAGTGGCCTTTTCATGTTCAAGAATTTAAGTATCCGCGCAATCCTGACAACCGCCCTGGGCGTCTTCTTCGCGCTTTTCCTGCTGACAGGCGTAGCCGTGCATCAGCAACTGACGTCCAACCGCACGTCCATCGAAGTGCTGCTGGACACCAACCTGGTTCGCGCCAACGCGGTGGATGGCGCAGGCGCCGAACTGCTGCGCGCCCGCCTGGTGTTGTTGGCCGCGCAAAGCGCGCTGCTGGAAGGGAAGTCCATCGACAGCCTGACCAGCATGCAGCGTCTGGATGGCTATACGAAAAGGGCGTCTGATTTGATAGAGATGGCGCGCAAGCAGCCCGAGACGTCGGCACAGGGTAAGCCGCTGTTCGACGCCGCGTTGGCTGCCTACGACGTCTATCAGCGCGATGCGATCGCGCCGATGGTGGCGGCGATTCGCGCGGGCAAGCCGCAAGACGCCAGCCGGCTGAACCTTGAGAAAGTCACGCCGTTGGGCACTGCGTTCACGCAGGCCATCAAGAGCTACGTGGACTATGCCGATGACGTCGGCCAGCGCGTGGCGCGCGATGCATCCACGCGCATCAACGGCGCGATCGTCGTGCTGATTTGTCTGCTGGTGGTGGTGGCGGTGTTGGTGGTGAGCCTGTACGCGATCTTTGCGCGGTCCGTGTTCCGCCCGCTGCACGAGGCGGGCCGCTTGTTCGACCGCATCGCCGGCGGCGACTTGAGCAATCGCATCGAGCAACGTGGCAACAACGAGATTGGCGTGCTGTACGCCGCCGTCAAGCGCATGCAGGACAGCTTGAGCCGCACCGTGTCCGCCGTGCGTGTGGGCGTGGAAGAGATCCACACCGGTTCGCGCGAAATCGCGGCGGGCAACATCGACCTGTCATCGCGCACCGAGCAGCAGGCGGCATCGTTGGAAGAAACCGCCGCCAGCATGGACGAGCTGTCGTCCACGGTGAAGAACAACGCCGATAGCTCGCGCAGTGCCTCGCAGTTGGCGACGGCGGCGTCCGAAGTGGCCACGCGCGGCGGCAAGGCCGTGGGCGACGTGGTGGGCACCATGCGCGGCATCGCGGATAGCTCCAAGCGCATCGCGGATATTGTGGGCGTGATCGACGGGATTGCATTCCAGACGAACATCCTGGCGCTGAATGCGGCAGTGGAAGCGGCGCGGGCCGGCGAGCAAGGCAAGGGCTTTGCCGTGGTGGCCAGCGAAGTGCGCGCCCTGGCGCAACGCAGCGGGCAGGCGGCCAAAGAGATCAAGGGGCTGATCGACGAGTCGGTGCAGAAGGTGTCGATCGGGTCGGATCAGGTGGAAGCCGCGGGTGCCACGATGCAGGAAATCGTGACGTCGGTGCGCCGCGTGACGGACATCATCAACGAGATTTCCAGCGCGTCGGAAGAGCAGTCGCAGGGCATTCAGCAGGTGAATCAGGCGGTGTCGCAGATGGACAGCGTGACGCAGCAAAACGCGGCGCTGGTCGAGCAGGCCGCGGCGTCGGCTGCGTCATTGGAGGCGCAGGCGCAGAGTTTGCGCGAGGCGGTGGCGGTGTTCAAGTTGCAGGCCGGCGGGCAGGTGATTGATGCGGATGCGCCGGCGTTGGGGCGGGGTGTGGATCCGGTGATGATTGGGGGGTGATCGGGTCCCTTCATGAAGCGCCTCGGATACGGGCGCTTGATGGGTTTGCGCGATCTGCGATGGGGTTCTTTTGTTGGCTTTCGCGCGCTGCACCCATCCTACGATCCTGACGCGCTGGATGACTCGTAGGATGGGTGCAGCGCGCGCGGACGTCAAAAAGAAAGAAAACGCCGATCGCGCGAAACCCATCATCGGGCTGTGATGACATGGCCCGGATGATGGATCAATCAACGCTGCTTGATGGGTTGCGCGCGTTCCACGTTTGGGTTCTTCAGCCGTCTTTCCCGCGCTTCACCCCTCCTACTCAAGGCGGATGTTTGCGTCCGCCGCGACGTGCTTCCATTTTTTCACGTCGCTGGCGATGACTTCCTGGAAGGCTTCAGGTGAGCCTGCCACGACCGTGCCGCCCAGGTTGGCCAACTTGGCTTTGACTTCGGGTGCGTTCAGGGCCTTGACCGAGGCGTCGTGCAGCGCCTTCTTCACGTCGTCCGGCAGGCCCTTGGGCGCCAGCAGGCCGTTCCAGGCGTTGGCTTCGTAGCGCGGCAGGCCGGCTTCCTTGAATGTGGGCGTATCGGGCAATTCGGGCGAACGCACATCCGCCGCGATGGCGATGGGGCGGATCTGGCCACTCTTGATATACGGCAGCGAAGCGGGCACGGGTTCCCAGATCATCGACACCTGGCCGCTGATCACATCGGTGAACGCGGGGCCCGCGCCACGGTACGCAATGTGCATCAGCTTGGCGCCCGTCATCGACTTCATCAATTCCATCGCCAGGTTGCCCAGGCCGCCCGCGCCGGACGAAGCGTAGGTGTATTTGTCGGGGTTGGCCTTCGACGTTGCGATCAGCGCATTCAAATCGGTGGCGGGGAAGTCCTTGGTGACGCTCAGCACGCCCGGCACCGTCACCAACTGCGTGATCGGCGTGAAGTCCTGCACGGCGTCATACGTCAGCGTCTTGTACACCGCGGGATTGGTGCCGTGGGTGCTGGACGAGGCCAGCAGCAGGATGTAGCCGTCGGGCGCGGCATCCGCCACGTAGCGGGTGCCGATCGAGCCGCCGGCGCCGGCCTTGTTTTCAACGACCACGGTGGCGCCCAGCTCGGTGCCCAATTGCGCCGCGAACACGCGGCCGATGATGTCGGCGGTGCCGCCCGGGGCAAACGGCACGATCAGGCGCACGGGCTTGTTGGGGTAGGCGGCTTGTTGCGCCGACGCGGCGCCGGCGGCCAGCGTGGCGCCGGTCAGCAGCGCCAGGGCGATGGTGGTTTTCTTGAATGTCATCTGTGTCTCCAGGCGAAGGTTAGTCGAGGCTGCGATTGAGCCAATCGACGATCAATTCGGCGATCTGGTCGCTATTGCGATCCAGCATGCAGAAATGGGAATTGCCGGCGATGCCGGTGGCGGGCAGGTCCAGCACGTCGGCGTGCTGTCCGGCCGCGCGCAGGGCGTTCCAATAGGCGTCCGTCTGCGCGCGGTAGCGCTGCCAGGTGTCGTCCGCGCCAAAGTGGTCGCCCCAGACCAGCAACTGCGGGGGCAGGGCGTCGTGGGCCGTGGCCGGTGTGCCGGTGGGTTCCAGCGCCACCACGGCGCGCACCGTGCTGGCGTATTCCTGCGCCAGCAGCGTGGCGTAGCCGCCGCCCTGGCTGTGGCCGATGACGATGCAAGGGCCGGCCAGGTCCAGCAGTTGCCGGTAGGCATCCAGCGCCATCTCGCCATGCGTCAGCCAGCGCGGCACGAACTGCTTGGCGAAGCTGTCGAAGGCGTCGACGGGGAACTGTTGCGCGGGATAGGCGTGGCGTGGCTGGCCGGCAGGGGCATAGCCCGTGGCCGGGCCGATACGGAACAAGCGCCAGGCTTCTTCCTTGGACCGGAAGATGGGGGCGCTGTCATACACCTGCGGGTACATCGCCCACGACGCCCGCCCACGTTCGGGCGCATCGGACACGAACACGTCGTAGCCCGCTTGCAGCAGACGCCACAGCCAGCCTTGGCGGCCGTCCGGCGTGCTTTCCCATTGCGCGCCCGTCATCCCGCCGCCATGCCACAACAGCACGGGGTAGGGGTGGCGCGGCTGGGCCAGCCGGTATTCCTGCACATACAGCTGGCCGACGCTGTAGCCGCCATTCATGTCGATCAGGCGGGGGGCGTTGCCCACCACTGGCTTTTGCTGCATCGGCACGCCGCCCGCCACGGCCTCGGCGCCGCCCACGAAATGGCTGCGGATGGATTTGAGCAGGACGGGGGTGTCGGACATCGGCGCCTTCCAGAAAACGATGCCGGAATGTTAGTTGCCAGATGTATCAGCCTTGTGCAAAATGAGCGGCCCCTGTGCCGAATCGGCACAGACCCATAACCGCCCATCCGGGCGCGCCTTGACCCTGAAAGAGACCCCATGGACACCAAATGGCTGGAGGACTTCGTTGCGCTGTCCAAGTCGCGCAACATGTTTCAGGCGGCCGAGGCGCGCAATGTGACCCATCCGGCTTTCGGACGCCGCATCAAGGCGCTGGAGGAGTGGGCCGGGGTGCCCTTGGTCGAGCGCGGGCATCAGGTGTCCAGCTTGAACGCGGCGGGGCGCAACATGCTGGCCGCCGCCATCGATGTGCTGGACATCCTGCGCGACACCCGCCAGGCGCTGCAAAAGCCCGAACAGGAACGCAACCGGAAAATCACCATCGCGTCGGGCAAGACCCTGGCGCATTCGGTGCTGCCCGGCGTCATGGCGCGCGTGCAGCAGGGCATGCCCGCGTTCCAGCTCAAGGTGATCACCACCACCTTGAATTTCGGCGTGGACATGCTGGCCGAGGGCGAGGTGGATTTTTTGCTGTGCCACGCGCACGAACCGCTGTACGCCAAGATCGACAACCCCGGCTACCGCTGGCGCCGGGTGGGGGCCGACAAACTGGTTGCCGTCAGCGCGCCGGTGTCGCCGGGCGGCCGCCATCCCCGCTACGCGGTGCCCAAGCTGGCCTCCGACCCCGCCGTGCCGTTCCTGGCGTATGCCGACAGCATGTCGCTGGGCCGCATCCTGGACGATAAGCTGCGCGGCCTGTGCCTGATCGGGCAGTTGCAGACGATGTACGAGTCGGACCTGGCCGACGCGCTGCACGCGATGGCGCGCCAAGGCTTCGGCCTGGCATGGTTGCCGCACACGCTGATAGAAGCCGACTTGCGCGCCGGCACGCTGGTGCGCGCCGACAGCGCCCGCAACGACATCCACATGGAAATCCGCATCTATCAATCGGTGGACAACGCCAAGTCGCTGGCGCGAGACGTGTGGGCGCGCATCGAGGCGTACGCGGCGCGTTGACCCGTCCGGGCTGGGTTTGGGCCTAGGTCTGCATCGCGCGCTGCCCGCGTGCGCATCCCACTCGCCCCGCTCTGTCGACGGCAGGCATAAAATACCGAATTACCCAAATCCCGCACCCCCCACGCACCCCTACAGGATTCCGCGCCATGAACGCCCGTATCCCCGACGACGCACTGCCGCCCACCCTTGATCCCGACGCCCTCCAGGCCTTTGTGGATGACAAGTGGGACAACGAAATCATCCCCGCGCTGACCGACTACATCGCCATCCCCGCCAAGAGCCCCGCGTTTGACGCCGACTGGGAAAAGAACGCGTTCATCGAGCGTGTGGTGCGCGATGCCGCCGCCTGGGTCGAAGCGCAGAAGGTCTCGGGCCTGAAGCTGGAAGTGGTGCGTCTGCCGGGCCGCACGCCCGTCATCTTCTTTGACGCGCCCGCCACCCGCAGCGATAACGGCGACACCGTGCTGCTGTACGGCCACCTGGACAAGCAGCCGGAATTCTCGGGCTGGCGCGCAGGTCTTGGCCCCTGGACCCCGAAGTACGAAGACGGCAAGCTCTACGGCCGTGGCGGCGCGGACGACGGCTATGCCGTGTACGCCTCGCTGACCGCCATCATGGCGCTGGACAAGCAGGGCGTCCCGCGTCCGCGTTGCGTGGGCATCGTGGAAACCTGTGAAGAATCGGGCAGCTACGACCTGCTGCCGTACGTGGACGCGCTGCGCGACCGCCTGGGCAACGTCGCCCTGGTGGTGTGCCTGGATTCGGGCGCCGGCAACTACGACCAGCTTTGGATGACGACCTCGCTGCGCGGCATGGTGGCTGGCACGCTGGAAGTGCAGGTGCTGGACGAAGGCGTGCATTCGGGCGATTCCAGCGGCGTGGTGCCGTCGTCGTTCCGCATCCTGCGCCATCTGCTGGACCGCCTGGAAGACAGCGCCACCGGCCGTTTGCTGCCGCAAAGCCTGCATTGCGAAATTCCCGCCGACCGCGTCGAACAAGTGACCGCCACCGCGCGCATTCTGGGCGACGAAGTGTGGCGCCGTTTCCCCTGGAGCTGCGGCGCCGAAGGCGGCTTCGTGCTGCCGATGACGACCGAACCCGAAGAGGCGCTGCTGAACCGCACGTGGCGCCCGACCTTGTCGGTGACCGGCGCCGAAGGCCTGCCGCCGTTGTCCAGCGCCGGCAACGTGCTGCGCCCGCGTACGGCATTCAAGCTGTCGCTGCGCCTGCCGCCGCTGATTGACGCCGTGGCCGCCTCGCAGGAAATCAAGGAACTGCTGGAGGCCGACGCGCCCTATAACGCCAAGGTCATCTTCAAGGCCAACGAAGGCGCCGCCACCGGCTGGAACGCGCCGGCATCCGTGCCGTGGCTGACCCAGGCGCTGGACGCGGCGTCGCAGCAGTACTACGGCCAGCCTTGCGGCTACATCGGCCAGGGCGGCACGATTCCGCTGATGAGCATCCTGCAAAAGGGCTTCCCGAAGGCGCAATTCATGGTGTGCGGCGTGTTGGGCCCGAAGTCCAACGCGCACGGCCCCAATGAATTCCTGCACGTGCCCTACGGCAAAAAGCTGACGGCGGCCGTTGCGCAAACCATGGCGGCCATGCCGGCATGATTTCGACTTCCGATGCTTATGCCAATGTGGTGGCTGAAACCCGCCACTGGCTGACTCAGGCCGTGATCGGCCTGAATCTTTGCCCGTTCGCCAAAGCGGTTCAGGTCAAGGACCAGATCCGCTTTGCCGTCAGCGACGCCACCGACGCCGAAGGGGTGTTGACCGACTTGCAGGACGAGCTTGCCCTGCTGGCCGAGGCCGACCCCGAGAAGATCGACACCACCTTGTTGATCATTCCCGACGCGCTGGACGATTTCCTGGATTTCAACGATTTCGAAGAACTGTCCGACCGCCTGCTCAAGCGCATGCGGCTGGTGGGCGAATTGCAGGTGGCCACGTTCCACCCGCAGTTCCAGTTTGCCGACACGCAGGCCGACGATATCGAGAACTACACGAACCGCGCACCGTACCCCATCTTGCATTTGCTGCGGGAAGACAGCATCGACCGCGCGGTGGAGTCGTTTCCAGACGCCTCGGAAATCTATGAAAAGAACATCGACACGATGAAGAAGCTGGGCCTGGAAGGCTGGAAGAAGCTGATGACCAAGGCTTAGGGGTTCCGATCCAGGGGCGTCCACGTCAGGGCGTCCGCTTCAGGGTGTCCATCCAGGGCATCCATCCAGGGGCATCCATCCAAGGGCATCCATTTCGCCGTCTGCTTCGTATAGAGGGTTAACCACCCTTGATGCGACAGGAGACGGCGGTGCCCGGTTTTTTACTCTGCGTTTTCCCCTTCGTTTCCCTCTCTGCCCAGGCGCGCCATGCGTAGCGCGGCCACGGTGGCCGTGCTGGCGGCATTGCTGCTGCTGACCCTGACGGCCTGTTCGCCGCTGGCCGTGCTTAACGGTGCGGTGCCCGACAACGCCAACCGCGTAGTGGCGGACGTGGCCTATGGCGCCGACCCTCGCCAGCGCCTGGACATCTACGCGCCACCCGGTGTGCAGCAGCCGCCCGTGGTCGTGTTCTTCTACGGCGGCAGTTGGCGCAATGGCTCGCGCGCCGACTACAAGTTTGTGGGCGACGCGCTGGCGTCTCGCGGCATCCTGGCCGTAATCGCTGACTACCGGCTATACCCCGACGTGGCCTACCCGGACTTCCTGGACGATTGCGCCCGCGCCGTCGCCTGGACGCTGCAACACGTGGCCGAATACGGCGGCGACCCCGGCCGGGTGTTCGTGGCCGGTCATAGCGCGGGTGGCTACAACGCCGCCATGGTTGCGCTGGACCCGCGCTGGCTGGAACGCCATGGCGCGTCGCCGTCGATGCTGCGCGGCTGGATCGGCATGGCCGGCCCCTACGACTTCCTGCCCATCGTGGCCAGCAGCCTGAAGCCCGTGTTCCATTTCCCGGGCACGCCGCCCGACTCCCAGCCCATTGCCCACGTCACGCCCAACGCGCCGCCCGCCTTGCTAATGGCGGGCATGGCCGACACCACCGTCGACCCCCATCGCAATACCGAAGGGCTGGCCGCCGCCTTGCAGGCCGCTCGCGTGCCCGTGACGCTGGTGCGTTACGACGGCCTGGGGCACGCGCTGCCGGCTGGGGCGCTGGCGCGTCCGCTGCGATGGCGTGCGCCGGTGCTGGACGATCTGGCGGGTTTTGTCTTGGATCCGTCGGATGCGCAGCGTCGATCGGACAAGTAGCGCGTTGAAGTAGCGCAATCGCGTCGCGCATCCGATTCGCGCATGCGAGTAGGGCACGCAGGTAGGGCAGGCAGGGCGTGCGAGCACGACATGCAAGTAGGGCACGCGAATCGATCACGCGGGCACGGCAAGAACCTACGGGTTTTCCCTGGTGAATCCAACTCGCCGGGGTCTACGTATATAGGTCATCCACACGCGCAAGCGGGAATTCCCACGCCCATAGGATCCCGCGCGCTTAATTCGCCTAACCGGGAGAAGACTGATGAGATCCCCCTCCGACTCCGAACGCCTGGCGCTCAACGATGCCTGCGTGCCCGAGGCCGCGCAGGCCCTGTCGCTGACCGAACGCCTGCTGCGTCGGCGCCTGCTGGACCAACTGGGGCAATTGCAAGGCGGGCGGCTGCTGATCGACGACGCAATGGGCAGCGTCGAAGTGGGCAACGTCGAATTGGGCGACGTCGAACCGGGCGAGCAGGGCGCAACAGCCGTCCGACCCCTGCGGCTGCGGGTGCAAGACCCGGCGTTCTACCGCGCCATCGCCAGCCATGGCAGCGTGGGCGGCGGTGAATCCTATGGCGACGGCCACTGGCACTGCAATGATCTTGTCGGCCTGATCCGCCTGCTGGTGCGCAACCGCGACCTGCTCGACGGCATGGAACGCGGCATGGCGCGGCTGGGCGGCATGGCGATGCGGGCGCTGCATGCCTGCCGCCGCAACACGCGCGCGGGCAGCCGGCGCAATATCGCCGCGCACTACGACCTGGGCAATGAATTCTTCCGCCTGTTCCTGTCCGACGACATGATGTATTCGTCGGCCATCTGGGCGGGCGAGGACGACACGCTGGAGCAGGCCTCAACCCGCAAGCTGGACGTGATCTGCCGCAAGCTTGATCTGCGACCCGGCCAGCGCGTGGTCGAGATCGGCACCGGCTGGGGCGGCTTTGCGCTGCACGCGGCGCGCCACTATGGCTGCCACGTCACCACCACCACGATCTCGCGCGAACAGCACGCGCTGGCCACCGAACGCATCCGCCGCGCCGGCCTGCAATACCGCGTGGACGCGCTGCTGCAAGACTATCGCGACCTGAACGGCCAGTTCGACAAGCTGGTGTCCATTGAAATGATCGAGGCCATCGGCGCCGCCTACCTGCCGGCGTACTTCGCCAAGGTGGGCGAACTGCTCAAGCCGGACGGCATGGCGCTGATTCAGGCCATCACCATTGAAGACCATCGCTACGCGCAGGCGCTGAAGGCGGTGGACTTCATCAAGCGGCATATCTTCCCCGGCAGCTTCATGCCGTCCATCCAGGCCATGCTGCAAGCCAAGACGCGCGCCAGCGATTTAAGCCTGGTGCACCTGGAAGACTTCGGCCTGTCTTATGCGCGCACCTTGGAAGCATGGCGACATCGCTTCTTGGCCCGCCTGGACGCCGTCCGCGCGCAGGGTTTTGACGAACGCTTCATTCGCCTGTGGGAGTTCTATCTGGCGTATTGCGAAGGCGGCTTTCGGGAACGCGCCATCGGCGTGTCGCATCTGCTGCTGGCGCGGCCGGCCGCCATGCCCGCGACGGCGCGCTGGGCTACGTCATGACGCCCGGCATGCAGGCGCTGATGGTGGCGGCGGTGGCCGTGGTGCTGATGACCGTGGGCTGGCGCTGGCAGCGGCGCCATCACAACGCGGGCATTGTGGACGCGATGTGGGCGTCTGGCATGGCGCTGGCCGCCGTGCTGCTGGCGCTGACCGGCCCCGGCGCCGCCATCCCGCGCGTGTTGCTGGCCGTGCTGGGCGGCGTGTGGGCCGGGCGGCTGGCGTGGCATATCTGGCGGCGCGTGCGCCATGGCGAGGAAGACGGCCGCTACCGCGCCTTGCGCGCGCACTGGAACGGGCACCAGGGGAAGTTTGCGCTGTTCTTCCTGGCGCAAGCCGGGCTGGTCGTCTTCATGTCGCTGCCCTTCATCGCGGTCGCTTCCAACCCCGTGCCGCGCATGACGCCGTGGGTATGGCTGGGCCTGCTGGTGTGGCTCGTGGCCGTGGCGGGTGAAACGATTGCCGACCGGCAGTTGGACGCTTTCCGCGACAACCCGGCCAACCGTGGCCGCACCTGCCGCCAGGGCCTGTGGCGTTATTCCCGGCATCCCAATTACTTTTTTGAATGGCTGCACTGGTTCAGCTATGTGGCGCTGGCCGTGGGCGCCGGTCTGGCCTGGCTGGCATGGCTGGGCCCCATTGCCATGTTCATTTTCCTGCGCTGGATCAGCGGCATCCCCTACACCGAAGCGCAGGCGCTGCGTACCCGGGGTGACGACTATCGCCAGTACCAGCGCACCACGCCGATGCTGTTCCCCTGGTTTCCCAAGCGGGAATCGGCGGGCTCAACGCATGCCAATGCAAAGGGCGAATGATGACGACCGCAACACTCAGTGATACCCGCCTGGCTTCCGACCGGCCGGCGCCTGGACTCTTGGGCTTGGCCGAACGCGGCCTGGTGCCCGACGCGTTGATGCGCCACGGCATCCGCCGTTTGTGCGCCCAGCGCCTACGGGAGGAGCAGGCGGACGGCCCCGCGGGCCAGGCGCGGCGCTACCAGCAGTTGATCGATGAGCTGCGTACCAGCCCCGTCGCCATCCACACCGACGCCGCCAACACCCAGCACTACGAGCTGCCGGCCGACTTCTTCAAGCTGTGCCTGGGCCGGCAGTTGAAGTATTCCGGCTGCTACTACCCCACGGGCCGCGAAACGCTGGACCAGGCCGAAGCCGCCATGCTGGAACTGACCGGCCTGCGCGCCGAACTGATGGACGGCCAGCGCATTCTGGAACTGGGCTGCGGCTGGGGATCCCTGACGCTGTGGATGGCCGAACGCTATCCCTCGGCGCGCATTACGGCGGTCTCGAATTCCGCCTCGCAGCGGCAGCACATCCAGGCGCAATGCCGCGCGCGGGGGCTGCTGAACGTCGAGGTCATCACTTGCGACGTCAACACGCTGGAACTGCCGCCGTCCGCGTTCGACCGCTGCGTGTCGGTGGAAATGTTCGAGCACATGCGCAATTACCAAGATCTGCTGGCGCGTATCGGCTCGTGGCTGCGCCCGGGCTGCAAGCTGTTCGTGCACCTGTTCGCGCACCGCAGCCTGATGTACCCCTTTGAAACCGAGGGCGCCGACAATTGGCTGGGCCGGCATTTCTTCACGGGCGGCATCATGCCGTCGGTGGACACCTTGCTGTGGTTCCAGCAGGACTTGCGCATCCAGGCGCGCTGGCTGGTCGACGGCCGCCATTACGAGCGCACCGCCAACCACTGGCTGGCCAACCAGGACGAAAAGCGGGCAGACATCATGCAGGTGCTGGAACACGCCTATGGCGCGCCGCTTGCTGGCCTGTGGTTCCAGCGCTGGCGCATGTTCTGGATGGCCTGCGCCGAACTGTTCGGCTACCAGGACGGGCAGGCGTGGATGGTGGCGCATTACCGCTTCGTGCGGCCGGAATAGGGTCTGACCAAGGCCGGACCCAACCATGCAACCAGACCGAGAGGAGGGCGCCATGCCGAAATCCAAACGCTTTGCCGGGCTGACCGTGTTGGCCGCGCTTGCCGCGCTGGCCGGGTGCAGCAGCCCGCCGCCGATGCCTCCCGTCAGCAACGTCGACATCAAGCGCTTCATGGGCGATTGGTATGTGATCGCCGGCATTCCCACCTGGCCCGAACGCCAGTCGTACAACGCCGTGGAGTCCTACGCCTTGCTGCCCGATGGCCGCATCCAGACCACCTTCCGCTACCGCCACGGCGGCTTCGACGCCAAGGTGAAAACCATGCGGCCAGTGGGCACGGTGGAGCCGGACACGGGCAACGCCATCTGGGGCATGCAGTTCATCTGGCCCATCCAGGCGGAATACGTCATTGCGTACCTGGACGACGACTATCAACAGACCATCATCGGCCGCAGCAAGCGCGACTACGTCTGGATCATGGCGCGCACGCCCAGCTTGCCCCCGGCCGACTACGCTCGCCTGGTGGAGAAGGTGCGCGAACTGGGCTATGACACCGCGGAATTGCGCCCCGTGCCGCAGCAATGGCCCGAGCAGGGGCCCGAACCGCGCACGTATCCAGATGCTGCCGGCGCAACACGCTAAATATTTTTTGGTTATATAGCGGCGGCGGCTTATTTCAGCGCTGCGCGCCGGTATCGCGTCTGATCCGGCCCGCATACCAGTGCAGAAAGACCGTGCGCGCCATCAAGCCCGCCGCTGGTCATACCAGCTATACGAAGACGAAAGATTTCACGAAGCTTACGGCAAGGGTTTTCCCGCTACGCCCCGGGCGGCATTTGCCGATAAGATCGCAGCCAAATTCATGAGCGCGACCATTTGTTACCCACAGGATCGCGCCTGGGGGCTCCACCAATTCGCCCCGGGACCCGGAAAAAAAACTTTATCCAAGTTGGGAGACTTGCATGCAACGCCGTTCCTTTTTGAAGAAAGCCACCTTGGGGGCCGCAGCAGGCGGCGCCACCCTGGCGGCGCCCGTCATCGCCCAGGAGGCCCCCACCCTGAACTGGCGCCTGGCGTCCAGCTTCCCCCGTAGCGCCGACGCCATCTATTCCGGCGGCGAAAGCGTCGCCAAGTACGTGTCCGAAGCCACCGGCGGCAAGTTCTCCATCCGCGTGTTCCCGGCCGGCGAAATCGTCCCGGCGCTGCAAGTGCTGGATGGCGTGCAAAACGGCACGATCGAATGCGGCCACAGCGCGTCGTACTACTACTACGGCAAGGACCCGGTCCTGAGCTTTGACGCCGCCGTGCCGTTCGGCCTGAACACCCGCCAGATGAATTCCTGGATGCGCCACGGCGACGGCCTGTCGCTGCTGCGCGACGTCTTCAAGACCTACAACATCGTCAACTTCCCCTGCGGCTATACCGGCACGCAGATGGGCGGCTGGTTCCGCAAGGAAATCAAGACGGTGGACGACCTGAAGGGCCTGAAGTTCCGCGTCAGCGCCTTCGCGGGCGCCGTGTTGTCGCGCCTGGGCGTGGTGCCGCAGCAGATTGCCGGTGGCGACATCTACCCGGCGCTGGAAAAGGGCACCATCGACGCGGCCGAATGGATCGGCCCCTACGATGATGAAAAGCTGGGCTTCAACAAGGTGGCCCCGCACTACTACTACCCGGGCTGGTGGGAAGGCACGCTGCAAGTGTCGCTCTACGTCAACCAGGACGCCTACAACAAGCTGCCCAAGCACTACCAGGCCATCCTGGCGCAGGCATCGGCCGCGGCGACCAACGACATGATCGCCAAGTACGACGCCGAGAACCCCGCCGCGCTGCGCCGCCTGATCGCCCAGGGCGCCAAGCTGCAATCGTTCCCCAAGCCCGTCATGGACGCGTGCTTCGCGGAATCGGTCAAGCTGTACGACGAAATGGGCGCCAAGAACCCGGTGTTCAAGAAGGTCTACGAAAGCATGAAGAACTTCCGCGACAACGAACTGCCCTGGTTCCGCGTGGCTGAAGGCAGCTATGACAGCTACATGGGCACGATCAACCGCGGCAAGTAAGCCGCCCCGATTGTGCCGGCGCGCGTGGATGTGCCGCATCCGCGCGCGCCTGCTGGTTTTCTCCTCTCTTCTCGTTGCACATTGACTGCGCGCCAAGCCCCGCGCCAGTCCGGATATCCAACATGAATGCCCTATTAGCCCTATCCCGTTTGATCGATGCGATCAACACGGTGGTCGGCCGGTGCGTGACGTGGCTGACGCTGGTCGTCGTCGTGGTCAGCGCCGGCAACGCCATTGTGCGCAAGGTCTTCCAGGTCAGCTCCAACGGCTGGCTGGAATTGCAGTGGTACCTGTTCGGCGCCATCTTCCTTTTGGCCGCCGGCTACACGCTGCTGCGCAACGAACACGTGCGCGTGGACGTGCTGTCGTCGCGCCTGTCGCGCCGCAAGCAGATCTACATCGACATCTTCGGCGTCATCTTCTTCCTGATGCCCGCTTGCCTGCTCATCACCTACCTGTCGTGGCCGGTGTTCATGGATTCGTACCTGACCAACGAGCAGTCCTCCAATACCGGCGGCCTGGTGCGCTGGCCCGTGAAGCTGCTGATCCCGGTCGGCTTCGCCTTGCTGGTGCTGGCCGGCCTGTCGCACCTGATCAAGTGCGTGGGTTTCCTGATGGGCAAGTGCCCCGATCCCGGCGCGCGACCCTCCGAAATTTCCGCTGAAGAAGCCCTGGCGCTGGAAATCGCCGAAGAGGCGCGCCTGCGCGAAGAACGCGCCCTGGCGGCGCAAGGCGGGAGCAAGCCAAACGGCGCTCGCGACCAGAACGGACAGGACGGACGCTGACCATGGAATTCTTGACTGCAAACATGGCCCCCATCATGTTCGCCACGCTGGTGGTGTTCCTGTTGATGGGCTTTCCCGTGGCCTTCGCCCTGGCGGCCAACGGCATCCTCTTCGCGCTGGTCGGCATTGAACTGGGCCTCTTGAACGCGGCGCTGTTCCAGGCGCTGCCGCAACGCATCTTCGGCATCATCGCCAACGACACCTTGCTAGCCGTGCCATTCTTTACCCTCATGGGGCTGGTGCTGGAAAGGTCCGGCATGGCCGAAGACCTGCTGGAAACCATCGGCCAATTGTTCGGCACCGTGCGCGGCGGCCTGGCGATTGCCGTGGTGTTCGTGGGCGCCATGCTGGCGGCCACCACCGGCGTGGTGTCGGCATCGGTGATCTCGATGGGCCTGATTTCCTTGCCCATCATGCTGCGCTACGGCTACGACCGCAGGCTGGCCAGCGGCATCATCGCCGCGTCCGGCACGCTGTCGCAGATCATCCCGCCGTCGCTCGTGCTGATCATCCTGGCCGACCAGTTGGGCCGTTCCATCGGCGACATGTACCGTGGCGCCATCGTGCCCGGCTTCCTGCTGGCGGGCACGTATGTGGCGTTCGTCATCATCAAGTCGTACCTGAAGCCTGATTCGGCGCCCGCGCTGCCCGAAGAGGCGCGTTCGTTCCGCGAAGCCAACGGCACGCGCGGCGGGCGTTCGCTGCTGGTGCTGATGGTGATCTCGGCGCTGTCCGCGTACTTCGTCGGCCAGTACATCGAAGCCGATACGGCGCCGGTGGACGAGCAGATCGTGCTGTCGCTGCTGATCTGGGGCCTCACCGCCTTCATCATTGCCGGCACCAACAAGATCTTCAAGATGGGCATGCTGTCGGCCCTGGCCGAGCGCGTCACCTTCGTGATGATCCCGCCGCTGTTCCTGATCTTCCTGGTGCTGGGCACGATCTTCATCGGCGTGGCTACGCCCACCGAAGGCGGCGCCATGGGTGCCGTGGGCGCCATCCTCATGGCCATGATCCGGGGCCGGCTGACGTTGAAGCTGATGAAGCAGGCCATGGACACCACCACCAAGCTGTCCACCTTCGTGGTGTTCATCCTGGTGGGCTCGACGGTGTTCGGCCTGACCTTCCGTGGCGTCAACGGCGACCTGTGGGTGGAACACCTGCTGGTCAGCCTGCCCGGCGGCGAAATGGGCTTCCTGATCGCCGTCAGCGTGCTGACCTTCGTGCTGGCCTTCTTCCTGGACTTCTTTGAACTGGCGTTCATCATCGTGCCGCTGCTGGGCCCGGTGGCCGACAAGCTGGGCATCGACCTGATCTGGTTCGGCGTGCTGCTGGCGGTGAACATGCAAACCTCGTTCATGCATCCGCCATTCGGCTTTGCGCTGTTCTACTTAAGATCGGTCGCGCCCAAGGACAGGTACAAGGACAAGGTCACGGGCAAGATGATCGAACCCGTCACCACGGGCCAGATCTACCGCGGCTCCATCCCGTTCATCGTCATCCAGTTGGCCATGGTGGCGGCGGTGCTGGCGTTCCCCGGCCTGGTCATGCACTACAAGAGCGACGAAGCCCAGGTCGACGCCACCAAGGTGAAGATCGAGGTGGATACGTCCTACGGCACCAGCACTTATGGCGGTGACGACCCGGGGGCGGATTTCAAGTAGTACGCCCTGTAGGGACCGCAGGAAACGCAGGAAAGCAATGCCGGCAGCGATGCCGGCATTTTTTTTTGCGTGCTTTGGGGATTTCCCTAAATGGTGGCGACAAGCGATCGAATACAGAATACCGGCACGGTGACCGCCGCCGTTCGGCGCGCGGCCTGTGCGCCTTGCCGGAGAACCCCATGAGATTGTCCCGCCGCCATGCCCTGGGCGCGCTCGCCGCGCTGCCCGCGTCCCTGACTTCCCTTAGTGCGGTGACTGCGCTGACCGCGCTGACCTCGCGCACCGCCTGGGCGCAGAACACGTTTCCAACGCGGCCGGTGCGCCTGCTGGTGGGCTTTGCCCCGGGCGGCTTGACCGACATCGCCGCCCGCGCCCTGGCCGAACGCATGGGCAAGACGCTCAAGCACAACGTCGTGGTGGAAAACCGGCCGGGCGGGCAGGCCATCATCGCCACCGTGGCCGTGGCGCGGGCCGAACCGGACGGCTATACGCTGGGCTTTGCCGGCACCAACGGCATGATTTTGAATCCCTTGCTGTACAACAACCTGCCTTACCAACCGTCTGATTTCAAGCAACTGGGTTCCATGGGCAAGTCGCCCATGCTGCTGATCGTGCACCCCGACCTGGGCGTGAAGAACGTGCAGGAATTCATTGCGCTGGCCAAGAAAAAGCCCGGCGACATCACCTGCGCCCATGCAGGGCGCGGCGTCATCAACCACCTGGCGCTGCTGCATTTCCAGTCCAAGACCGGCACGCAATTCCAGGACGTGCCCTACAAGGGCAGCGGCCCCGCGCTGCTGGACCTGATGGCTGGCACCGTGCAAAGCAGCTTCGACTTTCCCACGTCGGCCTTGCCCAACATCAAGTCGGGCAAGCTGCTGGCGCTGGCCGTTACCGCCGACAAGCGCCTGACCAGCCTGCCGGACGTGCCCACCATGAAAGAGGCCGGTGTCGATGACTTTGAGCTGTACACGCGCATGATGATTTCCGGCCCGGCCGCCATGCCGGCGAACGTGGTGTCGGTGCTGGAGAACGCCGTGCGCGAAGGCACGCGCGACCCCAGCCTGATTCAGCAATTCGCCGAGCAGGGCGTGGCCGTGGAATTCACCTCATCGGCCGACCTGGACAAAGTCATCGCCGACGAATCCGCCATGTGGGCCCAGGTCATCAAGGCCAACGGCGTGCCCAAGACCGACCTGAAAGCCTGAGGACACCCCGTGACCGACCAACCCCGCATTAGCGTCACCCCGGAATTCGCCCTGATCGATGTCGCCCGCGACATTCGCATCGACGGCTTTCCGGCGTACGCCTTCATCACTGTCACCGCCAGCATGCAGATGTGCGGCGCGCCGTGGCGCTCGCAAGCCGTATTCGTGGCCGGCCACGACGGCAGCCTGGACCTGGGCCGCGACGGCCCCGTTTCAGGCAGCTACGCCGAACCCGCGGCCATGGGCATCGTTTGGTCCATGGTGTGCGAAGACATGAGCCGCGTGGTGTTTCCGCCCGATCGCACCGAGCCCTTGGTAATTCAAATCGAGGCCACGGACGGCGTGCACAGCGCGTCGGCGCAGCTGGTGCAGGAATTTTTGGAAGAGGGCGTCACGCACCGCGCGGTGCGCGAGCAGGTCGGCGGCATGACCGTGTCGGGCGAGCTCTATACGCCCGCTGGACCCGGCCCGCATCCCTTGGTGATCTATATGAACGGCTCTTCGGGTGGCGTCAACGCGCCACGCGCAGCGCTGTTCGCCGCGCGCGGCTTCCAGTGCCTGGCCTTGGCCATCTTCAACTACGACGGCCGGCCCAAGTACCTGAACGACATGCGGCTGGAATACTTCGAACACGCGCTGCGTTGGGCGCACGCCGAGCTGGCGCCACGCGATGGCTTCGTGGCCTTGTCGGGCATCAGCCGGGGCGGCGAGACCTCCTTGCTGGTGGCCTCGCAGTATCCCGAACTGGTCAGCGCGGTGGCCGCCTACGTGCCGTCGCCCGTCATGCATGGCGTGGTCAGCGCGGGGTCACCCGGCACCGGCCGCGACGCCCAGGTATGGACCAAGAATGGCGAACCCTTGCCGCATCTGTGGCAAGACAACGCCAGCGCCGACTGGGAAGCGGCCTATGCGTCTGAACCGCCGTATCGGCAAACCCACGCTTTCCTGAGTGCCACGCGCGATGCCGCGGCCGTTGAGCGCGCGCGCATTCCGGTGGAAAACTATCCTGGCCCGATCATGCTGATCAGCGCGTCCGACGACGGCTTCTGGCCCAGCACCGCGTATTCCGAAATGGTGATGCGCCAGCGCCAGGCGCACGGCCTGCCCACGTTTCATCACGTGTGCATGGGGGCGGGGCACCACGTGCATTACCCCTATCTGCCCGCCACGCTGATCAGCAAGCCGCATGCGATGTCGGGCTTGCTGCTGGACGCGGGCGGCACGCCGGCCGCGAATGCGGCGGGCAACGAGGGGTCGTATCTGGCGGTGCTGGAATTCCTGAACCGCGCGGCGGCCCTTACTCCTCGCTAGTCCATTCGACCTGCACGCCCAGGCTGCGCAGGTTTTCCACAAACTGCGGATGCGCGCGGCGGATCGGCGTCGCGTTGCGGATTTCCGAGCGGCCCTTGATGCTGCTGGCCACCATGAACAGCGCGATCGCCACGCGGATGATGTAGGGGCTTTCCACCACGGCCGGCGTCAGCGGCATGCCGCCGAACGTCACCACGCGGTGCGGGTCCGACGAGAACACGTGCGCGCCGAACTTCGTCAGCTCGCCCGTCCAGCCCAGCGCGCCGTCATAGACCTTGTTCCAGAACATCGCATTGCCCTCGGCGCACACGCCCAGCGCAATGAAGATCGGCAGCAGGTCCACCGGAAAGTACGGCCAGGGCGCGGCTTCCACCTTGGTCAGCACATTGCTGGTGAAGGGCGTCTGCACCTTCAGCGGACCTGAACGCAGCGCCCGCGACCAGCCATCCTTGTGTTCGATTTGCACGCCGAACTTGGCGAACGTGCGGTCGATCAGCGGGAAATTGCCCGGCGTGCGGTTGCGCACCACGACATCGCCACCCGTGATCGCGCCCAGCGCGAGGAACGTCGTGATCTCGTGGAAGTCTTCTTCAAAGGTGAATTCGCCGCCGCCCAGCCGCGCACCGCCGCGCACGGTCAGGCGCGACGTGCCGATGCCATCAATATCGGCGCCCATCATCGCCATGAAGCGGCAGAATTCCTGCACGTGCGGCTCGGACGCCGCATTGGTCAATGACGATTCCCCCACAGCCGCCGCCGCGCACAGCACGAAGTTTTCAGTGGTGGTGACCGAGGCGTAATCCAGCCAGTGATGCGTGGCTTTCAACGTGCCGCTGCTGCGCACCAGCAAAGATCCGCTGGCGCGTTCCACTTCACCGCCGAACGAGCGGAAGATGTCCACGTGCGGATCAATCTCGCGCACGCCCAGTGTGCAACCCTTGACGTTGTCCTCAAGCCGCGCGATCCCAAAGCGGGCCAACAGCGGCGGCACCAGCATGATCGACGAGCGCATCTCTTCCGGCAGCCGGTGCTGCGTGGCGTCGAACGTGGTGTTGCGGTGATGCAGGTTCAGCGTGCGCGTGGACTCATCCAGCTTCACCTCGCTGCCCAGCGTGCGGAAGATGTCGAGAATCTTGCGCACATCGGTAATGTCCGGCACGCCATGCAGCGTCAAGGGCTGATCGGTCAAGAGCGTGGCGCACAGAATGGGCAGCACGGCATTCTTGTTGGCCGAAGGAATGATGCGGCCGCGCAGGGGCGTGCCACCGTGGACGATGAGGCTGGACATGGGGAAGGCGGACGGGTTGCGTACGGATAGCGGGAAGTGGCCGGAATTGTACTTGTGTCGCCTGACGGGGACGGGCAGCCCGGTGATGAAACGTTTCAAACTGCAAGTGACGCCATCGCCGGGCAGGGCCGGCCCTGTAACAATGGCGCCGCTCCCTGAAGCTCAGGCGTTCAGGGTGGCGGCGCGATCTTGTCAGGCGTCCGCTTCGCCCCGGCCAAACGTCAGCTCGCGGCCCCGCGCATCCACACGCGCGCGGGCCTGTTCCATGCGCCGCCGCAAGCGCCAGCCACCAAACCAGCCACTGTCGTCATTGATTTCGCCGCTTAAGCGCTGCAAGTATTCATCGTCGGGCGACAGCGCGCAGGCGCGCGCAATCCACACCTTGGCCAGATACGCATTGGGCTCGCAGCCGCGTCCTTCCATGAACGCGATGGCGTAGCTGCGGGCGGCGGTTTCGCGGTCGCCCTCATTGCTTAGGTCCCACAGCCAGGGCAGCACGCGGTCCAGTGCGGTGCGCTGGTCTTCGTCCGAACCGCTGTGCATCAGCATCAGCCAGCTCAGATTGCGCGCGGCCATCGCTTCCATGCGAGAACCGCGATCGGCTACATGCCAGTTGTTTTCCAGCCAGAGCCGGTACGTCTGGTATTCGCCCGTTGAAATGTCGCGGCCTTCGTCGATGGCGGCATACGCCAGATTGTTGCGGGCCACCAGATGGCCGGCTTCGGCGGCGCGCGTCAGCCAATCGCGCGCGGCGGTCTTGTCGATACCGTCGTATTGGGCGTCGATCTTGCCCGCATACAGTTCGCTTAGCGACATCAGCGCATCCGAGCGCCCACGCGCGGCGCCTTCCTGCCACAGGAACAACGCGGCGTCGGGCGATACGTCGCCCCACAGGTTGCGGCCCAACTGCGGCAGGTTGAACTCGCGGGCTTCGCGGTCCAACGCAAAGCCGCGTTCCAGCAGCGCCTGGGTATCAAGCTCGCCGACCTGCAAGCCAAACAGGCCGAACTGGCTGCCCACTGCCGCCAGCAGCACGGCTTCCACATCATCTCCCCAGTGCGCGCCACGCAGCAGGATCTGGCGGAACAGGCCCTGCGTGTCGGGCATGCCCTTGAACCACAGGCAGGCCTGCAAGGTGAACAGCGTGCCGGGGTAGGCCTCGTCCGTCAGGTCGACATCGGCGGGAGCCGTCGCGCAGGCTTGCGTCAGCAGATCGTAGGCGTGTTGCAGCAGCGCGGTATCCCAATGCACCTCACCGTCGTCGTCGACTCGGCGCGCGCGCATGGTTTCGAAGTTGGCGTAGTGGCACAGGGCCACGGCGCGTTGCTCGGCGGGAAGTTGCAAGGTCAGCCATTGCTCGAACGCCTTGAGGAAGACCTCGATCTGCTCCTCGTCGTCCGGCTCCGGATGAAAGGCGGTGTAGCCGAGGTAATCGAATTCCTTATGGAACCGCAGTTCATCGCGCTCGGCCTCGGTCAGGCCGGCGCACACGGGGCCGTTGATAAACGCGTCCATCGCGGCGTGGCTGCCGCCCCAACGCGGATACAGGAAGTACAGGTACGCGCTCAGCGCGCCCACATCATTCGGGCGCAGGGCAAGCGCCGTGCGCAGCCAATAGGTTTTGGGATCTTCGTCGTCGCCAGGCTGGCGCGCGGGCAGGCCGGCAGGTAAAGAAGCCGGAAGCTCGGCCAGGCCCATGCCGCTGTGTTCGGCCAGCAGGCTCAGGCCTTGCTCCCAAACCTCGGCGGGCCAGTGCGCCTGTAGCGCGTCGTGCGACGCCGGGGGGGCAAGTTGAAGCGAGGTCTGAGGCGTGGTCGGTGCGGCGGTGGCCAAGCCCGCCAGCCATTCAGGTTCGCCCAGGTACGCGCAGACCCGCATGGTCCGCTGCACGGCCACCGCCGGCCGCTCGTGCAAGGCCATGGCTTGCAGGAACGCGGCCACGGCATGGTCGCGAGCCATCATCGCGCCTACCCATTGCTCATCGTCCACGTAGTCGGCGGTGGTGCTGCTGCGGATGTTGCCGGCTATGGTCTCCCACTGGTTGCCGTAGGCAAGATGCGCGTGATACGACGCAGGCCGCGCGTCGCGCCACGCGCGCAGGCGGGCAAGGTTGTCGGCGGCAGACAGTTGCGGATCGCGGATTTCGTCCAACAACCACCGGTACCCGAAGGACTCTCCCTTGCTGTCCAGCCACCGCAAGGCGGCGGGTTCCAGGATGGCGTCCAGTTCATCAAACTGGCCGCTTTGCAGCAGTTGCCGAATTTCCGCGCGACGCGCGAGATGGGTGTCGATGGGGTTGGGGGATGCAGTCATGCGCTACGCAGGTGGGTTCAAGGAAAGGCGAACCCATGCCGGCTGCGCATGGCGCATGCGGGGGCCGCAATGTTCTAACAACGGCAGATTCGGGGATTAGTTAAGGACCGGGTCTTTGGTGGCCGGATTCTTGCGCACCAGCACCGTGCCCAGAATTGTCAGCGCCAGCCCGCCGCCGACATAGGGCAGGCCAAAAATAAGCGCCCAGAAGAAGAGGGCGGTGTTGGCATCGCGCGTATCCGCGGCGGAGGCGTTCTGCGTACCGGCGTCCATGGTCAGCAAGGTGGCGGGAATGGTCAGCACCAGGGCCACGCCCAGCACGATGCAACCCCAGCCGATCAAGCGGCGCAGGTTGGGAATGCGCGCCAGCATGACGCTGGCGATGACGGTGACGACAAGCCAGACGACCAGACCGACCACGATCATCGTGTTGGAATCGGCCAAGGCGGTGCTTTGCTCGCCCGGGCTCAAGGCCATGAAAACCGGCAGCAGCACGCCGTAGCTGACTCTGCCGATGATCAGTCCGAAGACGATGCTGACAATCCATTTAACGCTGTTCGAGGGCATGCCGGGAGGTCCTGTCGGGGTTCGGATGGGGATGCTGTGCCGGAAGAAACACCACGGCAGCGTCTACGCCCGGCGCCGCACGTTTTCTTGATGCACCAGCTTGATCTGCTCCGCGAACTCCGGCACGGGGCCATCAACCGTCACCCCCTCAATAACGTCTTGAATCGCCAACGTTTTTACGCGCGACGGCGCCACGCCCCATTCCTTCATCCACTGCGCATACTGCTTCGAAGACGCCGCATACACAATGCGCCCTAGACCCACCCAGCCATGCGCCGCCGAACACATCGCGCAGTGCTCACCCGAGGTATAGACGGTGCAAGACGCGCGCTCCGCTGCCGGCACGTGGTTGGCCGCCCAACGGGCAATTTCAAATTCCGGATGCTGGGTGTGATCGCCGCCCGAGACGTGGTTATGGTCTTCAAACAGCACCTCGCCGTTGGCGGACACCAGCACGGAACCAAAGGGCTGATCGCCCAGCTCCAACGCGCGCTTGGCCAGCTCAATGCAGCGGGCCAGGTGTTTTTTGTCTAGGTCGTTGATCATGTGGGGGTCTCCTTGTGGGGTTGCGGTGCCTGCGCGGCGGCCAGTCGGTGAGTCAGTACGACAGGCCAAGGGTGGAAGCTACGAGTGGTGTGAGGGACGTAGTGACGAGATCTGTTCAGGATTGTGACGTGGTTCGCCTTCAGGTGGGTGTTTGGTCGGGACTTCGTCCGATTCCGATCCATCATGTGTTTTATATATAGCACTGGGTGCTATGTTATAAGCGTTTGTGTTGCCAGAGGCGAACTTGGTCGTGACTACATCAGGCGCAGTGGGTGCGATGCCTAAACGCGCTCGAATTTTTAAGACGGCAAGCTTTTCTACAGAGTCAAGGCGGGCGGGCATAACCGACGATGAACTGCGCCGCGTGGCCGCCGAGTTGTTCAGGGGCGTCGGAAATACGAATCTGGGAGGCGGTGTTCGAAAGGCAAGGCTCGGCAACGGCAACTACAGAGCCATACTGTTGAAGAGCAGGGGCGTTTGGTTGATCTTCGTGTACTTGTATAACAAGCAAGATGACAAGAACATTAGCGAAAAAGTACTCAAGGGGTTCAAGAAGCTTGCGGCCGATTTCAAACGCATGCCCCAGCAGGCATTCGAGGCCTTGATTGCCAATGGCACTTTAGTGGAGATGTCAGAAAATGACTAAAGACGCTGCTACCCGTCCTGCGCGTGGCGCTTTGACGCATGTGTCTGCCTCTGAGGAAAAAGAGCGGAAACGGAAGGCCAAGGAGCGAAGGCGCGTACCGGCGGTCGACGATTCGAATGCCCTTGCAGCAATTCACGACCTTGCTGAAAAGCTGTACGAAGTCGGCGGTATCGATCAGAAAACGATGCGCGAGTACGACGATTTATGCATACCCCCCGTGCCAGACTTTACAAAAGCCATGATCGCGAAGATTCGTAAGGACGCAAACGTTAGCCAGAGCTTGTTTGCGAAGTACTTGAATACGAGCCCATCGACGGTACAAAAATGGGAAACCGGGGCTAAGAAGCCGAGCGGAGCTGCCGCAAGGCTATTGCAGGTCGTGAAGAAGCATGGAATCGAGGTGCTGGCTTAAAGCCCCGCAATGCAGGGCCCTGAAGGGATAAGCCGCATCCCCAATCAATAAAAAATGTCCACGTAATCCGTCAGGCGGTCGCAGCTTTCCATTTGCTGCAGGCGCCAGTACTTGCGCTTGCCGGTGGCCCGAAATTCGTAGTCGCCCGTGCGTTCGCAGCGGCGGCCTTTGTCGGGGGCGTCAAGAATCAGGATCGTGCCGCGAAAGGTGAAGCGGTCTTTGTCGATCGACACGATTTCACCGTTGATTTTCAGCGTGCCTTCAAAATTGGCCTGCGTGCCATCGATGCGTACGACGTCGTTCACGTCCTTCGCATTCAGGTGGCCACGTTCGGCCGACCACAGCCACTGCACGCTGACGCCGCTGTTGTTCAACAGGCGTTCGTAGGCGGTCTGGCTTTTGATTTCGGTCTTGGTGACCGGCGCCAGGCCCGTCGAGCCCGCTTGCGGGGTTGCTTGCTGCGGGGCGGCTTGCGGAGCCGCTTGCTGCGCGGGCCCGTGGGCGCGGATGGTTTCAGCGTGCGCCGCCTGCATTGGCGAAGCCGCGGCCAACGCCAGCCCGAACGCCAGGGGAAGAATCCGGGAAAGCCGCGTGCGTGTGCTTTGGGTACTGTGCAGTGCGGTGTTCAAGTCGCGATCAGGCGTGTTTTGCATGGTCATGAATGGTTGGCTAAGAACGTCCGCCACGGGCATGGGCGGCCACGGGCGCTTAAATTAGCACGCGGATTGCATTTGGTAATTGCTGATTACCGGCGTTATGTATCTATCCGTAAAGGGCGGTGTCTGACTGAATACGCTGGGCTGTTCGACGCGGCAAAGCGGCGTAGAGTGGCAGGGTCGACGCGCAGGCGTACCCACGCCTGCGCACCTATAAAGGAAGCTCATGCTGACCGTGCATCATCTGGGAAAATCGCAATCCGAACGCATCGTGTGGCTGTGCGAGGAACTCGCCATCCCGTACAACCTGAAGGTTTATGACCGCGACCCCGTCACGCGGCTGGCCCCGCCTGAATACAAGGCGCTGCACCCGCTGGGCACCGCGCCCATCATCACCGACGGCGACGTGGTGCTGGCCGAATCCACCGCCATCGTGGAATACCTGTTGACCCGCCACGGCGACGGCCGCCTGACGGTGCCGCCCACCAGCCCGGACTATGCCAACTACCTGTATTGGTTCCACTTCGCCAACGGCTCGCTGCAACCCAGCCTGATGCGCTGCATGGTGCTGGCCCGCGCCGAGGTTCCCGCCGACAAGCCCGCCGTGCAGTTCGCCGACGCGCGGCGCCAGCAGGCCTTGGCGTTGGTCGACAAACAGTTGGGCAAGACCGATTACCTGGCCGGCAATGTCTTGACCGCCGCCGACATCATCGCTGTGTTCTCGTTGACGACGATGCGCCTGTTCTATCCCTACGACTTGTCGCCGTATCCGAACATCCTGGGGTATCTACAGCGCATCGGCACGCGCGATGCGTATCGCCACGCCATGAAAAAAGGCGACCCTGATATGGCGCCTATGTTGTCCTGACCGCGGGCGGCAGCGCCGCACCGCAGTCAGGATGTGGGGACCGGCCAGTGCTGCGAAGCAGCGGCCGGCCCCGAGGGGCAGAGAGTTACAGCGTTGTCGGCGAGATCTTGTTGCCGTCCACCGACACGCCGGCCATCAAGCCGCCGTTGTTCAGCACGAAGCCCACGATAGGCTGCTGGGCGGTGTTGGAATCAATGGTGCCATTGGCGCCCACATTGGCCACGGCCACGGAGGCGTCGGCGCCGATGGTCCAACCGCTGCTGGCGCGGAACTTGGCAAGGGCGTCATCCGTCATGAACAACAGCACCATGGCCTTGGATTGGGCGCCGGCTTGAAAGCCGATCGACCCGCCACTGATGCTGTAGTAGCCCGTGTCTTGCCCTTTCACCCGCAGCACGCCGGTGCCGTGTTGCGCGCCGACGATGAAGCTGGCGCTAAGCACGTCTGGAAATACCAGTACGCCGCGCGCGCGTTCCACCAACTGCCTGGATTGCGGCGAGCCCTCGTACAGCTTGGTCAGCGTGGCGTTGGCGGCGGCGTTCAGCTCTTGCCGCTTCTCGGCCGACGTGGCCTTGTCGGCGGGGGTGGTTGTTGTGCAACCCGCGAACATCACACTCGCCACGCCCAGCGTCACCGCCACCGTGGTCCTACGCCATGTAGAAGAGATCTTATTCATATGCGCTTCCTTTTTGGTTGCAGGCGAATTTGCAGATTACTCTTGTTGATGGCGTTGGTGCGGCGTTTTGAAGGGGTTTTGGGAAAAAACTGGGCGCGAGATCAAGCCGGATCATTGAGATTGAAACCCCGAATAGCGCGTCGCGGCAGGCAGTCGCGGTTTACCATCGCGATATGTTTCTGCTTATTCTTCTTTGGATCGTCCTGGCCCTGGTGGTGGGCGGCTTGGCCGCCGGCCGGGGCCGCAAGCGCATCGGCTGGACGATACTGGCCTGCCTGATCAGCCCGCCCTTGGCCGGCGCGTTTCTATATGCCATTGCCGACCGGTCAGCCCATGCACGTGAACCGGTATTGCCGACCCATATCGAATGCTCGCACTGCGCCGGGCGTATTCTGCGCGACGCGCGGGTTTGCCGGCATTGCGGCGCAGCGGTCAACGCCTGAAACCCCCTAGGTCCGCCTGAAAACCCCGATTAGAGAGTCCCGATTAGAGAACCCGCTCACAGCCTCAATCAACTGCACGCCACGACTTGCGCCGCGATGCTTTCGGCTTGGGCGCCACCCCCATGCGCGGGTCCCGATCCAATGCCAGTCTTACCAACGTAGCGGCGCCGGACTCAAACGCTTCATCGGTTTGCGGCAGGTACAGCCATTTACCCAACTCCGGATGCACCAACAGACCCGGCACGTCCGCCATCAGCGCCGCATGCTGCTCGCGCGATGTGCACACCATGACCCCGTCCCAGGGCGCTTCCCGGTCGGCCACAACCAGGTACAGCAAGCCATCCAGATACGCCGCATCGCAGCCGAACATCTTGCGGCGTTGGTAGGCGTCGTCACGTTCCATCGGCTCCAAAATCCATGACAGCGAATTCACGCGGGCAGGGGAGCGCTTGCGAGGCGCGGCGAAGAGGTCGGACGAGGGGGATGACGATTTACTCATGTCGGCAAGTTTAGGCGGACAGGACGCTCTCGTTCACCTGGAATTTTTCATTTAGACTTTCGCGGTTTGCCCACGAATTGCAAACCGTTAACCCTGGAATTCGCTAAGCGCATCCCCCATGTCTGAACACCACCAATTCATTTGCCCACGCGATTTTCACCTGCCGCCGCCCGATTGGAAGACCCTGGAAGCGCAACTGCTGAAAGGCGGGTACCTGCTTGAGCCGCGCGGCCGGCAAGTTCCGTATCGCGCCATCTTCAACCTGGGGTTTGGCGTGGCCGGCCTGAACGACGGCTCTTATCAAAACCCGGAACCCGTGGGGACACCGGGCGACTTGCTGGCGCGCTATGTGCAGGCCGGCCATCTGCCCGCCGACCTGCCGATTCGGCACGACGCAACCATCGAAGAAACGCTGCGCCTGCTGGCGCAGCATGGCATCACCCCTGACCCGCTTTACAACGATAACGAAAGCAGCGACTGGCATAGCCCGCAATACTGCCTTGGCCCCGCCGCGCGCCCCTACCTAAGCGCCGAGACCCGGGAGGCCTATGACGCGGACCCCAGGAATTTTCCGTTGATGCTGCTGGCGTTCAACGGCCCGAACCCTAGCGTCGCGGTTGGTGAAAACCTGTCCATACCGTGCCTGCCCGGTTCCGACGAGCCCTTGGAATCGCTACCGCCGTTTGATTCGCACGTGGATTTCATCGGCGCGGCCTATGAGGACCCGGCTGCGCAATGGCATAGCGAGGCAAATGGTTGTGCCTACCGCATCCTGGAACTGGACTGGCGCTATAGCCTGGCAATGGGATTTCGGATGGTGCGCATGGAATGGCTGGATGAAGAAAGCGCGCGCGGCATCGCCAGGCTGATTGGCGAATTGACCGGCCAGGCGATGGTGTGTAGCCATCGGCATTTGTGATGGTCGATGGGGAGAAGCGCTGCGGTCATCTTGGCGTTCAATTGCCGAGATAACTGGCAAGAAGTTTGTACGTGTAATGTGCTGAACGGGGAGGTGACGAGACGGCAGTTGCGATGTCGGCGAAGTCGGGCGTGAGGCTAAAAGTAGGACTCTTTCACGGTGTTTATGGGCGGTTATTGCGGGTGATTTTGGGTGTCGACGGTCTATGATGGATGGTCGTATCGAACAGCAATTTGACCTTTTGATGTGGCCCAGAGGCAAAATCTATGATTCCTGCATGGAACCTTCAAGGCGTTCTTCCGCCGGTGCGCCCGGGTGCTCATGGGCACGATCCTGATCGTTCGCCATATAAATCGTCCCTTCATTCGCTGATCGACGCGATGGGGATATCGTGCGCTCGATTGAACATTCTTGATGGGCTTCTGAAGTTCCGCGCCGAGATTCACAGAATTGGAATCGACACGGGATTTCAATGGCTGAACGGCAGCTTTTCTGAACACGTCGAGGTTGTTGAAGCAAGAGACCCGCGTGACGTTGATGTTGTGACGTTTTTGGATCTTCCGAATGGGCTGGACCAAGAGGCACTAGTGGCTAGGAATCCACGTCTTTTCGATCAAGCGTATGTGAAAGACACCTATCACGTGGATGCCTATTGGGAAGTTCTGGGCCGCCCGCTGCAAGCCGAATCGGTTCAATCAGTATCCTATTGGTACAGCATGTGGTCCCATAGAAGAGACGGCATGTGGAAGGGCTTTGTTCAAGTGGAATTGGACCCGTCCGAAGATGTCGTTGCTGTTCAGGTGCTAGCTCAAGCCAAGAGCGAGCTTGGAGTCGAGCCATGACTAATCGTGATGAATTCCTCACCTCCGAAATCCGAGAGTTGGAACGAATGTTGGAGGATATTCCTGCGTCAGCGGCAATCCAACGTATCTCGATTCAAAATCGTTTGAAGACGGTTCGTGCTGCGCTCAAGAGCGAGCTAGCCTCCCCACAACCTTCACGCGTGAAGCTTACTTTTCGAGGACGCCCCACGATCGGGAGCCATGGAATTGCGGCGGACTTTGGGGGAAAGGCAACCACCGCGTTTGCCGATGCCTTTGCAGCTGTGGTGGCCGGGCTCAACGAAAATCTTCAATTGATGGGGCCCATTCCTGACCGCGATAAAAATCAACTTTTGATCACTGGCACCGCGGTAGGTTCGTTCGGATTCGAATTCGAACTTCCTGCCGGGGGTCTGTTTCCCGAGCACGAGAAAACAGAGGATGCACTGCAGAAGATGCAGTCGTTGCTAGAGGCCTCGGCGACCGGCAGTGATGATGATGTGGCGGAGTTTGTTGATGCGATTCATCCTCGTGCAGTAAAGAAAATCTCTGAGTTTCTCTCGGTCTTGTTTCAGTACCACGCGTGGTGTGGGCTGGAATTTAAAGGCAGGATATTCAGGTATGAGGGCTTCGACCAGTTGACACACTCCGCCAGTCGGCTGGGCGAAGAGAACATACAGGAGGCGTCCGAATCCTTTGCGGGTGAGTTTGTGGGCATTCTTCCCAACTCGAGAACGTTCGAATTTCAGACCGAGGATGGGCTGATCAAAGGCAGGATAGGCGCTTCAATTGCAGATCCCGACGTGATTCTCAGAGACTGGCTCAAGCGCAGCGTACAAATAACGTTAGCGGTTGTGCAAGTGGGCAAAGGGCGCCCTCGGTTCACGCTGAACGCCCTTCCCGAGTGACGCCGCGCGCTACGGCTACGCCAGCAATGCCAGCGCGTCGGCAAGCGACAGCACGGTGGTGCGCGACGCGAACGCCGTCGAAAACAGGTGCTCGTGCACGATCACATCCGGGTCGTAGCAGCAGTCTTTGACGGTAAATAATCGATAGTCCGCATCGCTTGCATGCGCGATCGACGACAGCATGACGCCGGTGGACGCAATGCCCACCATCAGCAGCGTATCGATGCCTTGGGCCGAAAGCCGCAATTCAAGGTCGGTACCAAAAAACACGCTGGCGCGATGGGCGATGATGATCGGCTCATCAGGCTGCCGGTCCAATTCCGGCGAAATCTGATCGTCGGTGAACAGACCAAGTTGTTTGATGCCTTGCCCGTTTTTGTTTAACGGACTGACCTCGGGATAGCCGAGGCTGAACCGAATCTGCGCGAAGTAAACCCTGATCCCTTGGCGCCGTGCCGCGTCGCAAAGCGTGCGCGTGTTCGCTAGCAAGGTGGGCGCGACCGAGGGGAACAGGTTGATGATGTCGGTCTGATAATGCATGACCAGCAACGCGCTGCGGGCGGGCACGAGGGTGTTCATGGTGCTCATTTTCTCCAGATCCCTACGTGAGTCAGCCTAACCGCGCCACATCGTTTCGATACTGTCGTCATCGACATTCTGGTTCGGAACCAGACTGCATTTTTTAGCACAAGCCGATCGGAATGTTGCTGTCCGACTGCATAAAAAGTGAAGGGCGTCCCCTGCTTGACGCTGAACGCCCTTCCCAAGTAACGCGGTACGGCTACGGCGCTGGCTTACCCTTGTTGCAGCATTGCTCCATGAGCGCCTTGTCTGCCGCCTCGGACACCTCGACCCACTCCTGATCTGGCGGCGCACCTGGCACATAACTGTCGTGCCAGTTCCACCAGGTGTACGCTGGCGTCTGCGGATACCCTTCAGGCGAATCCTCCCACGCTTCCTGCCGGCCCAACGGCGTGATGTCCAGGTAGTTCCACGTGCTGCCCATCTGCTCGTCGCCACGATTATTCAAAAAGTACGTGCGGAAGATGCGGTCGCCATCGCGAAAGAACACGTTCGTTCCATGCCATTCGTCGACACTAAAATCCGCGTCGAAGCTGTCAGTGATCGTGAACCACGGCATCGTCCAGCCCATGCTGGCCTTCAGGCGGGCGATGTCGGCTTGCGGGGCGCGCGAAACAAAGACCAGCGTGGTGTCGCGGGCATTCAAGTGGGCCAGGTGCGCGACCTGATCGGCCACCATGGAACAGCCTCGGCACGCGTGTTCGGGCCAGCCGTACACGCCGGGTTCGAAGAAGGCGCGATAGATGATGAGCTGGCGGCGCTTGTCGAACAGGTCGCGCAGCGTCAGCTTGCCGTTCGGGCCGTCGAACGTGTATGCCTTGTCGACAGGCGTCCAGGGCATGCGTCGGCGCTCGGCGGCCAGGGCGTCGCGGGCGCGGGTTTGGGCTTTTTCTTTCAGCAGGAGCTGCTGGCGGGCGGCTTCCCATTCGTCGGCGGTGACAACGGGGGGCGTCTGCATTCGGCCCGTGGGTTCAGTGGCAGCGGTCATGGCGGTGTTACCTCCGGTGGTGATTCCTTCTTGGCCAGGATGAACGGCGGGATGCATGACAGCCCGCCGTGTAAGGGTGCTTACGGATAGTGTTGCACCACATGCCGAGGTCCGGGAGTAACAAACGTGGCGTTATTTCCGTGGCATAAGCCGCGACGGCCACGCGTCTAGCGTCTAGCGAAAGCCGTCAAACCTGTGCGAACCGCGCCGCCAACTGATCGCAATGCCGCACCAAGATCGCCGCGTCCACGCCCACCGCCGTAAACAAGCTCCCGGCCTCGATATACCGCCGCGCCAACGTCTCATCCCCCGTCAATACCCCCGGTGCCTTGCCCGCCGCGCGGATGCGCTTGATGGCGCTTTCCACCTCGGCCACCACCTTCGGATGCTGAGGCTCGCCCGGATACCCCAAACTGGCAGCCAGATCCGCAGGCCCAATAAACACGCCATCGACCCCATCCACCGCAATCATGGCGTCCAGATTCTCCAGCGCCTCGCCAGTCTCTGCCTGCACCAGCAAACACAGTTCCTCTTCGCACCGACGCATATAGTCCGCCACGCGTCCATACCGCGTTGCGCGCATCGTTCCGCTGACGCCCCTTGTCCCACGCGGCGCATAACGCATGCCTGCCACCGCGCTTTGCGCCTCATCCGCGTTCTGCACATAAGGCAGCAGCAACGTCTGCGCGCCAATATCCAGATACTGCTTGATCTGCACCTTGTCATTCCACGATGGCCGCACCACCGGATGGCTGCTGTACGCGCCTGCCGCCTGCAACTGCGCCATTACCGTCGGCAGCACCACGGGCGTGTGCTCGGTATCCAGCAGCAGCCAATCAAAGCCGCTGGCCGCCACCATTTCCGTGCTGTTCGCAGCCCCAAGCGTAACCCACAGCCCAGTTTGATGGCGCTGTTCGCGCAGCGCGCGTTTAAACGTATTGATGGGGAGTTCCATGCGCGCCGCCTTATGAGAAATGCACCGAGATGCTGCCCAGCTTGCCGTAATCGGCATGCAGCGTATCGCCGCGCTTCACCGCAACGGTGCGCGTGAAAGATCCCGCCAGCACGATGTGCCCGGCTTCCAGCCCGGCGCCGTGCTGGGCAAGCTTGTTCGCCAGCCACGCAATACCCAACGCCGGATGCCCCAGCACCGCCGCCGACACGCCCGATTCTTCGATCACACCATTTTTAAGAAGCAGGGCGCCGACCCAGCGTAGATCAATATCCATCGGCCGCACCGGGCGACCGCCCAGCACGATGCCGGCGCACGCAGCGTTGTCGGCAATGTTGTCCACGATGCGCCGTGGGTACTTGCTGCGACCGTCAATCAGTTCCAGCGCCGGCACCACGTAATCCGTGGCATCCAACACATCGAACAGGCTCACGTCGGGGCCTTGCAGCGGCTTGCCCAGCACGAAAGCCAGCTCCACCTCCACGCGCGGCACGATCAGCTTGTCGGTGGGAATGGTCTGCCCATCCTGATAGAACATCGTGTCCAGCAAATGGCCGTAGTCCGGCTCATCGATACCCACGGTGCTTTGCATGGCCTTGGACGTCAGGCCGATCTTGTGGCCGCGCAGCTTGGCGCCGTCGGCAATCTTCTGGTCGATATTGCGTTGCTGGATGGCGTACGCATCCGCAATCTCGATGCCGGGAAACGCCTGGTCCAGCTGCGTGGTGGGCACGCCGCTGCGCTCGGCTTCAAGCAGCAGGCTGGCCGCGCGGGCGCGGTCTTCGTCGTTAAGCATGGAAGGCTCCTGATCAATGCGCGGCGGCTTCGTCGGCCACGGGGTTGGACAACACGCCGATGCCGGCCACTTCCACCTCGACCACATCGCCCGGCTTCAAGAAGCGCGGCGGCGTGAAGCGCACGCCCGCGCCGATGGGCGTGCCGGTAGAGATCACATCGCCGGGTTGCAGCGTGGTCCAGATGGAGATGTAGCGGATCAGTTCCGCGAACGGGAACATCAGGTTGTCGGTGGCGTCTTGCTGCCGCAGTTCGCCGTTGACGCGCGTCGTCACCGTCAACGGCGCGGCGGGGTCGAATTCATCGGCTGTCACCATCCACGGCCCCATCGACCCGCTGGCGTCAAAGTTCTTGCCCTGCGTTACGTTGAACTTGCCGTGCTTGATCCAGTCGCGCACCGTGCCTTCGTTCAGGCAGGTCAGGCCCGCGACGTGGCTCCAGGCGTCCTCGGTGGCGATGCGGCGGCCGGCCTTGCCGATGATGATGGCGATCTCGCCTTCGTAATCCAGTTGCTCGGATTCCGGGGGGCGCAGCAAGGGTTCGCCATGACCCACGAACGAACCCGGAAAGCGCGGAAACACGCTGGGGTAGGCGGGCGGCGCGCTGCCGTCTTTATATTCCTCGTTGCGCTTGCCGTAGTTCACGCCCACGCAGATGATTTTTTCTGGCGAAGGAATCGGCGGCAACAGCCGCACCTCATTTAGCTTGTGCGTGGCGGGAAGCTTGTCGGCCAATTTGGCCAGCGCGGGCAGGGCATCGGCTTCCAGCGCAGCGCGCAGGCTGTCATAACCATGGCCATGTCCATCCAAGGCCACGATCTGGTCCTGGCCACGCAGCGCGCCAAAGTGCGTGCGGCCTTCATGCCTATAAGTCAGCAGTTTCATTCGTCGAATCCAAACAAGCGGGCGGGGTTGTCCACCAGAATTTTCTTAAGCGTCGCGGCGTCGCCCGCATAGCGCGCCAACTGGTCCACCAACTGGCCCTCGTCAGGCGTGGGTTTGGTGGAGACGGGGTGTGGCCAGTCGCTGCCCCACACCACGCGGTCGGGGTTAGCGGCGATCAGCGCTTGCGCAAGCGGCGTCACGTCGTCCCAAGGGGGGCCGCTGCGTGAGATTTTTTCCGTCAACGACAACATCACCCAGAAGTTGCCGCGACGTAGCAACGACTCCAACAACTGCCGAGTCGGATCTGCCGCGCCCGTAGTGGGATCGGCACGCCCCATGTGATCCAGCAGCACCGGAATATCCAGCCGTTCAAACTGCGCCGCCTGCGCCATCATGCCGTCGGGCTCTGGCTGAAACTTGGCGTACCAACCCAGTTCACGAATGCGAGCGATGGCGCGGTCAAACACAGCCGGCGCCATGCTGATACCCAATCCCTGTCGCGTGAACCGCGCCCCGCGCACGCCCGCATCGTGCAGCTTCTGAATGTAGGCGTCGTCACGCTCGGCCAGCACCACCGCATTCGCGCAACCGCGATACGACGGGCCGGCGGCGGTCAGGCCGTCCAGCACCACCTGATGGTCCGCGCCATAGGTCGTAGCCTGCACGATCACGCCGCGCTCGATGCCCAGCAGGCGGTGCAGGCCCAGCGCGGTCTCGATGGTGGCGCTGGGCATCTCGTACGCCGCGCCGGGGCGCACGGGGTAACGGTCTGCGGAGCCGAATACGTGAAACTGGCTATCGCAGGCCTTAGCCGGCAGCCGGGTAGCGGGCGCAGTGGGGCGGGGATTGAAGGGTTGGTACTGCGAAGGGGAATGTTGCGGCGCTTGCGTCTGCGCCGCTGGATTCTGCACGGACTGATTCTGCGAAGGTTGGCTTTGAGTCATTTGGCTTTGAGTCATCATCTGTCTCCCTCACCCAATCACGGCTACAAAATCGCATTCGATCAGCTTGTCGCCATCCAGATCGGCCTGCATCGTGTGCCGCGCCGGGCGGTTCTCCGCATCCGGAAACGCTTGCAACCACACCGCATTCAGCGCCGCGCGCTGGCTGCGGTCGCGCATCCACACCGTCATCTTCGCGATGTGATCCAGCGTGCCGCCGCCCGCTTCCACAATGCGCCGCACGTGGTCGAACATCAGTTCGCACTGGCGTTCCAACGTCGCGCCATACGCGCCCGTGGCGGGGTCGGTGCCCTGGATGCTGCCCGAATACAGCATCGGCCCAATCCGGCACGCGGCCGGAATGGGGTTCTTGTGGCTGAAGCCTTCGGCGTAAATGCTGCGTCTGCTCATGGCGGTTCCGTGTGGAAAGAAGGGGGTTGGGGCGGCATCGCAGCCATGACCAGGCAAGGCCGCGATGCGTTCGGTTGTCAGGGCGTGGCTGCTGGCGGGTCAGGTCAGGCTGTGGTCTGGCGGCTGTGCTCCGGCCTTAGTTCGCCGTGATGCCCGCACGCTTGATGATCGGCGTCCAGCGCGCGTCTTCCGCCGCCAGATAGCGCGTAAATTCCTCGGGCGAACTGCCACGCGCCTCGGCACCCAGGTCATCAAATCGCTTGATAATCGTCGGCTGCGCCAGAATCTTGGTCAGCGCCTCGCTCAACTGTTTCAGCACATCCGGCGGCGTGCCCTTCGGCGCAAGCAGCCCGGTAAACGTGGCCGCCTCCATGCCCTGCACACCCGCTTCCGCAAACGTCGGCACGTCCGGCATCGACGGCACGCGCTTAGCCGTCGTCACCGCCAACGCGCGCAAGCGGCCTTCCTTCACATACGGCAGCGCCACCGAAATCTGATCGAAATTGAAGTCCACCTGCCCTCCCAACAGATCGGTCGTGGCCGGCGCGTTGCCCTTGTACTGCGCCGTCGTCCAGCGCGCGCCCGTCAACGACTGCAACAGCTCGCTGACCAGATGATTCGTGGTCCCCGCACCCGGAGACGCCATGTTCAGCTTGCCCGGCTCTTTCTTCGCCAACGCCAGCAATTCCGCCAGCGTCTTCGCCGGCACGCTCGGCTTCACCTGCAACACCAGCGGCGTGTACGACACCGAACTGATCGGCGCAAAGTCCCGGTCCCACTTGTACGCATCCCGCTTGAAAATCAGCGGCGAGAACAACAGCGGCCCGTTCGCCGCCATGAACAAGGTGTAGCCATCGGGCTCGGACCGCGCCACCTGCTCGCCGGCAATCATGCCGCCCGCACCCGGCTTGTTCTCGACAATAAACGGCTGCCCAAACGCCGCCTGCAAGCCGGGCGCAATCATCCGCGCCGCCACATCCACATTGCCGCCCGGCGGATAGGGCACCACGATCTTCACGGGTTTCTCGGGCCACGCGGCATGCGCCATGGAAGTCAGTACGGTCAGCGCCACCGTGGCGCAGGCGCGAAGGGTATTGCGAGTCATGGTTTGTCTCCTGGTCGTGTCATCACGTTTTGTTTGTTGTGTTTGACGACACTCTAGAAATTCCCGCGCCGCTGAACAATCCGAATTTCAAGAAAAGTTCCGGATATTGGACTCTTTTCGCAGGTTGCTTTGCGGGCGACTTCTGGTGGGACCTTGTTTCACCGGAGAATTACCCTGGGCGCCTATTGCGCACGCGGTTTTATTCATTGTTGAATGTTCAATATCCGGACTACGGAGCCACACCCATCATGCACTTTCCCGCCAGCGACCTGAACCCCGAACAAACCTACCGCCTGATGAGCGGCATCGTCGTGCCACGGCCCATCGCCTGGATCAGCAGCGTCAACGCCCACGGCGGCGTCAACCTGGCGCCGTTCAGCTGCTACACCTTCGTCTCAAACAAACCCCCCATGATCGGCGTGAACATCGGCCGCAAAGCCGGCAAACGCAAAGACACCGCCGAAAACATCCTGGCCAACCGCCACTTCGTCGTCAACGTCGGCGACGAAACCCTGCTTGATCCCCTGCACGACAGCGCCCAAGAACACCCGCCCGAAGTCAGCGAAGTCGACGTGCTGGGCTTAAGCGTGCTTCCCGGCGCCGTTATCGACACCCCCAGACTTGCCGCCGCGCCCATCAGCCTGGAATGCCGCTTTCATAGCGTGACCCCGTTTGGCGACACCGGCGCCGAGTTCTTCGTGGGCGAAGTCGTGATGTTCCATATACGCGATGGCCTGCTGCAAGACGGCAAGATCGATACGGCATTACTACGCCCCATCTGCCGGATCGGCGGCCCCAACTACGCATCGCTAGGCCCCATCGTCACCAAGCGCGGTATTCAGCAAACGCCCAAATCCATTATCAAACCGGCGGCCACGTGAGCGAATCAGAAGATAAAAGCGCATCCGGCGCGCAGACGGTACGCAGGGCCTTAGCGCTGCTGCGGCTGATTGCGTGCGGACAAGAGCGGGGGGTGAGGCTGGTGGATTTGGAACGGATGTCTGGTTTGAACCGGCCGACCGTGCATCGCTTGCTGAAGACCTTGGTGCAAGAGGGCGCGGTTGAACAGGATTTAGAAACGAGAAGGTATTTGATCGGGCAGGAGATCAGTTTGCTGGGACTGGCTCGGACGCGGCGGTTTCCGCTGTTGACGCTGGCGGACCCGTATATGAGCGAGCTGGCGGATCAGGTGGGGGATACGGTGTTCTTGAGTATTCGACATGGGCACGATTCGATATGTATTGGACGGCGGACGGGCAGGCATCCGATACAGGTGCTGTCGATTGAGGTGGGGGTTAGACGGCCGCTGGGAGTCGGCGTGTCGGGGGTCGCGTTGTTGGCGAGTTTGGGAAGGGAGGAGAGTGTGGAGTTGGTGCGAGGGAATGCGGCCAGGCTGGAGGTGATGGGGGAGCGAGTGGAGGATGTGATTGCGCGGGTTGAGGTGGCGCGAAGGGAGGGGATTGCGCATGCGCCGGCCGGGCTGATGCCGGGGACTAGTGCGGTGGCGGTGCCGGTGTTGACGGAGGGAGGGGTGGCCTTGGGAGCGATTACGGTGACGGCGATGGCGGAGAGGTTGGGCGTGGAGAGATTTGGGATGGTGGTGGAGAGGATGAAGGCGGCGGCGGGGGGGATTGCGGGGAGGTGGGGGCGGGTGGAGGGGAGATGAAGAAATTCCGCCTGACAGCACGGCTGGGACTGTCAGGATTTTTGGACCTATCCGTGATTTTGTGTGCGAGGCATATCATGAGGACCAAAGACCATGGATATGCCGATGAAGAAGAGACGCACAGCAGCTGCTCAGGCGGCGGCCCGTGGGCCGCTGCCTGAAGTGCCGGCCGAGTTGCTGGATCATCTGGTCAAGGGACCGATGACGCCCAGCGAGGTTCAAGACCTGTTCCTGTCGTTCCAGAAGGCCGTGATCGAGCGGACGATGGCCGCAGAGATGAATTTGCATCTGGGATATCGGCCAGGCGAGGACAAGCCCGAAGGCCAGGCCAACGAGCGCAACGGCGCCAGTGGCAAGACGGTGCTGACCGAGCATGGCCCGGTGCGCGTGGAACTGCCGCGCGACCGGGACGGCTCCTTCGCGCCGATCCTGATCCCCAAGCACGAGCGGCGCTTCACCGGGTTCGATGACCGGATCATTGCCATGTACGCCCGGGGCATGAGCGTGCGCGAGATCCAGGCGTTCCTGGCCGAGAGCTACGGCACCGAGGTCTCGCCTGACTTCATCAGCTCGGTCACCGACGAGGTCATGACCGAAACCATCGCCTGGCAGAACCGGCCACTGGAGGCGATGTACCCGGTGGTGTTCTTCGATGCGTTGCGGGTCAAGATCCGTGACGACGGCGGGGTCAGCAACAAGGCGGTGTATCTGGCGCTGGGCGTGCAGGCCGACGGCCAGCGCGACGTGCTGGGCCTATGGGTTGAGCAGACCGAAGGGGCCAAGTTCTGGCTCAAGGTCTTCAATGACCTGAAGACCCGTGGCTGCCAGGACATCCTGATCGCGGTCGTCGACGGCCTGAAGGGCCTGGCCGATGCTATTGGCGCAGCCTTCCCGCGCACGACGGTACAGACCTGCATCGTGCATCTGATCCGCAACAGCCTGGATTACGCGGGATGGAAAGACCGCAAGGCAGTGGCCGCTGCCCTGCGTCCGATCTACGCTGCCGCCAGCGAACAAGCGGCCGAGCAGGCGCTGCAAACGTTCGCCGATGGACCCTGGGGGATCAAGTACCCAACGATCGTCCAGGCCTGGCAGCGGGCCTGGGAGAACGTCACGCCGTTCTTCGTCTTTCCGCCAGACATCAGACGCGTGATTTACACCACAAACGCCATTGAAAGTTTGAACATGCAGTTGCGCAAGATCATCAAGGCGCGGGGGCACTTCCCCAACGATGAGGCCGCCATCAAGCTCCTATGGCTGGCGCTACGCAATGTGCTGGCCAAGTCCGTCAGGGCGACCTTCGACTGGAAAGCCGCCATGAACCAGTTTGCTATCCTGTTCGGTGAACGGTTTACTGCGGTGCGGGGATAACAACTTTTAAAACGCCTCGCCCACAAAAATACGGACAGGCCCGGATTTTTTTGTGCAGGCCTATAGCTCCCTGAAAGTTCAAGAGCCGAACAGCAATGGACATACAACGCGCGCAGCTGCCAGTGCTGAGCATGTCTATTGAAGTTCTCACTTTCCAACTGACTGCGCAACCTCCTATAACTGTATATATACACAGAAAACCTTGGGAAAAATGTTCAAACAATTCTCACGAATGGACACTTCGCTTCAAGTGAAATAGACTGCGATAAATGTGGCTCGGAATAGAAGAATGGACTCTAGCAATGCGGGAGGAGTGGCGGCCAAATACGGGTTTGTCTATCAGGATTATGTAGCCGCCTTACTTACAACAGAGATGTTAATGGACAAGCATATGCGCTTCGTGCGCTGTGAAGTAGTCGATGATATTGATGTTGGCTGGAATGACGTTATCGAGTTTGTGCAAGTCAAAGGCGCCGAAGACAGGAGTTGGACTATCTCTGCTATCAGCGCCAACACTGATGGGGCGAAAACCTCGCTCGTTCACAAACAGATGAAACAAGTTGGGAAGGTTACTGGCGAACATAGGTTTAGAATTATCTCCGCGGAAAATCCCACGAAAGCGTTGGACTACCTGAGAACTGATAGGTCAAGCCGTTCTTCAAAAGAAGGGCGGGATGCGCTGGTTAAAGCCCTTAATGCCAAGTTGAAAGACTACGTTGCCCCGAAAGGCAATTCGGTCGCCCAATGGGTTGATCTAGTGTGGTGGGAAGTAATCCCGTCGCTGCGAGAGGCCGAGTTGCTGGCCTTGAAGAATCTTCGTAATGCTGCGCTTGAGATAGTAGGCGTACCATTGACGTCGGATCGGATAGCGGAAGCAATTCTGGGAAGTATTTTGATCACGCTGACTAGAAAGAGTGCGCTTTCTCGTCGAATTTATTGTGAAGACGATAAAACATATCACCGAGAAAATCTCCTGGCCTGGTTTAGAGAAGAGATTTTATTCTACGAAAAGAAGTCATACGCACATTCAAAGATCTATGCTGTCAAGAAGACGCGACCCGTTTTGGAAGTGTTAAGCCATATAACGCTTCCGACCGGAAGAACGTGTCGCAGCGGAAAGCTCCTATATCAAAGTTACAGCCTTAAATCTTACCGGTACAAGTACATTGCTGAAAGTCTATGCACCTGGGTGGAGGAAGTACTTCTCCTCCCGCAGGAAATTGCCGATATAGCAAATCTCTCTACTAAGCAGAAGTTTCAACGACTTAAAGAGCGACTATCAACGTCGCTGAAGGGGTTGGAAGAGTTCGTCGGGAACCTTCTTCTACACGCAGCTATCCGTTCGAATCACCTGAGTCAGCCGATCCCGGCGGCGCTATATGTTGACCATCCAGTCGGTGTGCGAATCCTAAATAACGTTCATATTGTTCAGCGCGGCACTAAGGAAAACGAGCTTTGGATTGGCTTCAGCCATGTGTATGCCGGAACCGATCTTTCAACATGTCTCGAAGATCTCCGCGAAATGTTGTACCGAGATGTTGCGGGAAATATTGATCCCACGCGAGACAGGATTCTTGAAATCAAAGAAGATTCGTATCTTCTTAAACATGATATCGACGAGATTCTAGATACCACCAAGGCGTTTGACCAGTATTCAAAACGCTACCGGTTTCTCCTGTTCTTCGGCTACAACTCCACGCTCCTCACAGAGCCGGAAACCCGTGGCCATGAAGGCGCTCTCATAGATCAGACAAACCAATTGCTTTCCCATTTCGCCGCAGACCTAGATAAAACCAATTTTGATCAGATAAATATCGACGTTTACTTCTATCCGGTTCCTAATCTCAATACGCTACTGAGTTCGGTGCAGGACGAATTGGAGAAGTACTGTGCGTGAGATCTACGAACTTGCGCTCTTAATGCTTCGGAAAGTCGATTTTTCACCGTTTCAATACCTGAAATGGGCAGATTCGCTGCTCTCAAATCCTAAATCCAAAAGTCATGGCCGTGAGCTTGTAATCAGAGCGTTAGATCAAAAAGAGAAGTTTAATCTTGTCTTGCCACTGTTGCGCCATTTGGTCCGAAAAGCGGGTCTATATCCCTATCTGAGGAAAGAATTTACAGACCACTCACTGAGTGAGGAGCTATTGCTGCAGGCGTATCAAACGCCCTTTTCGCAGGAGTACATTTTTCACTCAATGCAGTTCAAAATATATGAGCTTTTGATTCACGGCCGAAACGTAATTCTTAGTGCGCCTACAAGCATGGGAAAGAGCGCGATTGTTGATTCGCTGCTTGCGTCTGACCGCTTTAAAAAAGTTGTGATCGTGTTGCCCACAGTGGCACTGGTCGATGAGACACGCCGTCGCCTCAGAGAACGCTTTGGACATGCCTTCCAAATCATTCACCACGGGTCGCAACCCCTGGTTTCCGATCATGCAATTTACGTCCTGACCCAGGAGCGGGTGAACGATCGCGACGACATGCAGGGCATAGATCTTTTTGTCCTGGATGAGTTTTACAAGCTTGCTTTTACTAAGCGAAAGGATGGTTCACTAAGTGCCGAGGACGAGAGAGTAAACGCTTTGAACTCAGCGTTAAGCAAGCTGCTAAAGGGATCAAGCCAGTTCTTTATGACCGGGCCGTTCATCAGTGGAATCACTGGACTGTCTAGCGTCAATATTAATTACACGTTCGTTCCGACTGACTATAATACAGTTGCGCTTAACGTTCAGCACTTCAATATCAGGGCGAACGATATTGACAAAAAGAACGAGAGGCTTCTCACTCTACTGCAATCGATTTCCGGACCAACCATTATTTACTGCAGATCAGCTTCTGCGGCGGGAAAGCTTTCGAAGCTGCTGATCAGCCGCGGCATTGGTTTAAGGCTGAGTGACCAATATTCAGACTGGCTAAAGAGCTGCTACCACTCCGCATGGGACTACGTTCAAGCGTATGTGAACGGCATCGGATTACACTTTGGGGGGCTACCGCGAGCGATACAGCAATACACAATCGATAGGTTCAATGACGGACAATTGCCATACTTGATATGCACTTCGACAATAATTGAAGGTGTCAACACGGTGGCGAAGAATGTCATTATCTACGACAACCGCCAAGGCAACTTCGGAGTGGACCGCTTTACGCATGGAAACATCAGAGGGCGAGCGGGGCGCATGGGCGTTCACTATGTTGGTAACGTCTACTGTATGGAGGAAATTCCAAAGGGTGATGAACCGTTCGAAGTGGAAATTCCTCTCGGGACCCAAGATGAAAATACCCCGATTAGCCTGTTGGCCGCGTTGCAACCCGAACATTTGACAGATTATTCTCAGGCCCGATTCGATGAAGAGACATCTTCTTCACCAGTGGATGAAGACTTGATTAGAAAAAATGCGTCATTCTCATTTTCTATGATAAAAGACGCATTTGACTTCGTTTCGCAGCTATCGGTGAACGAATTCAATTCTCTTCTTTTTAATTCTATTCCAAACTCAGGATTCTCTGTAGTCTTCACGAATTTTCTGTATGAAGTTTCGTCGACTACGCTGCGGCATCTGGGCCTTTTGAGCAGTAAAGATGTCGTGCATGCCAAGATCGTGGCATATCTCTTCGCAAACAGTTTTGAAGAATATTTCAGGAAACAGATTGACCGAGCGGTAGTTTCATGTGAAGGCGACGAGCAGTTGTCAGTTAAAATTAACGACGAGCTGAAAATAGTAAATCGACTTTTTAGTTACACTGTCCCCAAGGCGCTTAGCTTACTAGAGGATCTTACTACTGAGGTCGCTGAGCGCAGGAGTGATGGAAGTGCCGTGTCTTATGCCCACGTCCGTAGCCTATTTGAGAACTACCATCTTGGTGCGGCATGGGCTGGTCTGGAGGAAATGGGGATTCCTATCCAAACTCTCCAAAAGCTGCATGACAACTTCCCTCTTCCTGCCGATGCCAATTTAGACAGCGCAATCGAATATCTTTCTGTGCGAGCAAACACTCTGCTTAGCCTTACTGAGATGGATCGGCATTTTATCACTAGAGCGATAGGGCCTCCGATCGTCTAAATGTATTAGCTACATGAGAACATCTACTTAATACCAACTGCTCTGAACACCTTGGCCGCTGAAAAAAATAGGTTTAGACTGCGATTTTATAATGAGCGGTTTATTTGTTTGTAGCCTTACGCTTCTAAAACAGAACTATCGGGCCACATTTCGTATATGAATATGCGATCCGATATGGCTCGTGTTTGAATTCCGTCGCAGTCGGTTCTTTGTCAGTGTTCCAGCGCGCACTCCGCCAAAGCGATGACAGTTAACAAGGGGGGGAGGGTTGAAGTTGCGACATCCGTTCGATTATGTAATCAAACTCTTCTCCAATCGCGTGTGTTAATGCTAGGCTTCTGACGGTGTTTGGTTGAATCCCTTCTTTTATTCGATAAAGACATTTTTCGTAAGCCGTGGTTACACACGATGAGCAACTGCGTATACGTTCTTCCTTGCAAAGACCTTGTAGCCGTTTTATACAGCCAACTAGCTCTTCGGAAAAAACATCGATCAGCCATTTTCCGCGCGCTATAGATTTTACAGCGTCGATGGTTCGACCCAGATTCAAGCTATTCGCAAATTGGTCAAGTTCATGCTTCTTGCTATTAATCATTTCTTTTGCTATCGGATCCTTGAGTCTTCCCGGTGTATAGGAATATGCGAATGCAGCCGGATAATTTTTTTGAATAGCATTGCGAAGTGCTTCCAGGGAGTGGTAGTAAAGATCGAGAAGCTTAAGGTCGATTTCCGACATAATTTGAGCTACGATCTCGTCGGTGATCATTGGTCGAGATGCTTTGGTACATAGGCGGAGCAGGTTCTCAATGACCGACTTTGAGATGAAGTGACTTTCGATCGAATAGTATTTCAATACTAATAATGAAGAGGATGCTGGAATCTCTCCTCTGAAATCGCGCACATCTTTATCGACGATGCCCAATACATGCGCGTGAACTCCCAGGGCAGTCTCTGGAAGAGCTTCTAACGCATTAATCGCATTGATTACTTGATCACAGCCCTGGCCGAACCCTTCAATGTGCTCCACTGCATACACTTCAAGGTTAAACGGCAAGTGTGTCGCTAAATCTATGTAGATGTTAATGTCGTCTATGCCTTCGACTATTACGGAAGGCACGCCGGTCATAATTGACTCGTTAAGTATTTCATCTACTTCATAGAACATGCCCGTCATTTGGCCCTCCACACGGCCAACTGCGACAAGAACTGGGGATTGCGCTTGGCTAAAGCGGGTGAATGTGAAGCCGCGATGATTTGTGTGTTCGGCAAAAGTTCGGAAAAAATAGACATTAGTTCCCGCTGCCATTTTATATTAAGAGATATTTCCGGCTCGTCGATGATAAGGAAATGTCGGTTTTGGCCTTCAAATAGCACTAGGACAAGAAAAGTCAGGATGTGTCGCTCTCCGCTTGAGAGGTCGTCTAATGAATGTTTGTTCCCGTCAATCTCAATATAGACTTCTGTGCCGTTAACGACGAGTTTCTTGTCCTCGATTAGATATTTGTTAAACCTCTCCACGAGAATATTTATGGAGCTGAGTACCAGCTTTTCCACTTCCAATTCGTCGATCATGTTCCTAAATAGCTGGCTGAGCAAGGAGTGCTCAAGGACTTTGTTTAGTTCTTCTTGGCGTTCGATCGAATTAAGAATGCTAATAATGCTATTTTTGAAATTGTTGTCTTCGCCGTCATCGAGAGCCTCTTTAATTCTCTCTCGACTTTCTAGGAGTCGAGAAGAAAAGTCTTCCTTAGATTCACTACCGCGTTGGCTAGGTTTGTTCTCAATGTCAACTGCGATCGCCAAAGTGTCGAATAGTGCGCTTTGAATCTTCTTTGTTGCCGTAAATCTTGCTACTCGGTAGCGTCGCAGCAATAGTTCTTCAATATTTTCTATCTTTATACTTTGTAAATATAGATGGGCCTTATCGACATCTATTTCTGGACGTCTATTTCGATGCCTGGTTGCTTGTCTGCGTCGCAAAAATAGCGAAAGTTCCGTTGCCATTTCAAACAAGCGTCGTCTGTGTGAGTGAGCCGATAGCTGTTTCTCCTCAGTGAACAAAGAGGCGTACTTGAAATGAGCAAAAAAATCGGCCAGCACTTCTGGTTCTATCTTCATTACTTGGGTGCTGACACCACGCTCGACTCCTAGCGAGAGAGACGTTGAAGATGCCAGCGGACTCGATTCGAAGCCGTTCCACCCATAGCCGTTATCTTGCTTCTCCACTGTAACAGTGTGCCGGTTGTCATTTTCACTGACCACGCAAATAATCGAATCAATTTCCAAACTTGCTAGTCCGGCTTCATCTTGTGCTAAGAACGAATTTATTGCTTTAAGAAAAGTCGTTTTTCCGCAGCCATTATCTCCGTATATAACAGTAACGCTCTCCGGGGAGAATAGTACTCTGGCATTGCGGCCTGCGGATTTGAAGCCCGCTATCTCAAAACTCTCTATACGCATTCGTAACTCCCTGCTTTATGGCTCGTCATTAGTATATTTATTTTATTAATTTATCTATTATGGCTGAAGGTGCTTTTTTTTGGTGGCGATCCTGATGATGTGAGGGCCGGGTTCGCCGCTACCAGTTCTGTGCTAGTGGTTATTAAAATAGTCAAAACGTTAATTTTGCGGTGAGTGACCGCAAATAGAAGGCTGGCTCCAATATACGATCGTGAGCTGGAAATTGCAGGCTGATACTTAGATTTCGAAGGCCTATCTCGGGAGCCTTAAAATTTTTGGATTGGGGAGAATTGCATAATATTCTCAGAACGCTGCGGTCCCCGTGCGGGGAAAATTAAGCCCACAGCACTCGGATCTCTATCTGTTGATCTAAAATCGAGCCTTCCATCAAGCTTCATGAGTACCAGGGCATTGCCGCATGTTTCCCAAACCTGCTGACCGTTGTTTTTTTGGTCTCTTGTTTCAGCACTTGAACTCGGTGAGTTCCACCTTCACTCTCCACCTCCAATGCACGCAAAGTCCAGTTGGTACGTCACTTTGGTTGGGCTCATCCATCTTGTTTGCTCGTGTCCTGACCATGGCCTTCCGTTTTCTGCTTAAGTATGAACGTTCATTTGATCGAAGCGCCGCGTCTTCATGCGGAGTAAGGCGTCCTTTCACTTCCCGAAGCGTTCCATCTTAACGTTGAGAAGGTCGTTTGCGAAGCTACGGACGAGCAAGGCCTCTAATTCGTTGATTAGTGCATCGTCCACCTTGTAGGCAGAAAAGTAGGTGGCGAGGTGGCTCAAATGGCGTCTCGTAAGCTTAACCTGTCGAGCATATTCATCTGATGTCTTGAAATCCCCGCGTTCCGGATGCTGGACACGGTATACGCGTTGGGTCGTGTCACGATCCCGGTTAAAGGCTAGGTTCATTTCCTTCCACAGGCTCTGGCGTTGCGCCTTGCCCACATATAACGCCCGCCCCCTGGAATCGTAGAACACGTAGATTCCATGACTATTTTCGAGAACGCTTTTGAGACCAAGCAACGCCTTAGTGCTGTCCGGAGCACGCGTTGGAAACAGCTCGGCAACTCCGTTAGATGATCTTCGATGGGCGGATAGTTGAAAATACTCGACGACCGGCATAATTGCGCATTCATGCGCCGACTTCACCGCGCGCTGTCTTGACTTCAGAAGTCCATCCGCAAGTTTCCTGCCTGTCAGCCCATACTTTAGCCAGTTGTTTACCGTCCCAACCGAAATTCCCAATTCTTGACTGAATCGCCCATTCGTACCGACATCAAGTTTTCCTCGAAGACTGGCAATTGCCTCTCCCGCTATCTTGATCCGCTCGCTCTGCTCGCTGAAACGCATCGATTTTACGATCGCACGCGCCAATTTTTCCTCGGTGAGCCCATTTGACTCCCAGTCGCGGAAGTTTGCCTGACTGAGTCCCAATAGCTTTCCGAGTTCCTGGGTGTTTTGAGCGGCCAGTTTTCGCTTGAGCGCGTTTATAAGGCGCTGTGCATCCATAGAATTTCCTCGTCATTTGCGGATTGGGGTCGTCGAAAGCACTTCTATTCGGTTCTTATGGAATCGTCCGTGCGTCAACATTCTTGTTATCGGCAAGTTCCCAGCGAAATTTAGAGCGCTGGTGATAGTTATCCAAATACCAAGAGCGGGCGAGCGACCGGTAGGCAAGTGTTTTGCCAGCGTGGCTGGCGCGGAACGTAATCCCCTCGTTCGCGTTTCGCATTCAGCCGCACGCTTTCATTCATCGTTGTTGTAAGTGAACCGGCAATTCCATGGCCGCTTTCACTCCTTGCAGAGCTCACAAAACTCGATCCCGCGGCCATCTAGAGGATCAAGATTGCAGGCGTCTTTGATAAGCGCAAGTTTCGGGCACCCTTATTCTTGGGCGGACTTATCGGCAGTGGCTCCGGCGCTTGCACGGATGGCTATGCTAGTGAGTTGCAGTCGTTTCTTTTGCAAATAAAGGATCCAACGGCTCTCCATCCATCATGTGTGCCACTTCATCAGCAATCTGATCGCATAGACTCTCCACACCCCCCATCAAATTCGACACCACCCAAGCATCCAACGGCCTTGCCCCAGTAGCCTCAGGCTCATTCGCACTATTCCCCACAATCCTTGCAATAGCCCAAATCCCCAAGCAAGCCCGCTCAATCTTCCGCAAATCATCAACCCGCACAACACCAAACTCCGGATCATCCGGGGTGGCCCAACGGTCATAAGTAAAAGGGTGGTCGCTCATATCGGCGCTCCGGTGTTATTGACGCGATGAAAGAAAGGAGGCCGCCATTGCAGCGGCCACGTGTTCTGTCTTTCCGGCTGTCAACCCGGGCGATCCTTTGGACCACGGGGCGACTATGCCCCGATAGGCGACGGACGCGATGCGGTTCCGTGCCAAATTGATCACGCTTTCTCTAAGGCAAGCGCAATCGCAGACTACTGATCAGGGAAGGACCAGCGGCGGCCCGCCACCAGCTAAATTTATCTCTGGCTCATGCAAAAGCAGCCAAGCAAATACCTACTCAGCGACGGCTGCCCCAGCCACCGGCACAAAAAACCGATCCTTCAACTCCTGCAACCCAATCCTTTCCAACATCTCAGTCAACCTCTCCGCAGGCTTCCGGGTCGGCAGATTCTTATACTGCGCCACGATCAGCTCATTCTTCATCGAATGCTCCCATCCGACCAGCTCCGTCACGCTAACCTGATACCCATGCGCTTCCAGCTGCAAGCACCGCAGCACATTCGTAATCTGGCTTCCAAATTCCCGCGTATGCAGCGGATGCCGCCAAATCTCTGCCAGCGGATCAGCCAGCGCCTTGCCTTTATTCTTCCTTAGCACCGACGCCACCTCCGCCTGGCAGCAAGGCACAACCACGATGTACTTCGCCTTCTTCTCCAACGCAAAGTGAATCGCGTCATCGGTCGCGGTATTACAAGCGTGCAACGCAGTCACCACATCAATCGTCGCCGGCAACTTATCCGACGTGATCGACTCCGCCACAGAGAGATTCAAGAACGACATCCCGCCAAACCCGAGCCGCTTCGCCAGTTCTTCTGACGACTTCACCAATTCCTCACGAGTCTCAATCCCATAAATATGGGACCCATTCCCGACGGCATCCTTCTGTTCCTTGAAAAACAAGTCATACAGAATGAACCCCAGATACGACTTGCCAGCCCCGTGATCCGCGAGCGTGACGGCGCCGCGTTCTTGTTGGACGTCCTTTAGCAACGGCTCGATGAACTGAAACAGGTGATAGACCTGCTTCAATTTACGGCGGCTGTCCTGGTTCATCTTGCCGTCGCGGGTCAGGATGTGCAGGGCTTTTAGCAGTTCGACGGACTGGCCGGGGCGGATGTCGTGGGTTTTTTCTGACATGGGGGAAGGCAAAGCGCCCCGCTAGTGGCGGGGCGCGTAGTGGCGCGGAAAGCGTCAGTTTAACGAAAACGCTGGCGCGCCCACAGGGCGGCGGTAAAGCGGGTCTTAGCCTACGGTGGCCAAAACCGGTTCGCCCAGGTTCAGCATCAAACGATTTGCCCAGGCGAAGATCGCGTCCGAGTGCAGCAGGTCCAGCACTTCGCCTTCGCTCAAGCCTGCATCCTTCAATGCCTGGATGCTGTTGGCGTTGACGTCGGCCTGGGCTTCGGTGATCTGGATCGAGAACTGGGCAATCGCCAGTTCTCGCGCCGTGGTGCCGGCGGTGTAGGGGTCTTCGAACACTTGCGCAATCACTTCATTACGCTTGGCCAGTTGTTCGAAGCGCTGCGCGTGGACGGATGCGCAGTACACGCAGCCGTTCACACGCGAGACGACCGTGGAGCCCAGCTCGCGTTCGGCGCGCGACAGGCCGCCTGGGGCGTACATGATGGCGTTGAAGGCGGTGGAGCGCTGGCGCAGAATTTCCGGTTGGTGGACCAGGAACAGGTAGTAGTCCGAGACCTTGGCCTTGGGGTGGCTTTCTTCCAGGACGGCGACTTGTTCCGGGGTGGCGGTGTCGACGTTGACGACGTCGAGCCATGCCTTCCACTCCAGCACTTCGTTGGTGAAGCCGTGGGCCTTGATGACGGCGCCGGGTTCGGTGGCGGCGGTGTTGGGCTCGAAGGGCGCGGGCGGGACGGCGGCGGCCCGGGGGGCTTGGCCTTCCAGGTCTTTCATCGCGATCAAGCCTGCGACCAGACGGGTCTGGTACGACAGGAAGGCGATCAGTTGCGACAGGGTGACCACCGCAGGCGTGGTGACGCCGGCTGCGGGCAGGGTCTTCAGTGCGGCTTCGTCGCCTTCGACGGGGTTTTCGATCAGCTTGCGCGTGAATTCCAGCACGGCAGCCAGGCGCGGGGTGGAGGCGTCTGACGGCTTGCCGGATTCTGCGACGGCGATGTCGGCGGGGGCTGCGTCCGTTTCCGCCAGGCGGGCGCGGTAGTGCGAGGCCAGCAGCGGCGACAGGCTGATGCGGGTGGCGTACAGCGCGACCAGCAGGCGTTCGGCCAGCGACAGGCCGGGCAGTGCCGGGTCGAACAGGGCGTCGTAGCTGCCTTGCGTGGCGGCGGCGACTTTTTCGCGTTGGTGGCGGACCTCAAAAGTTTTGCTGCCGGGCGTCAGGCCGACGAGCTTGTCGACCAGATCATTGACGGCGTCATAGACGATGGGTTGTTGTGCCATGGGGATGTTCTCCTTGGTGTCTGATCAGCCGGCGTTGCCGGAAGTGCTTGCGGAATGGGCGGCAGCCGAAGCCGCCCGCGCTTTCACCGCCGCGTCCAAAAACTTCTTCACGCCTTCCCACGATTCCTGGTCGGCGCGTGCGTTGTCTTTTGGATTCCCGCCGCTGGTGCTGATCTTGCCCGACACGGGGTGAGCGTAGACGAGCTGGGTGGTGGGCACGTACGGGAACAGGATCGAGTGGCCGCCGTTTTCGTAGTCGAGCCATTCGACGGGGTAGGGGTGTTTCACCTCGACCAGTTTGTCCTGCACCATCTTCGAATACAGGCTGGACGGCCATGATCCATCGTCGGTGCCGGACAGCAACATGACCGGGCCTTCGATGTCTTCCACGCGAATGCGGGCGCGGGCGACGGCGTCGGGGTCTTGCAGTGCGGTCAGGATGGCTTTCTCGTGACGATGCGGCGATGGGCCTTCGTCAAACGGGGCCCAGGTGGCGGTGCGGTTGTTCTCCCAGACGTGGGGGATGGGCTTGCCGCCCAGCAACCAGGTGGGGCCTTCGCGGCCGATCTTGGGGTCGCAGGCGTTCTGGCCGCTGTGGACGACGGCGCCGGGTACGTAGGCGACGACGGCGGACACTTCCTTGGGGAAGGTTGCGCCCAGCAGCAGCACCAGTTCACCGCCGCGCGACTGGCCGCTGATGGCGACAAAGTCGTGCTTGGGTTGAACCTTTTTGCGCAGCCAGCGCAGGCCGGTCTGGAAGTATTCCAGCGGGGTGTTCGAGATGTAGTCGGACAGGCCGGGTGCCTTGAAGTACGCCAGCGCAAAGGCGGCGTAGCCGCGCGATGCGTACAGCGCCGCGCGCGGTTCGTTGATGCCGCCGCCCGAGCCGTTCAGGATCATGACGGCGGGGTGCGAACCGGGCTTGCTGCCGGCCGGCAGGTACAGCGTGCCGACCAGACCTTCTTCGCGGACCTCGTGGCGGGTGACGCCGTCCAGCGCCAAGCGTTGCGTGAACGTGGCTTGTGCCTGCATGCCGGCTTCAACCCCAGCCACACGCGCAACCACGTCGGTAACCAAGGCATCGGTCACCGGGTGGTTGAAGTGTTCGCGGCTGGGCGAATCCACGGGGGCTTGCGACCAGATCAAGCCCATCGGCGACAAACCGGTGTAGTCGCCCGAGACAGGCGCGTCGCGGGTCAGGTCGACGGCGCCGTCTTCGCCCGCCGTGTAGGCGGCCTGGGCTTGCCACAGCACGCCGTTGCGGCGGGTGCGCGCGGTGATATGCACCGTTTGGCCGGGGGCAACGTGTTCCACCCGGATCTGGCGCGGCACGTCGATCAAGGCGTCCGCGGGGGTGATGGTCAGGGTCGGCGCCATGGCTTATTTACCGGCCGCGGCGGCGGGTTCTTTGGTGACCATCATGGCGGCCGTGCGGTCGCTGGTCATCGGCGTAACCTTCAAGCCCTTCTTGGTGGCCCAGATGTTCTTGTAGTGGAACAGCGGGAAGATGCCGACGTCGTCCGACACCAGCTTGACCGAGTCGTGCAGGATGGCTTCACGCTTGGCCACATCGAATTCCGACGTGGACTGTTCCAGCGCGGCGTCCACCTTGGGGTTGGAGTAGTGGCCCCAGTTGGAGGCGCCCAGGCCCTTCTTGGGGTCGACCGACGCCAGGATGTTGACCAGCGCGTAGCTGCCTTCACCCGTGCCGTTACCCCACGCCAGCATGCTGACGGCGAATTCGTTCTTGTTGGCGCGGCCCGAGTACACGGCCCATGGCACCACTTCCACTTGGGTCTTGACGCCGACGCGGGTCCAGAACTGCGCCACGGCTTGGGCGGTTTCCGGGCCTTGCGGGTAGCGGTCGTTGGGCACGTGCATGGTCAGCTTGAAGCCGTCGGGAAAGCCCGCTTCGGCCAGCAGCTTCTTGGCTTGTGCGACATCGTTGGGGATGTCTTTCACGTCGGGGTTGTAGCCGAAGGTGCCCTTGGGCATCCACTGGTTGGCTTCGGTGGCGGCGCCTTGCAGGATGCGGTCGGCGATGGCCTTGCGGTTGATGGCCAGGTTCAGCGCTTGACGCACGCGCAGGTCCAGCAGCGGGTTCTTGTCCAGCGGCTTGCCGTTGTTGTCGGTGATGTACTGGTTGGGCGCGGGGTTGAAGCTGGGTTGCAGCAGCATGACGCGCAGGCCGTCGTACGGGTACACCGAGATGTTGGCGGCCTTTTGCAGCTTGGCCAGGTCCGACACCGACACCTTGTCGATCACGTCCACGTCACCGGCCAAGAGCGCGGCGGTGCGCGAGGCGGCGTTGTTGATGTAGCGGTAGTTGACCTTGTCCCAGGTGGCCTTGTCGCCCCAGTAGCCGTCGTTGCGTTCCATGATGACGCGGTCGCCGGGGGTGTAGGACACGAACTTGTACGGGCCGGTGCCAACCATGGCCTTGCCCGAGTTGTAGTCTTCGGTGGTGGACTTTTCACCGACGTGCTTGCTGACGACGTGCACGGATGCCAGGTTCAGCGGCAGGTCGGGGTTGGGCGCTTTGGTCTTGACGATAAGGGTCAGCGGGTCCTTGGCGGTCATCGTGTCGATGGTGCGCAGGTAGCCGGCGTACGTTGCCACGCTGCCCGGAACGGCGCGCGCGCGGGTGTAGGAATAGATCAGGTCGTCGGCGGTGAAGGGCGTGCCGTCTTGCCACTTGACGCCTTCACGCAGCTTGAATTCCCAGGTGGTGGGGTCCAGCGGTTTCCAGCTAACGGCCAGGCCGGGTTGAAGCTTGTTCCACTTGTTCTCGATCAGCAAGTCCCAGAAGTGCAGGGCCACCGAGCGGTCGCCGGCGTGGTTGTTCAACTGCGGGTCCAGGGACGACAGCGGGTCGGCGAAGCCGATCGTCAGGTTGTCGGCGGACGCGACGGCAGAGGCGCCGAGGATGGCGGCGGTCAGGGTCGAAAGAATCAAGCGTTTCATGTTCGGGGTCCTTGGTAGGGGGGGAACGAATTAAGTGTTCCGAAGGCTGCGTTGTCATTCAGGCCAATAAAGGCATCAAGGACAACGCGGCCAATTAGGTTCAGGCCATGTCGTTCAAATGACAGGCGCTTAAATGGTTGATGGCGATTCCCTTCAACGTGGGAACTTCGGTCTTGCAGCGCGGCATCGCATGCGGACATCGCGGATGAAAATGGCAGCCGCCGGGCGGGTTAAGCGGGCTGGGAATCTCGCCTTTGATCGCGGTAAAGATCTTGTGGCGCGACTTCAGGCTGGGAATTTCCGCCAGCAGCGCTTGCGTGTACGGGTGGTTGGGGCGCTGGAACACTTCGTCCACGGTGGCCGTTTCCACGACGCGGCCCAGGTACATGATGACGACGCGGTCAGACAGGTGTTCCACCACGCCCAGGTCATGGCTGATGAACAGATACGTCAGGTTCAGTTCTTCGCGCAGGTCCATGAACAGGTTCAGGATTTGCGCTTGAATGGACACGTCCAGTGCGGCCACGGCTTCGTCGCACACCAGCATGGACGGCTGCACGGCTAGCGCGCGGGCGATGCCGATGCGCTGGCGCTGGCCGCCGCTGAATTGGTGCGGATAGCGTTGGCGCAGGGCAGGGTCGAGCCCCGCGCGTTCCAGTTGGGCGCTGACGTAGTCGTCAAAGTCGCCATTGCCGACCAGGCCATGGATGCGGGCCGCTTCGCCCACGATCTCGTCCACGCGCAGGCGCGGATTAAGGCTGGCGTAGGGGTCCTGGAAAATCATCTGCACGGTCAGGCGCGCGGCGTGGGCTTCGGCCGACGTCATGTCCGACGGGCGCACGCCGTTGATGCGCACTTCACCGCCCGATGGCGTCAACAAGCCTGCGGCGATGCGGCCCAGCGTGGACTTACCGCAGCCGGATTCGCCCACCAGGCCGACCACTTCGCCGGGGTTCACGATCAGGTCCACGTTGTCGACCGCGCGCGTGATGGCGGGCGGCTTGGACAGGCCCATGCGCTGCATGGCGCGGCCGGCTGCGCCGACCTTTCTTTCGCCAAAGCGCTTGCTGACTTGAGAAAGGTCAATCAGCGGAGTGGGGGCGGCGGATACAGTCATGCCGTCACCTCGTTGTGGATCTGGATAGTCGGATGGAAGCAGCGCACGTCGTGTTCGGGCAGGGCTTGAGTGATGCCGGGTTGCTGGCCACAGGCGGCGGTGGCGCGCGAGCAGCGCGCGGAAAACGCACAGCCGGCGGGCAGGTGCAGCAGGTTGGGCGTCATGCCGGGAATCTGGCGCAGGCGCTGGCCCCGCAGGTTGTTGCTGGGCAGGCTGTCGATCAGGCCAACGGTGTAGGGGTGCTGCGGGCGGTCAAGCACGTCGTCGACCTTGCCGTGTTCGACGATGCGGCCGGCGTACATCACGGCCACGTCATCGGCCAAGCCTGCCACGACCGACAGATCATGCGTAATCCAGATCAGGCTGGTGCCGTGCTGCTGCGCGAGCTTTTGCACTTCAGACAGAATCTGCGCCTGGATGGTGACGTCCAGCGCGGTGGTGGGTTCGTCGGCAATGATCAGGTCGGGGCGGTGCAGCATCGCGATGGCAATGGCCACGCGCTGGCGCATGCCGCCAGACAGTTGGTGCGGATAGGCCAGCAGCCGTTCTTCCGGGCTGGGAATGCCCATCATGCCCAGCGTGTCGCGGGCCAGCGTGCGGGCTTGTGCCTTGCTCATCTTGTTATGCGCGCGCACGGTTTCGATCATCTGAACGTCCACCCGCAAGACGGGGTTCAGCGTCATCATCGGATCTTGGAAGATCATGGCGATGCGGTTGCCTTGCAACTTGCGCAGTTCACGCGGAGCCAGCTTGGTCAGGTCGCGGCCCTGGAACAGGATTTCTCCGCCGACGATGCGGCCGGGGGCGTCAACCAAGCCCATGATGGAGAAGCCCGTCACGGATTTGCCCGAGCCGGATTCTCCGACCAGGCCCAGGATCTTGCCGCGCTCCAGCGTGAACGACACGTCGTCCACGGCGGGCAGCACGCCCGCGCGGGTATGAAAGTGCGTGCGCAGGTTGCGCACTTCAAGCGTGGCCGGCGCGCCGGTAGCGGTGCGGTCGGTCATTTGTGAGTCCTTGGGTTCAGCACGTCGCGCAGGCGGTCGCCCACCAGGTTGATGGCGACGATGGTGATCAGCAGCGCGATGCCGGGGTAGAAGCTGATCCAGTATTCGCCGGACAGCATGTATTGAAAGCCGTTGGAAATCAGCAGGCCCAGCGACGGTTCGGTCACCGGCACGCCCAGGCCCAGAAAGCTCAAGGTGGCCTCCAGCGTGATGGCGCGCGCAATCTGCAAGGTGCCAATCACAATCAGCGGCGGCAGGCAGTTGGGCAGGATGTGCTTCAACATGATCCGCCAGTTGGGAATGTCCAGGCAGCGGGCGGCTTCCACGTATTCACGGCGGCGTTCCACCAGGGCCTGGCCGCGCGCGGTACGGGCGTAATAGGCCCATTCCAGAATCACCAGCGTCAGCACCACGTTGCCCACGCCCTTGCCCAGAAAGGCCAGGATCATCATGGCAACCAGGATGGACGGGAACGACAGGATCAAGTCGACCAAACGCATGATGAAGGCATCAACCTTGCCGCCCGCGTAGGCGGCAAGCAGGCCCAGCAGCGTGCCGACGATGCCGGCGATAACGGCCGAGCCCACGCCCACCATCAAGCTGATGCGCAGGCCGTACAGAATGCCGGACAGCAAGTCGCGGCCTTGGCCGTCGGTGCCCAGCCAGTAGTGGAAGGTGTCCAGGCCGTTCATGGACCCCGGCGGCATGCGGGAATCCAGCACGTCGATTTGCAGCAGGTCATACGGGTTTTGCGGCGAGATCCACGGCGCGAAGATGGCGGCCAGAATCAGCAGGGTGGCCACCGCCAGGCCGAACACCGCCGTTTTGGACGACAGGAATTCGGTCAGGTTGCGGCGCCAGGGCGATTCGCGGCGCAGGGCGGGAACCTTGTCAGGGGTTGCAGTGGTGCTCATGCCGAGCCCTCCAGCCGTACCCGGGGGTCCAGCACTTTATAAAGAATGTCGACGATCAGGTTCAGGGTGACGAACAGGCACACGACCACGATCAGGTAGGCGACGATCACGGGGCGGTCCAGCGCGTTCAGGCTGTCCAGGATCAGCTTGCCGGCGCCGGGCCACGAGAAAATGCTTTCCGTGATCACGGCGAACGCAATCGTCGAACCCAGCTCCAGGCCCAGCACGGTCACCAGCGGGATCATCGTGTTGCGCAGCACGTGCACACAGACCACGCGAAACGGCGACAAGCCTTTGGCGCGCGCGAACTTCACAAAGTCCAGCGGCATCACGTCGCGCACGCCGGCGCGGGTCAGGCGGATGACAAGCGAAATCTTGAACAGCGACAGGTTCAGCGCGGGCAAGATCAAATGGCGCCAGCCGTCGGCGGTGAGCCACGACCACTGAAAACCCAGGAATTCCACCGTCTGCCCGCGGCCGCTGGCGGGCAGCCAGCCCAGCGACACGCTGAACGTCATGATCAGCATCAGCGCGACCCAGAACGTGGGCAGCGAGAAGCCGACGATGCTGCCGGCCATGATCATTTTGGAAAAACGGCTGTCGGGGTACAGGCCGGCAATCAAGCCCAGCGGCAGGCCGATGATGACGGCCAGGCCCAGGGCGCTGATCGCCAGTTCCAGCGTGGCGGGCAGGCGCTGGATGACGAGTTCAATCGCGGGAATGTTGTAGACGAAGCTGTTGCCCAGGTTGCCGTGCAGCGCGCCGTTCAGGAACGCCAGGTATTGCTGCCACAGCGGTTTGTCCAGGCCCAGTTCCGCGATGATGCGGGCGCGGTCGACCTGGTCTACGTCCTGGCCGATGAGGATGTCCACGGGGTTGCCGATGGCGTGCAGGCCCACGAAGACGATCAGCGTCATCAGCAACACCACCACCGCCGCTTGCGCGACACGGCGTATCAACCAACCAGTCATTGCGCGGTCTCCGCTTGCGAGGCCGCAGCCTGGGCGGGCGGCGGGGCCGGCGTCCATTCATCGCCGAACACTTCCGGTTCCGCAAACGCTTCCATATTCGCGTAGTACGTTTCCACGTCTTCGCGGTAGAACAGGCCGGCGATGCCTTGCGCCAGGCGCTTGGCGCCGTCGCTGACGGCCGGGATGTCGCCCGAGATCGTGCCTTGGGTCAACGCGGCGGGGTACGAAAAGCAGTGCACGCGGTCCAGACCCGGGCAGGCGCCGGGCACTTTTTCTTGCAATTCAAAGACGGCGCCCAGGTCGGGCGAGTCATGCAGTTCCTGGTCTTCTTCGCCGGGGGGCGGGGTGAACCGGTCGCCCCAGTTGCGCACGTGAGGCGCCAGCGGGGCGAATTCCGGGCGCACGGTCCAGTCGATACGAAAGCCCGTGGAGAAGATCAGGAAGTCCAGCACGAACACGCCCTTGGGCGTGGTGACGTGGATGTCGTCGCCGACCAAGGCCAGGTCTTCCACGCCACAGCCCAGGTTGAAGCGGGCGTTGGGGAAGCGCGACACGCGCAAGGTGCTGCCGCGCGGGGGCGGCACTTGGGCGGCGTTGATGTAGTGGCGGATCTTCCACTTCCATTCGTCGGGCAGGGTCAGGTGGCCGTGGGTCAGGCCGGGGTTGCCCGCGCCTTTGCCTTTGTTCACGCGCGGGATGTCGTTGCGGCGGATCAGCAGGTCGACGCTGGCGGCGCCGGCTTCCAGCGCGGTGCCGGCGCTGTCCATGGCGGACGCGCCCGCGCCCACGACGCCGACGCGCTTGCCGGCCAGCGTGGCGTAGTCCATCACGTCGGACGAATGCGCCCAACGGTCACGCGGCAGTTTCTTGGCAAAGTCAGGCACATAGGCGCCGCCCAGGCCGTCGCGGCCGGTGGCCAGCACCACGCGGCGGGCCAGCACGGTGCTGCGGCCGGCGGGGGATTCGATGTCCAGTTGCACCAGGCGGTCGGCGCGCGGTTGCACGGACAGCACGCGGTGGTTGTTGCGCACGTCCAGGTTCAGCACGCGGCGATACCAGCGCAGGTAGTCCATCCATTGCAAACGCGGAATCTTGTCCAGCGCGTCCCATTCGGCCGTGCCGAATTGCGCTTCGAACCAGGCGCGGAAGGTCAGCGCCGGCAAGCCCAGGGCAGGGCCGGTCAGTTGCTTGGGCGACCGCAGCGTTTCCATGCGGGCGGTGGTGGCCCACGGGCCTTCGTAGCCTTCGGGCGCTTGATCGAAGATGGGCGCGGTGATGCCCAGATGCGTCAACGACGCGGCGGCGGCCAAGCCGGCCATGCCGCCGCCGATGACGACAACGTCCAGTACCTGTTGGCCGTCAACCAGACGGGGCGCAACCCAGTTCTTGGCGGGAATTTCCAGCCAGGACAGGTCTTGCCGCAGACGCGCTTCCAGCGCATCCAAGCCTTGCGGCGGGGTGGCAACGGGCAAATTCATAGTGTGGGGGAGTCCAAAACAGGGGCGTCATCACCGTAGACAGAGTGCAGCAGCGCGGCATGCTCGCTGGCGTCGTGCAGCACAAAGCCGGGCAGCAGCGCGGCGGCGGCTTCGGCCAGTGCGTCGGCCATAGCCTGGCAGGCGGGCGTCAACGGTTGAGGTTGCGGTTGCGGCTGCGGGGTGATGACCCCAAAGAAGAAAGGGATGTCCAGGTCGATAGGCCGGATCGCCACGCCCGGCATCGGGACGCCGTAAGCGGTAATCGGTTCCAGCACCGACACACCCAAGCCGGCGCGCACGGCGGCCAGGGCGTTGACGGACGAATTGGTTTCGATGGTGCCGGGCGCATTGCCGTCGGGGGCAAGCGCGGCGTCCAGGCGGCGACGCAGGCGGTAGGGGTTGGCCATGGTGATCAGGCGGCGGCCGGCCAGAAGGGCCACCGGCACCACGTCGTGCGCGGCCAGTGGATCGTCGTCCTGTAAGGCCACTACGCAGGGCGCTTGCGCAATCCAATGCACCGTCAGGCCGCGATGTTCCAGTGGCAAGCTGGTGGCGCCCAGTTGCGCGGCGCCGGTCAGCACCGCGTGCACGACCCGTTCGGGCGAGGCGCTGCGCACTTGCACCCGCATGGCGCCGGTTTGGGATTCGATGCGTTTGAGGGCGTCGGGCACCAGGCCGGCAGCCAGCGCGGACGTTGCCGCCAGCAGCAGCGGCTTGGCCTGGCCGCGCGCGATTTCTTCGGCGCGGCTGCGAATCTGTTGCAAGCCGGCCAGCGCGCGTTCCACGTCGTCATACAGCAGAAAGCCTTGTTCGGTGGGGGTCACACGCGGCCCGCTGCGGTTGAACAGGGCATAGCCGATTTCCGCTTCAAGCTCTTGCAACAGGCGGCTGATGGCCGGCTGCGAACGCCCAAGCAGGCGCCCGGCAGCGGTGACGCTACCTGTAGACATGACGGCCGCGAAGGCCTCGAGTTGGCGAAGTTCCATCTGGGGTGCTTTATGCTCAGCGCGAATTCTGACCCGGCAAGTATGCGCGCTGCAAATAGTTAAAAGGCATAAGTAAATTCCCTATGTGGGCATTTCCTTATGCGGTTTCATAACTTCTCGTTATTTCAAGGACTTAGGGACAGATCCGCGTCGCCCAGATTGGCGTTCGAAGGTCTATCAAGTTGAAACATCCATAGGCCATCCACTTGGATGGTTTTATGCTTTGTTCCATGCCTCCACGTCCCCCACGCCTCGCTTCCGCTCCCAAGCCCTCAGACGAAAAGATCACGATCAACCTGGGTTATGTCGACCTGGGCCAGATTGATCTTCTGGTTCAAGAGGGCTTCTACGCCAACCGGACCGACCTGATCCGCACCGCCATCCGCAACCAGCTTGCCGCCCATGGCGATGCCGTGCGGCAGGCGGTCAGCCGGAAAACACTGGTGTTGGGTATTCAGCACTACACGGTCGACGATCTGCTCGCGGTTCAAGCGGCCGGTGAAATGTTGCAGATCCGGATCCTGGGGCTGGCGACCATTGCGCCGGACGTGACGCCCGAGTTGGCGTTGGCCACGATTGAATCCGTGACGGTATTGGGGGCCTTGCACGCCAGCCCCGCCGTCAAGGCTGCCCTGAGTCAGCGCATCCGCTGACACGTTATTGCCGCTTCAAAGGTCACCCCATGCACCCAGAATTTCAGCAACTGATGAGCCAAGCCACGCGGCTTACCCGTTCCGGCAACCTGGCCGCGGCCACCGCCGCCATTCAAGCCGCTTTGATGGGCGTGCAGCCCACGGCGGCATCCGCCGCGCCGCGCTATGACGAGGCCGATGTGATTGACGTCGAGGCGCGCGAGGTGCCCGCGTCGTCGCCGAAAGCTGCGGACTCGGCCCGCAATGCTTCCGCGTCGTCGTCCCAAAGCGCCTCATCCGCCGCCGCCGCCGCGCCGTCCCCGGCACGGGACGAGGACGCCGCTCCGACATCCCAACCCACCCATCGTGCGCCCGGCGAGTCCTCCGCCACGAAGGGTGATTTCTTCACGGCGGGTTCGTTTCGCAATAGCGCCGGTCAGCGCGTCTACAAGCTGTATGTGCCGCCAGGCGTGAACGGGCAAGCGAGGCCACTGGTCGTCATGCTGCACGGTTGCACGCAGGACGCTGACGACTTCGCGGCGGGCACCGCCATGAACGACGCCGCGCAAAAACAGGGTTTCTATGTGCTGTATCCGGTGCAGCCGCGCGAAACCAACCCGCAAAAGTGCTGGAACTGGTTCAAGCACAACCATCAGCAGGCCGGCAAAGGCGAGCCGTCGATCTTGGCCGACATGACGCGCCACGTCATCGCCGAATACGGCATCGATACACGGCGCGTCTATGTGGCGGGGCTGTCCGCGGGCGGCGCGATGGCCGCGATTCTGGCCGATACCTATCCGCAGTTGTATGCGGCGGCGGGTGTGCATTCCGGCCTGGCGGCGGGCGCGGCCAAGGATCTGCCGTCGGCATTGTCTGCCATGAAGGGTATTGGGGTACGGCCGGGGGCGGCGTCCAGCACGCCGGTGCCGACCATTGTTTTTCATGGTGACCGCGATAACACCGTGCACCCGGCCAATGCCGGCGCGGTTGTCGCCGCCAGCGCCGGGACGGATGCGCGCGTGCAAAGCCAGCGCGTATCAGGGGCGAACCAAGGGCGTGACAGTACCAAGCGGGTGTACACGGACGCGCAGGGCAAGGTGGTTGCGGAATATTGGGAGGTGCACGGCGCGGGCCACGCCTGGGCTGGCGGGTCGCCCAAGGGGTCGTACACGGACCTGAGCGGGCCGGATGCCACGCGAGAAATGCTGCGGTTCTTCTTTGAGCATCCCTTGGCGGTAAAGCAGTAAGCAACCAGGCAAAGCCTGAGCGAAGGCGGGGTCACGCGCTTTCGCTATCCGGTCGCGGTCTTCCACCAGGAAAGGCCGCGACCGTGTCAGCACGGATCAAATCGCGCGATCAAGCCTGCGCAATCAAACCAACGTCACCTTCCCCGTGGCCAGGTCGTACACGCCGCCCGCCACCATCAACTTCTTTTCCTGCACCATGCCTTGCAATACCGGCTGAGCTGTCTGCAAGCGCTGGACGGCCTGGCGGACGTTTTCAGCGATGGCGGCTGTCAGCAGGTTTTTCGGTTCGCCCTTGACGGCACGTTCCACGGCGGGCTTGATGGCATTGACCAGCTCGGGCAGATGGCCGGGCAGTTCGGCATTTTCTTTCAGTACTTTGATCGTGGCGTCCACCGCGCCACAGTTGTTGTGGCCCAGCACCAGGATCAACGGCACGTTCAGAATCTTGGCGGCGTATTCGAAGCTGGCCAGGCCATCTTCGTTGACGAAGTTTCCCGCAACCCGAACGATGAAGACATCGCCCGGGCTTTGGTCGAAGGCCAATTCCGGCGCTACCCGGGAATCAGAGCAACTGAGTATCGCGGCGATCGGCTTTTGTGTTTTGACGCGAGCCGCCCGGCCCGCTGAAAAGTCCCGCATGTTGGGTTTGTTGGCCGCATACCGGGTATTGCCCGCCAGCAGTCGTTTCAAGGCGGCGTCACCGCCAATATCGTTGGACGGGACTTCGGCATTGGCGGTTTCCGCCCAGCCGGTCGCGCCGAACGCGGCAAGACCTGCCGCGCCCAACAGCAGGCGACGGCGTGGGGTGGAGTCGGGGGAGGGGGTCACGCAAGCAGCACAATCGCACATGAGGGTCTCCTGAAGGACACGATGTCCAGAGAATTCGTGCGCACTGATTGTGGGGCGATAACAGTGTTTTGACGCGGTAACTGGTGTGGACTTGACAATTGTTTTTGGTGACGGGCGCTTGACCTTGCCAGCATGGACATCTTTAGGCTCGGGGTCTGGGTTTGAATATTCCAAGACCGACACATAAGGCGGGCCCGATATGCCAAAAATCACCGTTCTTCCCCATCCCGATCTTGCACCCGCCGGCGCGGTGCTGGACGTGTCCGCGGGAACTTCCCTCTGTGATGCGTTGCTGCATCACGGCATAGAAATTGAACATGCGTGCGAAAAAAGCCGTGCCTGCACAACCTGCCACTGCATCGTGCGCAGCGGTTTTGATGCGCTTAACGACGTGGAAGAGGGCGAAGAAGACCTGCTGGACCGCGCGTGGGGCGTCGAGCCGCAGTCGCGCTTAAGTTGTCAGGCCATCGTCGGCGAACAGGACCTGACGGTCGACATCCCCAAGTACACGGTCAATCATGCAAAGGAAAATCATTGAATTGCAGCGCAAGGGTGCGGCGCGCGTCGTAACTACGGACGCTTGTGTGCCACAGCCACCGCGACGGCGCCGTCTGGTAACCGGTACTTGCCATCGCCCAGCCAGGTTACTTGCTCGCCTGATTCCAACGTGCAGACATAACGATGTTCTGGCGCCGCGTCGGCGCTTCGAATAATGACCAGGCGACGTTCGATGCGCACAGTCGACCGGTCCGGCAGTTTGACAATTACGTCAGACAGTCGCGAGCCTGAGGCCATGACAAAGCCCTCCCTCAGATTGCCAATCCGTATCGGGCCGGATGTTGTTATGCCGACGGACGGCGGTTTCACCCTTGGCGCTTTATTGATAGCACTGGATGCGGTCATGGGAATATCGCCCTTGTGGGCGAATGCCGTGTGCTATCACTTATTCATGACATGCGCGCACACCGTAGCAATGAAGGGCTTGTTTGCGAACCCTTACGTCGCTGTTACAACTACGCAGATAGGATTCTTATATTCGAATATTGGAGTCCATCATGAATAACGAAAAGCCGACCCCTGAACCGAACAAGCGCCGCTGGCCGTTTGGCTATGCCGACGAAGAATTGCGTCGCTAACGGAGTCAGGCATGGATTGCTCAGTCGAAGGAAAGGTCGCTTTCACGGATGGACATTCGTACCACTTCGCGACGGTGGACGCCGCGCTGGCCTTTGCCGAGTGCGTGAAAAGCTCGCAACAGCCCGGCCAATGTGCGGCAGCCAATGGCTGTACGCAGACGGTGAAGCTGGAGGATGTGGCGGCGGCCGAAGAGAAGGAACGGCAGGAAGAGCGCTGATAGCGGTTGACGCTCAGGCGCGGCTTGCAGTTGACCACGCCGGGGCGCTTCGTTTCACGTCATGCCACTTGGGACGCGTCTGCGCTTGTCGGACGCACGCTGCCGGGTTTGCCGTAGAACCAGTAGGCGCAGAGAAAGCCGCTGAGCATCCCGGGCAGGCCACCCACGAAGAACGGGAAGAGGACGTCGCGCACTTCGGCATCGCGGCCGGAGAACGGCAGGAAAGAACCCATTCCAAAGACCAGCCCGACCAGCGCAATCTTGCCCAGCGCCGCCCAGGTGGACCGCACGGGCCTCAGCGCGCCGGCCACGACGCCGCACAGCAGTGCGGGGATTACGCCAAATAAATAAAACCAGGGCAGGCCGAAAACCATGATCATCAGGTTTCTAGGGGTCTGCGAAACGGCGCTGAGCACCAGCGTGACCGCGATGCCGCCAATGGCCGGCGCAATAAACGCAAACATCAAGCCGCCCGCGACGAGATCGCTGCGGATACGGTGGCCGGTGTCGTCGGGGCTGCGCTGCTTCACCCGATAAACGATGGATGCCACGGTGGCCAATAGCAGAACGGCGGCGGTAATGATCAATTTCATGGCGCAATTCTGGCATAAACCGAAGCCCGTACCCGCTTGCCCCGATCCCGGTAGACTGCTTCTTTTAGCGCCTTGTCTTTTACGGGGCAGCAATAGAGCGGCGCTGGTCACGCGGGTGGCCACGCGTCCATGATCAAGGGGGCTGGAACGCTGTGAAAATAAAAAAACTTATTGAAGAACGCCGTCTGGGCGAACGCGTCGCGGTCAGCGAGCGCGACGACCCAAGTCACGCCGATAACTTGGCCGCGCTGGACCAACTGGACGGCGCGCAATTCAGTTCCATCGCCTTCGTGACGGAAGACGAAACCGTCATGGCGATCGGTGGCGGCGATGGCGCGTTCGTCGTGTCGATCACACTGGATGACGACGCGCGCATCTATACGCTGATCGACCCCTCGCGCTCGGAAGACCACGATCAGGAAGTGGTGGTGGGGGGCCAGGCGGGCAGCTACCAGCAGTATCAATGCGTGGACCGGGACATGGCGAAGGCGGCTCTGCTGCATTTCCAACAGGAAGGCGCGCCGTCACCCGACTTGCAGTGGGTCAGCGAGTAAGGGCAAGTCCAAGCGCTGTGCCCTATCGCTTTGGCCCAAGCGCCGCGACGCCGGCGCTTTCGTACCATCGCCTTAAACCACCCGCGTCAGCACTTTCTCATCCCGAAACCAGCCGTCCAGGTTCGCCACCATCAAATCGGCCATGGCGCGGCGGGTTTCGTGCGTGCCGCTGGCGATGTGCGGCAGCAGCACCACGTTGTCCATCGCGTGCAGCGCGGCCGGGGTCTCGGGTTCGTGTTCGAACACATCCAGCCCCGCGCCCGCGATGCGCTTGTTTTCCAAAGCGCTGACCAGCGCGGCTTCGTCAACCACCGTGCCGCGCGCAATGTTGATCAGCCAGCCCTGCGGACCCAGCGCGTCCAGCACCCGCGCGTTCACCATGTGCTGCGTGGCGCCGCCGCCCGGCACGGCCAGCACCAGGAAGTCGCACTGCGCGGCCAGCGTTTCGATGTCCGCCACGTAGCGGTATTCAGCCGGCGCATCGGCGCGCGGCTTGCGATTGGTGTACAGGATTTCCATATCGAAGGCGGCGGCGCGGCGGGCGATCTGCAAGCCGATATTGCCCAGGCCCACGATGCCGCAGCGCTTGCCGCTCATGCGGGTGCCCAGCGGAAAGCCTTCATTGGGCCAGCGGCCGGCGCGCACGAAGCGGTCGGCTTGGGCGATACGGCGCGGCGCGGCCAGCATCAAGGCCAGCGCGGTGTCGGCCACGCAGGCGTCCAGCACGCCGGGCGTGTTGGTGACGACCACGCCGCGCGCCTTCGCGGCAGTCAGGTCGATGGTGTCGTAGCCCACGCCAAAACTGAAAATGCCTTCCAGCGCCGGCAGCGCGTTGATCAGCTCGGCCGTGGCGCCAAAGCGCCCGCTGGTAGCGATGCCGCGAATGTTCGCTCCGTGTTCGCGCAGCAGCGCGTCGGCGTCGGCGGCTTCCCACAAGCGATGCACGTGATAGCGCGATTCAAGGTCCGCAACCAGGTCAGGCAGCAAAGGGCCGACCATCAACAGGTGCGGGGCGGAGGAGGGCAGGGAATCGGTCATGGGTGCGGCTTATGGGGATGGTTCATCGAAATGGCCCGGAGGAAGCCGGGCCGGGTGGCTATCAATTGGTTTGGATATTGCGAGTCTTGATGATCTGCCCGTAGCGCGCGCGTTCGCTGGCGGCCAACTCTTGCAACTGCTGCGGGGTCGAGCCGTGGGCCACGGCACCTTGCGATTCCAGCTTGGTCTTGATGGCCGGGTCGTTGGCAACATCGCGTATGGCTTGTGACAGCTTGTCGATCACGGCGGGAGGCGTGCCGGCCGGCGCCAGCACGGCGGTCCACGAGCCGGATTGCGCGTTCTTCACGCCGGCTTCATCAATCGTGGGCACATCGGGCATGGCGGGCGAGCGGCTGTCGCCCGTGACCGCCAGCGCGCGCAGCTTGCCCGCGGTGACGTAGGGCATGGTTTCCAGCACGGACGCGAACAGCATGTCGACCCGGCCGGCCATCAGGTCGGTCATGGCGGGGCCGCCGCCTTTGTAGGGCACATGCATCAGGTCGACGCCGGTTGCCTGCTGGAAGATTTCACCCGACAAATGCGGCGCGCCGCCCGTGCCGGAACTGGCAAAGGTGTGCTTGCCCGGTTCGGCTTTGGCCAGCGTCACCAGGTCCGCCACGTTCTTGGCCGGCAGGGTGGTGGGCACGACCAGTACGAAGGGCAGATCCGAAAACAGCGACACGGGCGCGAACGCGGTGGCCGGGTCCGAATGCAGCTTGTAGATCCACGGGTTGATCGCCAGCATGCCGGAATTGGCGAACAGCAGCGTGTAGCCGTCGGCCGGCGAGCGCGCCACCAGATCCGCGGCTATCTGCCCGCCCGCGCCGGGGCGGTTGTCCACCACCACCGACGCCGCCAGCTTCTCGGTGAGCGCTACGGCCAACAGGCGCGCCGAGATGTCGGTGCCCCCGCCCGGCGAAAACGGCACGATCAGGTTGATGGGGCGCTCGGGGTACCCGGCGGCCTGCGTGCTGAAAGGCAATGCGGCGGTGGCGGCCAGGGCCAGCGCCGCGGCGATGAGCCGGACGCGGGGGCGGGCGATGGGGGTTGTCTCCATGTCTCTTCTCTTTTTTAGGGTGAATTTGCGTTGGCAAGCGGCTTGCGCCGCGAAAAATCAACGTGCTGCGGTGATGCTCCTTTGGGTCCTGCGGGCCGGTGCGCGGCCATTTTTTCGGAGTATAGAAACGGCTTTCGATGGATAGCCGTTCGAGCTATAAATAGCATTGATCAATTCAAGGATTGAATCGATGGAATTCCGTCAGTTGGAGTGTTTCATTGCGGTGGCCGAAGAGCTGCACTTCGGCCGCGCCGCTGAACGGCTATGCATGACGCAGCCGCCGCTGTCGCGCCAGATTCAACTGCTGGAACAGGATCTGGGCGTGACGCTTTTCGAGCGCAACAGCCGTCAGGTGCTGCTAAGCGCGGCGGGCCGGCGTTTTCTGCGCGATGCGCGCCATCTGCTGGAGTTTTCAGCGCGCGCGGCCGCCACGGCGCGGCGCACGTCAGGGGGCGATGCCGGGCACATCACCCTGGGCTTTACGGCGGTGGCGTCCTACCGGCTGATGCCGTCGATGATCATGCGGGCGCGCAAGCTGCTGGCGGGCGTTGAAATCCAACTGCGCGAGACGGTCAGCACCGATCTGGACCGGCTGCTGTTGGCGCGCGAGTTGGACGTCATCCTGGCGCGCAGCGTGCCGCAGCAAGCCGGCATTGAGTCCCGCCTGATCGAGCGCGAACCCCTGGTGCTGGCGCTGCCCGCCGGCTCGCCCCTGTGCGAACACGACACCGTGCCGCTGCGTCTGTTGCAGGGCCAGCCGTTCGTGCTGTATTCGCCACGCGAAGGCAAGTACTTCTATGACCGTATCGTGGGGGCGTTCGGGCTGGCCGATGTGCAGCCCGACTACGTGCAGCGCGCGGGGCAAACCCATACGCTGCTGGCGCTGGTGCGCGCGGGGCTGGGCGTGGGCATCGTGCCGGATTCCGCGCGGGAACTGCGCTTTGAAGGGGTGGAATTCCGGCCGATCGGCCAACGTAATCTGTACGCCGACATGTACCTTGCCTGGCACGCCCAGCACGACAACCCCGCGCTGGACGCGTTCTTGCAACGGGTGGCGGACGTGGACGGGGCGGCGGGCCGCAGCTAGCCGGCCACGTTCCCACGCCTACAACTGCATCTTCCGCTTGCCCAGCAGGGTCAGCGCCAGGCTGCGGCCCGTGCGCATGAAGGGGTACAGCGCCGTCGACAGGCAGCGGTTGCGAAACACGGCGGCGTTCAGGCTGTTGAACAGGTCGTTACCGGTGCTGAGCATCGCCAGCCGGTTGATGCAGTCGGCGCCCCAGTAATCCTGGCCATCCAGATGCAGCAACATGCCTTGGTTCAGGTCATAGCCCTGCGCCTTGTAGGCCACGGCCAGGTCGGGATGGTCGCGCATATTGAGCAGTTCGATCCGGCCCACTGCTTTTTGCAATTGCAGCATCCGCACGTAGTTCGAGCAGAAGGGGCAGTCTCCGTCGTAGAGCAGGAAGTTCTTGGGCGTGGACATGATGGTCCTTGGTTGACATGCACGGGTCCATTAAAGCGCAACGGCGGCGGCATGTCGTGCGTGACGATGCGGGTAGCAAGGTGCGTGCCCAGGGGCCCGCATCGACAGCTTGAATTCTGGATGGTGGCGCAAGCGGAGCTTAGACGGGTGGCCTGCGCAGCGGCGCGTCGCGGTCTTGCTGGCGCCAGTTGGCACGCAATGCGGCGATGCGACGCAGCGCCAATTGCGACATCTTCCACCAGCCAAAGGGCCGCGGGTCGGCCAGCATGCTCATGGCGCGGGCGTAGTCCAGCGTCAGGCCGGGCGTCCAGGCCATCGTGAGGGCGCGTTTGCGGATCTGCGAGGCTACCCACAATTCCGGCGTCAACAGCAGGCGCAGCAACACGCGACCACCGGCCTGGCTGCCATGCAGCCGGCCCACCACGCCGTCCAACGCGGCATCCAGCGCCCGCGCCACCGAGCTGGAGCAGTTGCGGTGGGTCAGGTTGTAGGTGCTGTTTTGCCGATAGTCCTGCCAGAAGTCGGCCAGCTTCTGCGCGTCATAGTTGCGGAAACGCACGCGCACGGTCGACGGGCACCATGCCTTGGATTCCGTGGGGTAGTCGGGTTGATAGACGCCAGGGATGTCGTTTTCGGCGGTGGCGCGCAGCAGGTTGCCGAATTCATCGGGCGACCGGTCGATTTCGTCGCGGGGGTAAAGGCTGATGTAGATGCCTTCGGGTGATTCCAGTGCGGCGTGTCCGGTGGAGATTACGCCGTTGATGTCCACGGCGGCGATGTAGCGGTCCACCAAGGGAAGGTTGCGCGTTTGGGCCTTGGCCGAGCCGGATGGGGTCCACACATGCACCGTCAGCGCGGGCTCGGAGTCGGCGGGCGGGCCGTCCCATACGGTCGGGCCAGGGGGGCGGGGCGCCAGCGCAGCGTTTGCATTGGAAGCGGGCGCGGAGGCGGATGCAGGTTCCGACGGCAAGAAGTCCGGCGACGCATTGGATGCAAACGCCGGGTTCGACGCCAGGTGTTTGACGCGACGCGCCAACCACAGCAGCTTCACACCCGCGATGCCCAGGAACAGCCCCACGCAATACGGCACGGTGCCGACGTAGTTGGTGGGGTAGGGCTGGAAAAAGAAAATGGCCAGCATGATTTCAGTGATGCCACCGGCAAAGGCGTAGCGCCACCGCTCGTAGCGCACCACGTACGCCGCCAGGCATTGCAACACGCCGTCGGTCAGGAACAAGGCGCCGAAGATCATCGACAAGGCAAAGTGCCCGTGATGGTGGCCCGCCAGGATCAGGCTGCCGGCCAGCAGCACGAACAGCCCCTTCACATAGCGCAGCACACGCTGCCCGCCCACGCCGGTCGTCGCGATCATCAGCGTGGCCAGCCCTTCAATGATGAAGAGGACGGCGAAGGCGTTCAGCGGGAAGTACAGCGCGTTGTCCAGCGCATCGATAAAAACGAAGACGCCCGCGACCAGAAAAAACAACCCGGCCGCGAACAGGCCCTTCCATCGTTTGCGCAGATAGGGGACTCCCAACAGAAGCAGTACAAGTTGTGGCATGCCTGTGATCCAGTTCAAGAAGGGCTAAACCGAATCGTACAGAAACTTGATGGTTCTTTAACGCGGGCTTGTCTTTGCGCCTGTCCTTGGCAAAGGCACAAGCGCTCCTGGATCGGCGATGCGCTAGGGTTGCGGCGCCGTCGCCGGTTCCGTGTCCCCGGCCAGGCGTATTGCGTAGCCGCGCACGTCTTCAGGCCAGACGACGATGCATTGCGCAAAGCGCTCGCGGTCATTCGCGTACAGCGCGCGGGTCGCTTCTTCAAAGCCTGGCAGGTTGCCCGCCATGGCGGACATGAAGCGGTACGTGGCTTCCTGGCGCTGGCGTTGCAGGTCTTGCGCGTCGTTGTCGCGGCGTGCTTGCTCCACCAGCTTGCGCAGTGCCACCGATGCGCCGCCCGGCTGCGCGGCCAACCAATCCCAATGCCGAGGCAACAGCGTCACTTCGCGCGGCACCACGCCCAGCTTGGGACGGCCACGTCCGCGCGGCTGCGCGTCTGGTGGTTCGCTTGCTTCGGCTTCTGCTTCTACTGGGGGCGCGTGGCGCGCGATGATGGCGGCATCGTCGCCGCGCAGGTCCAGGTCGGTCTGCTGGCCGGTGTTGTCGTTGAACACCAGGGGTTGGCTGCTGCTCGTGGACATGGCGCGTTTCACCGCCAGCGCCACGTCGGCAAGCGGTCCGGCGGCAAGAATGCGGTGGCCGTCAAAGGCGGTATAGCGCGGGGTGGGGTGGGTCGTCATGATGTCCGGTTCCGATTCGTCTGATCTCAAATCAATCACAAGGCGGATTATGATCCGGGTAAAAATAGCCTGTCAATATAATCCGGGTAAAAATATCCAGCTTGTTGAATGGCGGCAACAGGGCTATAAGCCGGGCTCGGATTGCCGGCGTCCGTGGGTGCCGGTTGAGCGGCGCCGCCTTCGCAAAATTTCCGTACAACCCTAGGGTAGACCCTAGAAAAAACTTGCTGGCGGCGTATAATCTTGCTTTGCGCCCGGAGTTACCCATGCGTCTCGTTCAAAAAGCGCTCACCTTCGACGATGTGTTGTTGGTGCCTGCGTATTCCGAGGTGTTGCCGCGCGACACCTCCCTGGCCACCCGCCTGACCCGCAATATCAGCCTGAATATTCCGCTTGTGTCCGCCGCCATGGACACCGTCACCGAAGCTCGCCTGGCAATCGCCATGGCCCAAGAAGGTGGCATCGGGATCATTCACAAGAATTTGTCCGCCGATGCCCAAGCCCGTGAAGTGGCTCGCGTAAAGCGCCACGAATTCGGCATCGTGATCGATCCGGTCACCGTCACCCCCCAAATGAAAGTGCGCGACGCCATTGCGTTGCAGCGCCAGCATGGCATTTCGGGCCTGCCGGTGGTTGAAGGCCGCAAGCTGGTCGGCATCGTGACCAACCGCGATCTGCGTTTTGAAGAAAACCTGGATCAGCCCCTGCGCAACATCATGACGCCGCAGGAACGCCTGGTCACCATGAAGGAAGGCGCCACGCTGGACGAAGCGCAATCCCTGATGCACAAGCACCGCCTTGAGCGCGTGCTGATCGTGAACGACGGCTTTGAGCTGCGTGGCCTGGCCACCGTCAAAGACATCGTCAAGAACACCGAACACCCGATGGCCAGCAAAGACGGCCAAGGCCAGTTGCGCGTTGGCGCAGCGGTTGGCGTGGGTGCAGGCACCGAAGAGCGCGTGGAAAAGCTGGTTGCCGCCGGCGTTGACGTCCTGATCGTCGACACCGCGCACGGCCACTCCAAGGGCGTGCTGGAAGGCGTGCGCTGGGTCAAGCAGAACTACCCCAAGGTTGAAGTCATCGGCGGCAACATCGCCACCGCCGCCGCCGCGCGCGCGCTGGTCGAACACGGTGCCGACGGCGTGAAGGTCGGTATCGGCCCCGGCTCCATCTGCACCACGCGTATCGTCGCCGGTGTGGGCGTGCCGCAAATCCATGCCATTTCCGAAGTCGCCAAGGCGCTGGAAGGCACGGGCGTTCCGCTGATTGCCGACGGCGGCATCCGCTACTCGGGCGACGTCGCCAAGGCGCTGGCCGCCGGCGCGTTCTCGTGCATGATGGGTGGCATGTTCGCCGGCACGGAAGAAGCCCCGGGCGAAGTCGTGTTGTTCCAAGGCCGTTCGTACAAGTCGTACCGCGGCATGGGCAGCCTGGGCGCCATGACGGACGGCTCGGCCGACCGCTACTTCCAGGACCCGTCCAACAACGCCGACAAGCTGGTCCCCGAAGGCATCGAAGGCCGCGTCCCCTACAAGGGCAGCGTGCTGGCCATCATTTACCAATTGGTGGGTGGCATCCGCGCCTCGATGGGCTACTGCGGCGCCGCCACCATTGACGACATGCGCACCAAGGCCGAATTCGTGGAGATCACCTCCGCCGGCGTGCGCGAGTCCCACGTACACGACGTGCAGATCACCAAGGAAGCGCCCAACTACCGCGCCGACTGATCCGTACAGTCAACTACAATGTCATGCATCACGCACCGGCAGAATCGCATTAACAATCGCGGTTCTGCCGGTGCGGTTTTATTTAATCGGTAGAGCTCAATGCACCAGCGCATCCTCATTCTTGACTACGGTTCGCAAGTCACCCAACTGATCGCCCGCCGCGTTCGCGAAGCCGGCGTCTATTCCGAAGTGCACCCCGGCGACGTCGACGACGCCTTCGTGCGCGAGCAGATGGCGCAAGGCTTGAAAGGCATCATCCTGTCCGGCAGCCACGCCTCGGCCTACGAAGAAGGCTCGATGCGCGTGCCGCACGCCGTGTTCGAACTGGGCGTGCCGGTGCTGGGCATCTGCTACGGCATGCAGTCCATGGCGCAGCAACTGGGCGGCGTGGTCAGCTTTTCCGACCACCGCGAATTCGGCTACGCCGAAGTGCGCGCCCATGGCCACACCAAGCTGCTGGAAGGCCTGGACGACTTCACCACGCCCGAAGGCCACGGCATGCTGAAGGTCTGGATGAGCCACGGCGACAAGGTCACCGAACTGCCCCCGGGCTTCAAGCTGATGGCCTCCACGCCGTCGTGCCCCATCGCCGGCATGGCCGACGAAGACCGCCGTTTCTACGCCGTTCAATTCCACCCCGAAGTCACGCACACCGTCCAAGGCAAGGCCATGCTGGCCCGCTTCGTGAACGAGATCTGTGAGTGCCAGGGCGACTGGAACATGCCCGACTACGTCGCCGAAGCCGTTGCCCGCATCCGCGAGCAAGTCGGCACGGACGAAGTCATCCTGGGCCTGTCCGGCGGAGTGGACTCCTCGGTAGCCGCCGCGCTGATCCACAAGGCCATCGGCGACCAGCTCACCTGCGTGTTCGTCGACCACGGCCTGTTGCGCCTGGACGAAGGCAAGCAGGTCATGCAGACCTTCGCTGAAAACATGGGCGTGAAGATCATTCACGTCGACGCCACCGCCCAATTCATGGGCAAGCTGTCTGGCGTTGCCGACCCCGAAGCCAAGCGCAAGATCATCGGCCGCGAATTCGTCGAAGTGTTCCAGGAACAAGCCGGCAAGCAGCAAAGCGCCAAGTGGCTGGCCCAGGGCACGATCTACCCCGACGTCATCGAATCCGCCGGCGCCAAGACGGGCAAGGCCACCTCCATCAAGTCGCACCACAACGTGGGCGGCCTGCCGGACACGCTGAACCTGCAACTGCTGGAGCCCCTGCGCGAACTGTTCAAGGACGAAGTCCGCGAACTGGGCGTTGCGTTGGGTTTGCCGCCGCAGATGGTGTATCGCCACCCGTTCCCCGGTCCGGGTCTGGGCGTTCGGATTCTGGGCGAAGTGAAGCATGAATATGCTGAACTGCTGCGCCGTGCGGATGCGATTTTTATTGAGGAATTGCGGAATACCAAGGATGAGGCTAGTGGCTTGACCTGGTATGAGCTGACGTCCCAAGCGTTTGCCGTGTTCCTGCCGGTGAAGTCGGTGGGCGTGATGGGCGACGGGCGGACTTATGAGTACGTGGTTGCCTTGCGTGCGGTCCAGACGTTTGACTTCATGACCGCGGATTGGGCGCCGCTGCCGCACCCGCTGCTGGCTCGGGTTTCTTCGCGGATTATTAATGAAGTGCGCGGGATTAATCGCGTGGTTTATGACGTGTCGAGCAAGCCGCCTGCGACGATTGAGTGGGAGTGATCCTGCTTAAGGGTTGAGGTAAGAGAAAAGAGCGCTTCGGCGCTCTTTTTGTTTGTAGGGCTGGGCCCTCGATCCGTCAGTGTGGAGCAAGTAGATACTACGTCTGATCACATGCTATGGCTCGGCCCATCGCTATCCCGTGATAAATGGCGCTCCTTCTCCTTGGCGTGTGCCATGGCTTTGGCGCTCTCGATATAGTGCTCATGAAGTTTCGTCCGCAATTCCTTAACGCGAGGTTCGTCGGTGATTGCGATGACGTGAAGGTATTTAGGCAAATGTCGGGCGTCACCATTGCCCAATGCAGTGAATGCCTCTTCGACTGTATCGAATGATTGCCCTATGTGCGAATTCGGATTGCACAGCCCAAAACTGATGAAGCTGGCCCAGTCCCAGCCCATGGAACGCACGTTCATACGCAGGTAGGTGGCATCGATGTCTTTCCCGAGTTGCGTCACCTCCTCCGCCAATTCGTGCGCAGTGCATACAGAAGGAGCCGGGGCCATCACGGGATGAGTCGACTGGTGATAGAACAAGTAGAAGCCTGCATTTTGCCGACAAGACAATTTCGAAAGCTGTCTCCGGTCGCTACCTATGTTTGATACTCCGTCTTGACTCTTTTTAGCCTGCAATAAGGCGATTTTTCGACACGCGACATCTCCGATATTCAAGTCCACAATTAGCCCGATGTCCGCGCCGAGCCGTGTTTCCTCGACAGTGCTCGCGATCTCGAGTGTGCCTAGGTATGACCGAACTTCCGGATACCCGAACTCTCGGATTCGCTTAGTGGCCCAACCCGCAAGCCACCGATCTATTTGAGCCGTCATTTTTCCGGTGAACACATCCTCGTGAGGGTCGGACTCGGACGCCGCTTGGGCAACCCACTGGCCACACTGGTACATGGCCCAATAGATTGCCCAAAGGGCATCGGTCTTAAACCGTCGGGGATCTGCAAGAAGTGAAGAAATTGCCTGCCATTGATCTGCGGGGTGTTCGAAACGGCTCAGAGTGTCACGTGCCTGCTTTCGTAGTAGAGGCGCAGCGAGTTCAATGGAATGCCGAGCGATCTCGGTGTAGGAGCCCGTGGCCGCCATGCCTGCGTACTGTTCGTACGCCCTGATTCGCACTGTCTCGGCCTCGCGTTTCCAATTTTCATAGAGAGAATCGACCGGACGGCGTTGAAATTTCAGAGACGCCAGACACTCGTTCGCCCCAGCAATATCGTTGCCCTCTACGAAGCTGCCCAATTGTCGGAACTGCTGCGGAAAGTCCTTGGCTAGCCAACCTCTACCGCCTGCGGCGCGCATCGCGTCTGCCGCCGTGGTGCGGAACTGCGCGATGGCCAAATGCGCTGCATCTCGCAGTGCTCTTTGTTGCTTCAATCCCTGTGCTCGGTTCTGTTCGGCTTCAACTTGACGATTGTGTTCGGCAATACGTGCGTCTCGCGCCGCCTTTTTGTTCGGTGTATCAAAGTCTGCCTCTGCGCTGGCGTAGGCGGATCGGGCGTCTTTGTGCGCCTGCCAGTATTTTATAGTTTTGAATGGTCTGCGTAGTAATCCGCCCGATTCGCGAACTTCGGTCCGCAGCTGTTCTGTGCGCGTAAGTTGAGCAAGGTGCTTCGCAAGTGCTTTCGAGCGTTCCTGATCTTCGCTCAGGCGGGTCAAGGATTTAACGTGATCAATATCGCGATCTAGCGACTCGATAGTCTCAGCAAGCTTCCTTTCCTTCGAGATCAATTGTTGAACTAACTCCTTGGCGACTTCGTGCAGGTCTTTGGATTCGCTTGCAGGGATCAATGTCACAGTCTCTCCTAAGATGGGGAAGATTTAATTGTCTCGTGGCCCAGAATATATATAAAAAAGCAAGGTAGTGCGCCGTTGGTGAGTGGAAACGGGGGGGCACATCTTATGTATCGACGTCGAACACCAGTTCTTTAGTAGATTGAGGCGGGATGCATTGCCTCTTTTTTTTGTCCGAACCAAAGCAATCTGGCCAAGCAGCACTCGCTCCTCCCCAGCAAACTAGGGTTATCCGGGATTCTTTATGCTTAAACTTTTGTGAAGAATAAGCGCCAGATGCAGGGCAGCGCCGTGATGAGGCATCAAGGCGGTTCACCGGGGTGCGGCACCTGACGCACCGTACGCAGGATCGCGCGGTGGCGGCCCAGAAGGAGAATCGGATGCTGTTGCGTAGACATTGCCTGGCCGTGATGATGCTGGCGCTGACTGGCTGGGCGACGGGCAGCCTGGCGCAAACGGCGCCTCAGGCCTGGCCCACCAAGCCGGTGCGTCTGGTCGTGGGGTTGGCCCCTGGCGGGCTGGTCGACGTGCTGACGCGCACGGTGCAGCCGCATTTGGCCGAGGCCTTGAAGCAGACCGTTATCGTGGAGAATCGGGGCGGCGCGGGCGGCAACGTTGCGGGCGCCGAAGTCGCGCGCAATGGCGGAGACAACCATACCTTCTTGCTCAATCCATCGACGACCGAATCGGTCAACCCGCTGATGTTCACCAGCATGCCGTTCGATCCGCAGCGGGACTTGCGGCCGGTCGCCTTGTTGGCCAACAGCCAGTTGTTCTTGTTCGTCCGGTCCTCGCTGGGCGTCGATACGCTTGAAGCGTTCGTCGAATACGCGCGCAAGCAGCCCAATCCGCTCAACTACGGTTCGGCCGGCAATGGCACGACGCCGCATCTGGCTGGCGAGCTGCTCAAGCAGGCTACCGGCATGCAGGCCACCCATGCGCCATATCGCGGCGTGGCGCCGGCGATACAAGACCTGGCCGCGGGCCAGATCGACTTTGCGTTTGGACCGGCCACGGTCTTTCCCATGGTGCAAGCGGGCAAGCTGAAGGTGCTGGCGGTGGCGAGCCGGCAACGGGCTGCTGTAGCGCCCGACATCCGAACCTTTTCTGAGGCCGGCATTGACGGCGTTTTCGCGGACAGCCTGTTCGGCGTATATGCCGCCGCCAGCACCCGGGATGATGTGGTCAATCGCATGAACGGCGAAATCAATAAGGTGCTGGCACGGCCGGAGATCAAGGCGCGGTTCCTGGACGCCGGCGCCGAGGCGCTACCGCTGAGCGTGGCCGACTACACCGCGCGCGTGCAGGACGAGAAGAAACTGTTCGCCCCCTTGATCAAGTCGTTGGGGCTGAAGGAACAGTAGATAAATAAGGAGTCCGGAAATAAGGAGTCAGACTGCAATTTCGCCGATGCCAGCGCAAAAATGCAGTCTGACTCCATGGTGAAAAATTGCAGTCTGACTCCATGGTGCATCAGCCCAACAGTTCCTTGCGAACGATTTCCGCGCCTTCGCTCAAAGCTAGCAGCTTGCCCTTCGCAATAGCCCGCGACAACGGCGCCATGCCGCAGTTCGTGCACGGATACAGCTTGTCGGCATCCACAAACTTCAGCGCCTTTCTCAGCGTATTGGCCACTTCTTCGGGCGTTTCAACCTTGTCGCTTGCCACGTCAATGGCGCCGACCATCACCTTCTTGCCGCGAACCAGTTCGAGCAGATCGATCGGCACGTGCGAGTTGTGGCATTCCAGCGAGATGATGTCGATATTGGACTTCTGCAGCTTGGGGAACGATTCCTCGTACTGACGCCACTCGGACCCCAGCGTCTTCTTCCAGTCGGTATTGGCCTTGATGCCGTAGCCGTAGCAGATGTGCACGGCGGTTTCGCACTTCAGGCCTTCGATGGCGCGCTCCAGGGTGGCAATGCCCCAGTCGTTTACTTCGTCGAAGAACACGTTGAATGCCGGCTCATCGAATTGGATGATGTCCACGCCTGCGGCTTCCAATTCGCGGGCTTCCTGGTTCAGGATCTTGGCGAATTCCCATGCCAGCTTTTCGCGGCTCTTGTAGTGGGCGTCGTACAGGGTGTCGATCATCGTCATGGGGCCTGGCAGCGCCCACTTGATGGGTTGCTTGGTTTGCTGACGCAGGAACTTGGCGTCTTCAACGAACACCGGCTTTTGACGGCTGACGGCGCCCACGACGGTCGGCACGCTCGCGTCATAGCGATCACGAATCCGGACGGTCTCGCGCTTTTCGAAATCGACGCCGTCCAGATGCTCGATGAACGTCGTGACAAAGTGCTGACGGGTTTGCTCGCCGTCGCTGACGATATCAATGCCCGCGTGCTGTTGTTCTTGCAGCGCCAGGCGCAAGGCGTCTTGTTTGCCCTCGATCAGCTCGTCGTCTTGCAGTTTCCAGGGCGACCAGAGTTTTTCAGGCTGTGCAAGCCACGAAGGCTTGGGCAGGCTGCCGGCGGTGGAGGTGGGCAGTAGTTTTTTCATGATCAGGGTCTCGTCTGTTTTTTGAATGATTAGTGCGCGTAGTTGGCGGCCCAGCTTTCCAGCACGTGCTTGTAGGGTTTGATGAAGTGCTCTTCCGTGAACTTTCCCTGCTTCACGGCAAGCTGGCTGCGCTCATCGCGGTCATAGACAATCTGCGTCAGCGAGTAATCCTGATTCTTCAGGCTCGGTTGATAGACCTTCCCCGCGGCGGAATTGGCGTTGTAGATCTCGGGACGGTAGATTTTCTGGAACGTTTCCATCGTGCTGATGATGCTGATCAGCTCAAGGTTCGTGTAGTGGCCAAGCAGGTCGCCCTGAAAGTAAAAGGCCAGCGGTGCAGCGCTGCCCGGGGGCATGAAGTAGCGGACCTGCAAGCCCATTTTTTCGAAGTACTGGTCCGTCGGCGAGAATTCGTTTTGCTGATATTCAATGCCCAGAATGGGGTGCTGATTTTCCGTGCGCAGGTACGTCTTGCTGCTTGAGGCGCTGATGCAGATGACAGGCGGCTTGCTGAACTGCTCTTTGTAAGCGCTGGAACTGACAAAGTGCTTGAACAGCTTGCCGTGCAAGTCGCCGAAACCGTCAGGCGAGCTAAAGCTGGATTTGTTCTTGTTGTGCTCTTGCAAAAGCACGCTGAAGTCGTAGTCGCGCACGTACGAAGAGAAGTTGTTCCCGACGATCCCTTGGATGCGTTCGTTGTTGTGGCGGTCAACGATATTGGTCTTCAAGATTTCAATCAGCGGAAACGCATCACTGCCGCCGTTGGCGGCGATGTTCATTTCAACGGAGATGATGTCGAGTTCGACCGTGTAGCGATCCCCCCTGGGGTTGTCCCAATGCGCCAGGCTATTGAAACGCCGGTCGATCATCTTCAGCGTGTTGCGCAGATTCTGCTGGCGACTCGCGCCCCGTGCCAGATTGGCGAAGTTGGTCGTGATGCGCGTGCTGTCGGAGGGCTGGTAATTTTCATCAAAAGGAATGCTCTTGATGTTGAATGTGAAGGCGTTGCTCATGGTGTTGGCGTGTGCTGATTTTGGCGAAAGAAATACGGAGTCCGGCGGCTGCATGGCGACGGACGTTATCGCCGCTGCGGGCGGCGGTTGAATTGGCTTTGCGTCAGGCTGCTACCGCTTCTTCTACGGCGGCGGTGCGTGGATGGCGCATCAATTCGATCAAGGGCAACGCGCGCTGTACCGCCAGTCGGGCCCGTTCGATCAAGGCCATGTCCTGCACGCGGTAGTCGGCAAAATCCTTGTCGGTGGCGTAGACGCCCAGCGGCAAGGTGCGTGCCTGGAAGAAGCTGAACAGCGGCCGCAACTGGTGGTCGATCATCAGGGCATGGCGTTCGCTGCCGCCGGTGGCCGCCAACAAGACGGGCTTGTCGATCAGGGCGTCCTGATGAATGAAGTCGAAGAAGTGCTTGAACAGCCCGGTGTACGAGCCTCGATAGACCGGGGTTGTCACCACCAGGATGTCCGCTTGTTCGACCGCGCCAAGCTCGCGCTCCACCGTGTCGGGCAATTGCGAGCGCCAGACGGCGCCGGCCAGTTGCGGGGCCAGCTCACCCAGTTCAACCAGGTGCTGTTCGCACGGAATATGGTCGGCGATCAGATCCAGCAGGTGTTCTGCCAGGGCCGCTGACTTGGAGGGGCGTTGCAGTCCGCCGGAAACTGCGACTAGACGGAGTGGACGTGTCATCTTTGCTTCACATGAATGGATCTACCCGGCGCCGCATCTGTCTTTGTGCAGTTGCAGCATCAAGCTGGAACCGCATGCTAGAGGAGGGTACCGATGAAGTAAAATGGTTTTAATTCACTAATCCATGAGCAGGAATCATCTGAATGCTTGAGCGCATCCACCTCAGCATCGTCCAGCAGGTCGAAAAGCAAGGGTCGTTGACGGCCGCCGCGGGCGTGTTGAACCTGACCCAGTCGGCCTTGAGCCACAGCATGAAGAAGCTGGAGGCGCAGTTGGGCACCGACGTCTGGCTGCGCGAAGGTCGAAGCCTGCGCTTGACGCAGGCCGGCCAATACCTGCTGGCGGTGGCGAACCGCGTGCTGCCGCAACTAGACCTGGCCGAAGAGCGCCTGGGCCAATTCGCGCAGGGCGAACGCGGCGCGCTGCGCATCGGCATGGAATGCCACCCTTGCTATCAGTGGTTGCTGAAGGTGGTTTCACCGTATCTGGCGGCCTGGCCCGACGTGGATGTGGACGTCAAGCAGAAGTTCCAGTTCGGCGGGATCGGCGCGCTGTTCGGCTACGAGATCGACCTGCTGGTGACGCCCGACCCGCTGTTCAAGCCAGGCCTGAAGTTCGAGCCCGTGTTCGACTACGAGCAGGTGCTGGTCGTGCCCAAGGGCCACCCCCTGGCAACGGCTGCGTACGTGAAGCCGCAGCAGCTGACGCAGGAAGTGTTGATCAGCTACCCCGTGGACATCGAGCGGCTGGACATCTACAACCAGTTCCTGCTGCCGGCCGGCGTCACGCCCAAGCGCCATAAAGCCATCGAAACCACCGACATCATGGTGCAGATGGTGGCTAGCGGACGCGGTGTGGCCGCTCTGCCGCGCTGGCTGGTCGAGGAATACGCGGCCCGGATGGACGTGGTGCCGGTGCGGCTGGGCGCGCGCGGCATCGCCAAGCAGATCTTTCTTGGCGCGCGCGAGGCGGACAGCGCCATTGACTACGTGCGGGCCTTCATCGAACTGGCCCGCCATCCGGGCGCCGATGCGCCGACCGCCATCGCGCAAGACGCCGATGAATGAACTTCACCGGGGTATGCAAACCGCTTGCCAAGCGGTTTGGCGTGCCCTGCAGCGGTGTCCTTGATTTTCTCTCATACGACTATGACAGCCAGAAACTGAAGGTTTTCTTCGCCATTTAAGTTATAGAAGATATGTTATGGTGGCGTAATTGTTATAACTCTGACGGAGCTCAGCCATGAGCGTCGTACAAGACCATCCTGGGGTCTCCACCCTTGTGGGTACCCCGAAGCAAGCACAGGACTACCTCCGAAAATCCCACGCCAATCAGGTGGTGGTGCTTGCATTCGAACATGTCGATAACGCCTCGCTTTCGACTGTTGCCCAGAACATGTCCAGCGTCGCGGAATCGATGCTTGAGCTTTTCCTTAAGCGGCAGGATCGGGAGCTTGTCGAGCGCTTGGTTGATGCCCTGGTGCCCCGCAAGCCCGCGTCGCCCCAGCTTCTCAAGGAAGCGATGATGCTGGCTCGGGCTCGCATGGCAGTTCTTGAAAGTGGAGACTGGCTCACAGCAGCCGAAGTGGCCCAGTTGGCAGGCCTGAGCACCGTCAACCCTAGCGCGCAGCCAAACAAGTGGAAGAAGCAGGGGCAGATATTTGCCATTCATCACAACGGCGTTGACTACTTCCCAGCCTATGGTCTGGATCGGGAGGCCAGCTTCCGTCCGTTGAAAGCGCTGGCCGGGATCATTAAGGAATTTGACGGGCACAAGGATGCTTGGGGCATGGCCTATTGGTTCCTGTCCGCCAATAGCTTCCTATCAGGTAAGCGGCCGCAGGACTTGCTGGCTGCTTTGCCGGATCAGGTGATCGAGGCCGCTCGCGATGAGGTGCAGGAGGTCGCACATGGCTAACCGCCGTAGCCGTCCTGCTGATTTGGTGTCGATGTCGGTGGAAGGTCACCTCGACAGCACCGTAGGCAGCTTATCGATACGGAAAAAGACCAGTACCCGGCCACCCGCCAATGGGGGAAAAAGCTTCATGAGAAGCATCCACGGGTGCAGGGCTTATCTTGGATTTCTCGACAAGATGACTCCGCTCGGGCCGTGGTCCTGTTCGGGGATCGAATCGCCGACGGAACACTGCGCCCGGATGGTGAGTCGCGCAGCTTGGTGGACGATGTCGGGGCGTACGACGCGTTGTTGGATCTTGCGGGGCGGTTGGGCGTGCTTATTGTTCCAGGCAATAGCTGAAAGAACTGGGTAGGTGCAGGCCTCCGCAAAATCCGCGGCGGTTCAATCCTTCCCGCCGCCTTCAATCAACATCGACCTTAATTGCTGGCGCTGCTTTTCCAGCGCCTCAATCTGTTTCTCCAGTATCGCTAGCCGCTTACGCTTCGCATCCGTCATATCCGCGCATGCCTTCGCCCCTTCGATCAGCAACATGCAATCCGGAAAGCTGCGGATTTCTTCCAAGCTGAAGCCGGTGGCGATCAAACGCTGGATCTGTTTGACCTGTGTGACGGCCACCGCCTCGAAGGCACGGTAGCCATTCTCAGCCCGCGTTGATGCAAGCAGACCGTGCTGATCGTAGTGACGAATCGAACGTACGCTGACGCCGGTTGCTTGCGCCAAGGCGCCGATCCTCAGCAGGGTGGTGGACTCAGTCTCGTTCATGGATCGAACCTTATCATCCGCGCTTGACTGTGACACTAATGTCAGGCTTTAGCCTGGGCTCTTTCCATTCGAAGGAGCTTCAACATGATGTCTTTCAACCTCTTCAGCACATGGCGCAAGGGCTTGGCCGCCGTGGCCTTGATGGCTGCATCCGCGCTAGCGCAGGCTGCCGTGGAACCGTACACCGTGACGGCGCCTGATGGGGTGCGCATCGCGGTGCAAGAAGCCGGTGACCCGAACGGGCAGCCCATCATCTTCATTCACGGCTTGCTTGGCAGCCACCTGAGCTGGGACAAGCAGATCAACAGCCCTGAGTTGCAGCGCTATCGGCTGATTACCTTTGATATGCGCGGGCATGGTATGTCCGGTCAACCGGAGCGCGCCGATGCCTACCGTGATGGCGGGCGTTGGGCGGATGATCTGGCAGCGGTGATTGCTGGGTCAGGAGCCCGGCAGCCTGTCTTGGTGGGATGGTCGCTGGGCGCTGCTGTGGCCACGAACTATCTCGCTGCCTATGGTGACGAGAAAATCGCAGGCGCTGTGTACGTGGGCGGTGTCATTGAGCTGAAATCGGAACAAATCGTGTCGCATCCGCAGGTTTACAACGGAATGGCATCGCCGGATCTCAAGACGCATCTTGATGCCGAGCGTGAGTTCGTGGCGCTGTGCTTTGCCACGCAGCCGGACGCGCAGACGTTCCAGCGTTTGCTGGCGAATGCGGCCATGGCGTCACAGAACATGCAGAACGCCGTGCATGGTATGTCGCTGAATGCGCCGAAGGGCTTGGGGGCCATGCACAAGCCGCTGTTGTTGATTTACGGTGCGCGTGATGCGTTGGTTCAAGCCGAACCGTCCTTCAATCGGGCCAAGGCTTTGAACGCCGATGCCATCGGCAAGTTCTACCCAGAAGCGGGGCACTCGCCCTTTATCGAAGAGACGCAGCGCTTCAATCGTGATCTGTCTGCTTTTGTTGATGGGGCAGCATCGCATTAGCCGTTCATCGGCGCGCTGGGAAAATCAATGCTGGCATATTTTATAGCAGTCGATATAAAATCGCCAGACATTGCACGGCACCTGCAACGCAAGTGCTTCGTCAACCAGCCTGCACCCGGGGGAGGCCACCGCATGACGCAACTTGCCGACCCCATCCAGGATGCCGCCATCGGACCCGCTGCCACGTCCCACCCCCAGCAACCCTCTCGCAAAACCCTCCAAGGTCTCTGCTGGGCGGCCCTTAGCGTTCTGATCTTCGCCGGCTGGTTCGTCGTGACGCGCTTTAGCGTGACGCGCGAATTGCGCTTGTGGGATGTCACCGCGCTGCGATTCGGTATCGGCGCCCTCATTCTCTTTCCCGTATTGCTGCGGGGTTCCAGGCGCATGTCTGCCAAGCAATGGAGTGAAGGACTGCTGTATGCCTGCCTGTGGGGCATGCCCTTCGTGCTGGCGGTCGCTCTGGGCTTGCAGCTCACGTCCGCCGGGCGGGCAGCGGCAGTGGCGCCGACATTGATGCCGGTTTTCGTTGGCCTGTTTGCGTGGGTCTTCCTGAAAGAAAAACCAGGCAGGGGGCGGTCGCTCGGCTATCTGGCCATCGTTATCGGGCTGATCTGCATGATCGTGGGCGGAGCCTCTGCGCACGGTGTTGCGAACCCGGTGGGTATCTTGGCGCTGATCACTGCCGCCGCGATGTGGGCCGTTTATACGCTGCTGTTTCGGCGCAGCGCGTTGACGCCGGTGCAGGCAGCGGCGTTGATTTGCTTCTGGTCGGCCGTGCTGTTCCTGCCGGTCTACCTGTTTGCCGGGCTCAGCCGCCTTGCCTTGGCGTCGCCCGGCGAAATCGGTTTGCAGGCGTTCTATCAGGGCGTCTTGATGAGCGGCGTGGCCATCGTGTCCTTCAACAGATCCGTTGCGCTGCTGGGGCCGTCGGCCGCCACTGCCATCATCGCCTTGATCCCGGCGGTTGCCGCGCTGACCGCCATTCCCGTCCTGGGTGAGCTGCCGTCGTGGGAAGAGGGCGTTGCCCTTCTTGCCGTGGTCGGCGGCGTGCTTCTGGCCGCCCGTCCCAAGCGCAAAGCCGCAGTCCCATCGACCACCACCGTAGCGAGGAACCCGCCATGATCCGTTTTTACTTTCATCCGACGCCTAACCCCGCAAAGATCGCGCTTTTCCTGGAAGAGACCGGGCTGGAGTACGAAGCCGTGCCGGTCGACACCAGCAAAGGCCAGCAGCACACGCCAGACTTTCGGGCCATCAATCCGAACGGCAAGGTGCCGGCCATCGTTGATACCGACGGCCCTGGCGGCAAGGAAGCGCGCGTGTTCGACTCGACGGCCATCCTGATCTATCTGGCCGACAAGACCGGCAAACTGACAGGCACGCCGGAGGATCGGCCGGAGTTGCTGTCATGGCTGTTGTTCATTGCATCGGGCCTGGGCCCGTTCTCTGGCCAGGCGGTGCACTTTCAGTTCGCAGCGCCCGATGGCCTGGACTATGCCGTCAACCGTTACCGCCGCGAGGCCGAGCGGCACTACCAGGTGCTGGACGAGCACATGAAGGGGCGCGAGTTCATCGTGGGCAACAGCTTCACCATCGCGGATATTTCGGCGTGGGGCTGGCTGGACCGGGCCTCCCGTGTCTTTAAGGGCGCCGAAGACCCGCTGGCACCGTTTCCGGAACTGAAGCGCTGGTTCGCCAGTGTGGATGCGCGCCCAGCCGTTGCGCCCGCCCGGGCGCTTAGCAAAAGCCACCAGTGGAAAACGGTCAACGACGACGAAACCAAGCGGGCGTTGTTCCCGTCGAACTTTCCCCCGGCGTCGTCACAAGGAGCCTGAGATGGATCTGAAGAACAAACGGGCTCTGATCACAGGCGGATCAAGCGGCATCGGCCTTGCGCTGGCCCATGCGCTGACGGCGCGCGGCGCCAGGGTGGTCATCACGGGGCGGCGGCAAAGCGTGCTGGATGATGCGCTGCGCGGTCTGGATTCAGCCACGGGGGTTTGCGCCGACGTAGGAACAACCGAAGGACGCATCGCTACGCTCGACAAGGCCGTTGCGGCCTTGGGCGGGCTCGACATCCTGATCAACAACGCGGGCGGCGTGCGCGCTGGCCGTTTGGAAAGTACGGCAGAGGCCGACATCGAGCAGATGGTGACCGTGGACCTGCTTGCGCCGATCTTGCTGACCCGCGCCGCGATCCCGGCCTTGCGGGCCAGCGGTGATGCCATGGTGGTGAACGTGACCTCTGGCATCGCGCTGGTGGGGGCGCCGTTCTACACGACCTACGCAGCCGTGAAAGCGGGCTTGGCGCATTTCGGCGAGTCGCTTCGGCGCGAGCTTAAAGGCGAAGGCATCCATGTGTTGACGGCCTATCCGGGCGGGACCGATACGCCCATGATGCAATCCAACCGCGCCGGCCCGGAACTGGGGTTTTCGCGGGAGCCTGCTTCCGCGGTGGCCGAGGCCATCGTCCAGGGAATCGAGACGGACGCTTTCGAGGTCATCCGAGGCGGCGAGACACGCGCGCAGATGATCGCGCTGAACCGGCAGGATCCCGCCGCCGTTGATGCGCGGTTTCTGACGCTCAAGCCGGCGCTGGAAGACGCAGTCAAGGACCACCGCGCACTATGATGGCGTTGCGTTCACCGGCTGGCTGCGCCACGCAGTCGCTTAGGAGCCCACATGGCGCGCCCCAGGCAGTTTGACGAAGCGGCGGCGCTTGACGCCGCCATCGAATGCTTCTGGTCGCGCGGCTATGAAGCCACGTCGGTTCGCGACCTGACCGCTGCGATGGGGATCGTTGGCCCCAGCCTGTACAACACCTTTGGAGACAAGCGCAGCTTGTACCAGCGGGCGCTTGCGCATTACGTCGAGCGTGGCTTTTGCGAACGGGTCAGGCGCTTTGAGTCGCAATTGACGCCTCGCGAGGCCATCGGCGCGTTCTTTGACGAGATCATTGAACTATCGCTGGCGGACGAACAGCGCAAGGGTTGCATGATCGTGAATTCGGCGCTGGAGCTGTCTCCGCACGATGCCGAGTTCCAGCAGGCGCTGGCCCTTGTGCTGCGGGATATGGAAGCCTTCTTCCTGCGCTGCGTGCAGGCGGGGCAAGCGGCCGGCACCATCAACGCCACGCAGCCGGCAGAGGATCTTGCGCGCATGCTGCTCGGCTTGCTGATGGGCCTGCGCGTGCTGGCGCGTTCGCGACCGGAACCGGAGTTGCTGCGCGGTTTGGTTCGGCCCGCGCTGGCTTTGCTTGACGATGCCAGCCCGGCCCGTTGATCAAACGGAAGAACGACGTAAATTCGCTCAACCGTGCCAGTGTGAGCAACGGATCACGCTGCAGAAGTTGCCGCGATGGAAGTGCGGCTCCTTGTCAGAGGTCAGGTCGCGGTCGAACGTCTGGGTCCGAAAGATAGCGTTCTGTTAAGGCTGCGCGCGTTGTACGTCAGTTGCGGCATCCGACAGCAGCGCATCCGCGATATCCAGCATCGCTCGCAAGCGATCCATATGCCGCAGATCGTGGTGGTAGCCCACCCATATATCCCTGCTTGGCGGCTTGTCCGGCATGTCGATGCGCTGCAAGCCAGGCACGGCATCGCCAAGCGGTCTGGGCAGCACGGCGATACCCATGCCGCGTGCGCACATTTGCGCTTGAACAGCCCGGCTTGTGCTGGTGAAAACGCGGGAAGACTGCGGAAACCTATCCAGCAGCCATGCGACATCCGGAAAGTGGGACTGTGCCGTGTTCATCAGAATCAGTCCCACTGAAGACGGATCGTGCTGCATGGCGGATGCGGTGTCTGCCGAACCATATAGCCCGTACGAAACCGTCATCAGGCGGCGTTGAACGATGTCTGGTTCGGTAAAGGGCACGATACGAAAGGCCACGTCGGCTTCTCGGCGTGATAGATCAAGCAACCGGTAGCTGGCGATCACCTCGGCCACGACGGCGGGATGGCGGCGGGTCAGTTCGGCCAGGACAGGCGCCAGCACATAGCCCGCAAACCACTCGGCCGACGATATCCGCAAAATGCCTTCCAGGCGTTCGTGGTTGCCCGCCAGCCGTCTTTCCATAGACAGCGCGGAATTCTCCATGGATTCCGCCAACGCCATCACGGCGTCCCCCGCGTCCGTCAGCACCAGCCCGTCTTTCGTTCTGCGAAAGAGGGGTTGTTCGGCTTCGTCTTCCAGCGCCTTGATACGGCGGCCCACGGTGGGATGGCTCACGCCCAGGCGCCGTGCGGCTTCGCCAAAGGATTGGCCACGGGCCACCGCCAGGAAGATCCGGACGTCGCTCCATTCCATGCTGTGATTCCCGTTCAAAACTGAACGGCAAATATACAGAAATGGCAGTTCGCAAACAATTCTATTCCGATCACCATGACGGCTTCGCCGAGCTGGACCATCCCGGCCCAGCCGATTCTGGAATCGCAAGACATGAGCAAGTTGAAAGACAAAGTCGCCCTGATAACGGGCGCATCGAAGGGCATTGGCGCGGGCATCGCGCGTCGGCTCGCGGCCGATGGCGCGGAGGTCATCGTCAATTACGCTTCAAGCCGAAGCGGTGCCGACAAGGTGGTGGCCGACATCGAAGCCGCTGGCGGGACGGCGGTGGCGGTGGCAGCGGATGTCACCAAGCAGGCGGACGTCGAGGCGCTGGTCGGGTCGGCCATCGAGCACTTCGGGCGGCTGGACATCGTGGTGAACAACGCGGGCATCTACCAGTTCGCCAAGATCGAAGACACCACCGAAGCCCTGTACCGACAGCAGTTCGATATCAACGTGCTGGGTACGCTGCTGGTTGCCGGCGCCGCCGCGCGGCATCTGGGCCAGGGCGGCAGCATCATCAACATCAGTTCCAACGTGACGAGCGTGCTGCCCGCCGAGAGCGCCATCTACACCGGCACCAAGGGAGCCATTGACGCCATTACCGGCGTGCTCGCACGCGAACTCGGCCCCCGAGGCATCCGCGTCAACGCGGTCAACCCCGGCCTGATCGAAACCGAAGGTACTCATGCAGCTGGCGTGATGGGCTCGGACTTTGAATCGTGGAATGTAGGCCAGACGCCGCTGGGCCGCGTCGGAAAGGTTGAGGATATTGCGTCGATCGTCGCGTTCCTGGCGTCCGACGAGGCGGGGTGGGTGACGGGCGAGGTAATCCTGGGGGCGGGAGGGATGCGCTGAGGGGGGCACAAGTCAGGCGTCACACTCGTGAAGGATTAAAGCTCATCGTATTTCTTGCTGCTACCCCGCGCGCGGTCGGCGGGGTACTTCTGCGCGTTCAGCGGAATCTTTGCCTGCGCGGCTTTCACGGGGTCGATGCCAAGCACGTTGCTGAGTTGGATCAGGTAAAGCAGCACATCCGCGATCTCGCTGCCCACGGCTTCGAGTTTCTCTGGGGGCAGCGCGCGGCTTTGCTCTTCGGTCAGCCACTGGAAGTGTTCAAGCAGTTCGCCCGCTTCCACGATCAGCGCGGACGCCAGGTTCTTGGGCGAATGGAACTGCTCCCAATGGCGGGCTCGGGCAAATTCGCGTTGTTGCTGGCTAAGGTCTTGAAGGGTGTCGGTCATGGTGAGCTAGGGGGGAAGCGACCTGCAAGCGTATCTCAAATGACCCCAGAGAGTGGCAAGGAAGTCAGTCTATTGGACGAAGAAAATAAACGAGTGCACCAAATTTCAGTACCTGAAACCTATGCTTATTTTTAATAAATCAATATCCTAAAAATCACGAAATTTAGGTCGAACTATTAAGAAATTTTGAGGCGAGGTTTTTGTTTGGGCGGTTCGGGCGCCAAGTGTGGTAGGTTTCAACGCTCTCTAGCGCAAGAAAGGAGAGGTGATGGGCTTTTCCAAAATCAATAAATCCATCCTATCAATCATGATAAGGAGCCGAAAGCAGCGCTATCTACTGATCCTAGTGCTCTTGTCCGTCGCTGCGACTGCCATCGGGTCTGCAATTTTCCCTATATTTTTTGCTAAAGGCGTTGACGAGATTGCAAGCGGAGAAAGCATCGGAAAGGGAGTGAACTACGTTATTGCTTTCGGTCTGGGCTTCATGGTCGTCGGAATCTTGGAGCAAATCCAATGGCTGACATTCGGCCCTTTGAACTTGAGATTGCAGCGACAGCTAACCACCCAGGTTTTTGAACATGCAGTTTCGCTACCTTTTTATCGTCTCAAAGACCATTCGACCTACGAGATCGGAAGAGTTGTCGAACGCGGCTTGGACACCGTCCGAGACATCACTTCGAACCTGACTTTTTTTCTGATTCCGACGCTTTGTGAACTAGTGATCGCTGCTTCAGTGATAGCGTTCATGATTGACTTTTGGATTGCTGTGATTTTGTTCTTTGCTCTCATTTTTTACGGGGCTATAGCGAATATATCCGCCGAAAAGATACGTGCCACGACAGAAGAAGCTATGGAACGTGGCGTGGAGGCGTGGAGTTTTGCGCTGGATAGCGTCTCAAATGCGGCACTTGTCCAGCAATCCAATATGCACTCGGCTTTCTCACGTGTGCTTAACGACAAGTTGAAAACCAATGACAAAGCATGGGCGATCACGTTCAGGCAGCGTGTTTACTACGGGTGCATGCAAGCACTGGTGTTCGGCGCGGTCGTACTAGGTGTGCTTTGGAGAGGAGCCGTCAGTGCTGGAGAAGGGGGGCTGAGCATTGGTGAACTAGTTTTGCTCAATGCTTATATTATTCGATTGCTGCAGCCGGTCGAAACGTTCGCCCGCGTTTATCGCGATGTTCATGCTTCATTGGGAGAGGCACGCTTACTAGCCGATCTATTTGCGATAGAAACGCCAGCGATCAAGGCGGATATCCCCAAGGAAAAGGTCGTTCCTTACACGGTTCAGCTATCTGATGTTCAGGTTGAGATCAATGGGAGGTCGGTGCTTTCTCGGCTGAATATCGAAATTAGACCGGGAGAGACGGTTTTCATAGTCGGACCGTCTGGTGTCGGTAAATCGACTCTAATCAATCTTCTCTCCTGCATGGTGCTGCCCGCGAGCGGGGATTACTTGATTAACGGTGAAAGAGTGTCTGCGAGCAATTTGCAAACGATTAGGGAGGGCGTTGCAGTTGTTCAGCAGGATTGCCTGCTTTTTGACTGGACAATTTTTGAGAATATTGCGTTTGGCTTTGACGGGCAGAGCTCAGAAGTGACAAGAGTCATTTCGGCTCTCGGATTGGATGAGGTAATAGACCGTCACCGTGCCGAGGGAGAACCGACGGTGGGCGAGCGTGGGGGCAGGTTGTCCGGAGGTGAAAGACAGCGCATTTCGGTAGCGCGTGCTTTGTTGAGGAGGCCTGGCCTGTTACTGCTGGATGAGCCGACCGCAGCATTGGATAGAGTGAATCGTGAACGTGTGCTAGCCGCTATCGAAACAGTCACGGCACATTGCTCATGCGTCTTCGTCACTCATGACGTGTCTTTGATCAAGCCTTCTTCGCGCGTTTTCTTTTTGGCTTCGGTAAGCGCTGTGCATTCGGGCACGCACGAAGTTTTGTTGTCGACCAATACTGCATATCGCAGTTTTATCGGGGAGCTGAGCATCCCGCAGGCCGCCGACTAAGCCCCCAGGGTCCAGATCCCCCTAGGGCTTCGTCGGTCTTACGTTCTTACCTTTTTCTCGCTCCATTAAGAAACAAATCCGTAATCGCTTGGGATTCTTTGCGGAGGTAAAGGGCAGGGGCATCCAGCCTTCGCAGCATCGCGACGAAGGAAAGGTGCTGCCCGGTGGCTGGTCGTCGTGGCAGCGCTGCCTTACAAATCAAGCACAATCCTTCCGCCTTTGGCTCGTGACACACAAATCAGCATCGTCTTCTGCGCCGCCTTTTCGGCATGGCTGAGATACTGATCAGCGTGTTCGGCTTCGCCTTCCAGTATGCGGGTCTCGCAAGTGCCGCATACGCCTTCGCGGCACAGGCATTCCACCGGCACGGTGCTGTCGCGTTCGATGGCGTTCAGGATCGATTCGCCGGCGGCCACTTCTACCGTCTTGCCGGATTTCGCCAGCACCACGGTGAAAGCGCCGCCTGTTTGCTTGGGCGCGGCGAACTGCTCGACGTGCACGCGCGCCGACTCGACGCCGACGGCTTGCGCGGCACCGCGCACGGCATCGATCAGTGGTCCGGGGCCGCATACGTAGGCGTGTGCGCCGCGTTCCATGCCGCCCAACAGGCCCGCCAAGTTCAGCCGCTGGCCTTTGCTGTCGACATAGAAACGGACGCGATCCCCGCAAAGCCCGGCCAGCTCATCCCGAAAGGCGCCGTGTTTGTCAGCGCGGAAGGCGTAGTGCAGTTCGTACGAGCTGCCGCGTTGGTGCAAGTCATGCAATTGCGACATGAAGGGCGTGATGCCGATGCCGCCCGCGATCAGGACGTGGTGGCGGGCGGCTTGGTCCAAAGCGAACAAGTTGTTCGGGGGGGTGATGCTGAGTGCATCACCCTCGGCCACCTTGTCATGCAGGAGGGCAGACCCGCCCTTGGACGGCGTTTCGCGGCGCACGCCGATCTGGTAGTTGCCCAGCGCGTTGGGCGAGCTCATCAGTGAGTAGGCGTTGTTGTAATGACGACTACCGTCGCGCAGTTGCACGATGATGTGGCTGCCGCCCGTGAAGGGCGGCAACGCGCCGCCATCCAGGGCTTCCAGGGTGTAGCGCTTGATCAGCGGGGTCACGTGCTCGATGCGCGCAACCCGCACCCGCAAGGTCGATTGGGTGCTCATGCTCAGGCGGGGGTGCGCTGGAACAAGGGCAGGGAAGTGTTGGCAGATGAGGTTCCCTCGTATTCCGTGGCCAGCTTGCGATGAAAATGCACGATGCCGTGTTCGCTGATGCCGCTGCGCTGGCGGTCGACCATGATGCGGCCCTGCCCACGGTAGCCCCTGGACCGCAATCCCTTTTGCACGCTTTCCACCAGGCGCAGGTCTTCGGGGCGGAACACGTCGCGGTACCACTCAACCAGCTTCTGCTGTTCTTCAGTCAGATCCTTGTTCAGAAAGTAGATCTCGTAGTGCTGGAGCGTGACGCCCGCGCTGGCGGGGAATTCGTAGATGACGGTCATGAAGTCGGCGCCCGGCGGCACGTTGAACATGGTGCATGGCCAAGCCCAGAAACCGGCAAAGCTGGGGTCCTTTACCGAGGGATCCACCTTGAAGGATTTTTCCGACGACTTGGCCAGGCCGAATTGCAGCGTCCAGTTGCCGTGCATCGTGTGCTGGTATTTGTCGACCTGGACGGAGTCCGCGAAGCTGGGGTGCACGGGGCCGCAGTGGTAGCACTCCAGGTAGTTGTCGACGATGGACTTCCAGTTGGCGGGCGTGTTGGTGACGAAGCGCGCGGCCAGGTGCAGGTCGTCCACTACCGGGCAGGCGGCGCGCAGGCGGGCTTCGAGCCCGGGGAGTTGCTCTTCGACAGTGCCGGCGTCGGGGTTCATGTTGATGAAGATGAAGCCGGCGGCTTCCTCGACCCGCACGGGGACCAGGCTGGCCTTGTCGGGGTTGAAGTTGGGCACGTTGTCGCAGTTGCGGGCCAGGGCCAGCTCGCCATCCAGCTTGAAGGTCCAGGCGTGATACGGACAGGTGATGACGTTCTTGGCGCGGCCGCTGCCTTGCATCAGTTGGTGGCCCCGGTGCGGGCAGACGTTGTAGAACGCCCGCAGGATGCCTTCGCGGTCGCGCAGCACGATGATGCTTTCGCCGATGATTTCGCGCGTTACGTAGTCGTTGGGCGCGGCCAGTTCACTACGGTGGGCCACGCAGATCCAGGCGTTGGCGAATACTTTTTCCTTTTCGTAGTCGAAGACGGCGTCCTTCGTGTAGTACGAGGCGGGCAAGGTCCAGGCGTTTTCTTCGTCGGCGCAGAAGTTGGCGGGAAGCTTGGCGATGAGGTTCATGATGATCTCCTGGGAATAAAAACAGCTTGGCTGGGCGATTCGATCAGGTGCGCGGGGGTGTCGCCGTAGTCCTGTATCAGCCAGCGGAACAGGCCGAACAGCTTGATGGCAAGGATGAACAGGAAGGGGATGGCCGTCAGCACCACGGCGGTCTTCATGGTTTCCAGCGATGCCTTGGTGAACAGCATCGCTAGCGGCACCAGCGTCAGCGCAATGCACCAGAAGACGCGGCTGGTGGGCGTGGGGTCTTCGCCTTCGGACAGGTTGCGGGTGGTGGTGGCGGCCACGGCGTAGGCCACGGCATCCACGTGGGCCGCCAGGAAGACGATCATGATTGCCAGGTACAGGGCCAGGAATAGCCAGCCGGCCGGCAGCGCGCTCAACAGCATTTCCACCGCGGTTTCGCCACCGTGCTCCTTCAGGATGCGGGGCACGTCGATAGCGCCCGACATGAACTGGTGCATGGAATAGCTTTCCAGCGCGCCGAAAAAGAACCAGCATCCGGCGCTGCCGCCCAGCAAGAGCGCGTAGATCACTTCCTTGATTTTGCGGCCCTTGGATACGCGGGCCACGAACATCGCCACGCCCGGCGAATACGACACCCACCACAGCCAATAGAACACCGTCCAGCCACGGTTGAAGGCGCCATCGCCAGCGGGGTCGGTGAAGAGGCTCATGCGGATGTAGTTCTGCAGCATCAAGCCCAGGCCGTTGACGATGTTGTTGCCGGAAAACTGGGTTGGCCCCACCAGCAACACAGCGGCGGCCAGCAGCAGCGCGCCCCAGCAGACCATATGGCTAAGCCGTTTCATGCCGCTGGCGATGCCGATGTAGGCGCTGGCCGAGAACAGGGCCGACACGCCGACGATCACGATGACCTGCATGCTGAAGGTATCGGGTGTGCCAAGCAGGCTGGACAGGCCGCGCGTGAAGGTCGATGCGGTCAGTGCGATGGACACCGTCAGCGCGCCGAACATCGTCAGCAGGAAGATCAGGTCCACCGCGCGGCCGACGGGACCCGTTGCGCGAAACCCCGTAATGGCCTGGATGATGGACGCCAGGTTCAAGCCCGTGTTCTTGCGTACATGGAAGTGGTAGGCCATGGCCAGCGAGGGCAGGGCGTACACCGCCCAGGCGCTCAGGCCCCAGTGGAAGAAGGAATAGCTGATGCTGTATTCCAGCGCCTCGCGCGAGCCGGCGGCCACGTTCAGGCCCGGCGACTGGTAGTAGTAGGCCCATTCCATCACGCCCCAATACAGGGTTGACGACCCCATGCCGGCGCAGATGAACATGAAGATCCACGACAGCGTTGAGTATTCGGGTTCGCCTTCACCCAAGCGCACGTTGCCGTACTTGCTGAACGCCAGCCCGATGCAGGCGATGACACAGCCGAAGACGAATATCTGGATCAGGGAACCGAACGAGCGTGTGGTCCAGTCGAACAGTACGGTGGCGGTGGCTGCCGCTTCGGCGGGCCACAGAACCATGGCGATGACGGTAAGCAGCACGGCGGTAAGCGTGCAAAGGGTCAGGAACCCGTCGCGGCGTGGCGCGGATGTTTTCACGTTGTCTCCTCCGATGCGTCGTTGCGCACGGTAGCTTGTTGTCTGTAAACCAACGGTTTACATTAACTATTACTTAACAAGTAAATGACCGGAACTTTAGGTAGAACTCTGCCCATGCACAAGCATCGATCGGAAAGCGGCGCGTTTGTAACGACTGGTTTTTGTCACACCTGCGATGGCGTGGGGGGTGGTTCATGAAGGAAGACAGCTTCGCGTTCCGACTGAAAGAGCTGCTTGAGCACAAGAAGCTGTCGCTGCAGGCTGTGGCGACCGCGCTCAATGTTTCGCGCCCGGGCGTGCATAAATGGACGAAGGGCGGAGAAATCGACTATGAAAAGCTGCGCAAGCTGGCGGCGTTTCTGGACGTGAATTGGATCTGGTTGCGCTATGAGCGCCGGCTTTCGGCGCCAGGGATGCAATCAATTCACTGCGGCAGGCCTCCAGGATTTCGTCGGCCAGCGGGGAATCGTCAGGGCAGGCGCGCGACAAGGCGACGGCTCCAATCACATGGGCAAGCAAGTCGATGCGTTTGGCGCGGGCGAGCTTCGGGTCAGCGTCCTGCGGCGTGGCGTCGTCCCGGCCCAGCACGGCCAGCATGTCTTCGATGCCCGCCGCAAAGGTGGCCTTGACGTCGTCTGATTGGCGCGCGGCGTCGCCGCACAGGGCGGCCATGGTGCAGCCCGCGCTGCGCCCGTCGCGGTGCGCGCGTGATACGTAGACGCTGATGAACTTGGCCAGGTCCATGTCGCCCGTCATGGCCAGGGATTGCGACAGCCCCGACGCGGCGGTCTCCGCCATCAGGTCGGCCTTGGACCGGAAGTGTTTGTAGAAGCCGCCGTGGGTGAAACCGGCGGCCGCCATTAATTCAGCCACACCCACGCCGTCGTAGCCGTGCTCTCGGAACAGGGCCGATGCGGTCTCGACGATATGCGCCCGGTTGGCCTGCGCCTGCGCCTTGGTGACTCTCATTTGCTGTCCTTCATATCGTGGCCGTCATCGCGTGCCGCTAGTTAATGCTGTGTGCAGGTGCTGAATATACATTGATGTCGATCATCATTAAAGTGCTTGACGATTTAGATGTTGATCATCATCATTGCTGGCATTGGCGCATCCAGCGCTGGCGCCGTCGGCACCAGAACCTGCCTTCGGCCCCGGCGCCCAACCCTCTTCGACGGACCTCAACATGACCGACAACGCTTTGTTCCAGCCCTATCAACTGGGCCCTCTGACGCTTTCCAACCGCATCGTGATGGCGCCGCTGACGCGCAACCGCGCGGAAGCGGGCTTCGTACCCAGCCAGTTTGCCGCGACCTACTACAGCCAGCGTGCGTCGGCAGGGTTGTTGATTGCCGAGGCAACGCAGATCTCCCGGCAGGGGCAGGGCTACCAGGACACGCCGGGGATCTACACGCCTGCGCAGATTGAGGGCTGGCGCCAGGTGACGCAGGCTGTCCACGCCAAGGGCGGCAAGATCTTTCTGCAGTTGTGGCATGTGGGCCGCGTGTCGCACGTGGACTTGCAAGAGAACGGAGCCGAGCCCGTGGCGCCGTCCGCCATCCGCGCCGAGACCAAGACGTTTGTGAACAATGGCTTTGAACCGGTGTCCGCCCCGCGCGCGCTGGCGTTGGACGAGCTGCCCGGCATCATCAACGATTTTCGCCAGGCGGCGGCCAACGCCATCGCGGCGGGCTTTGACGGCGTGGAAGTTCACGGCGCCAACGGCTATCTGCTTGAACAGTTCGCCAAGGACGGCGCCAACCACCGCGACGATGCTTACGGCGGCTCGGTGCAGAACCGTGCCCGGCTGTTGCTTGAAGTCGTCCAGGCGGTGGCCGCAGAGGTTGGCGCTGACCGCACAGGCGTGCGGATCTCGCCGGTATCGCCCGCCAATGGCATCTCGTGCAGCGACCCGCAGGCGCAGTACGACTACATTGCCGACCAACTGAATGCGCTGGGCGTGGTCTATCTGCATGTGGTGGAAGGCGCCACGGGCGGCCCGCGCGACGTGGCGCCGTTTGACTACGGTTCGCTGCGCCGGCGCTTTACGAACACCTATATCGCGAACAACGGCTATGGCCTGGACCTGGCCGCCACCCAGCTTGCGCAAGGCCGTGCCGATCTGTTTGCGTTTGGGCGTCCGTTCATCGCCAACCCGGATCTGGTGCAGCGCCTGAAGACGGGCGCGCCGCTGGCGCAGTTGGACCCGGCCACGCTGTATGGCGGCGGCGCGCAAGGCTACATCGATTACCCGGCGTTGGCTGACGCCCGTTGATCGGCTGCGTATCGCGGCGGGTTCCGTTTCTATCTACAAAGAGAATCGCAAGATGACTTCCCCCACTGTTTTGATTACCGGCGCATCCTCCGGCATTGGTGCCACGTACGCCGAACGCTTTGCGCGGCGTGGCCATGATCTGGTTCTGGTCGCGCGTGACATTGCCCGTCTTGCAGACCTTGCCGCGCGCTTGCGGCAAGACCATGGCGTTGCCGTCGACGCGTTGGCCGCGGACCTGACGCGCGAAGACGACATCGAACAAGTCGAGGCGAGGCTGCGGGATGATGCCCGCATCCAGATTCTGATCAACAACGCAGGCGCCGCGCAGACGGGCAACTTTGTTGCGCAGACGCCCAGCGCGGTTGCGCAACTGGTGGCGCTCAACACCACCGCCCCAACGCGACTTGCCAGCACGATTGCGCCGCGCCTGGTGCAAGCCGGCACAGGCGCTATCGTGAACGTCGGTTCGGTCGTGAGTTTCATGCCGCAGTTCGGCATGGCGGTCTACGGCGCAACCAAGGCCTATATGTTGTTCCTGTCGCAAGCCTTGCACGAAGAACTGTCGCCCGCCGGCGTCTATGTGCAAGCCGTGCTGCCCGCCGCCACGCGCACCGAGATCTGGCAACGCGCGGGTATCGATATCAACGTGCTGCCGGAAGTGATGGAAGTGGGCGAACTGGTGGATGCGGCGTTGGTGGGTTTTGACCGTCGCGAGACGGTGACGATTCCGCCGCTGCATGAGGCGTCGCGTTGGGATGCGTTGGACGGAGCGCGCCAGGCGCTGCTGGGCGATATCAAGATGGCCAGCGCGGCAGCGCGTTATCAACCGTCTTGATACGTCGCGACGCGCCCGGCTTGCGCCGGGCGCAAGGTGTCACGCCAGGGAATCACGTCACGTTGACCGAGATTTTGCGCGGCTGCGCTTCGCGCAGGCGCGGAATCTGCAACGTCAGCACCCCGTGCTTCAAGTTGGCGGTGATGTTGTCCTTGTCCAGGTCGTGGCCCAGGGTGAAGCTGCGGCGGAACAGCGGTTCGCGCAGTTCGTTGTGTACCAGCCGCACTTCGGCCGGCACCTGCACCGCGGCTTCGCCTTCGATCAACAATTCATTGGACTGCACCTTGATCGACAGCCTGTCCTTGGACACGCCGGGCAGGTCGGCCAGGAGCGTGATGCCGGTGGCGTTCTCGTAGATGTCCACGGCGGGCAGGGTGGCGGGGCGGCTGGTGTCGTTCGAGACCTTGGCCAAGGATTCCGAGCCGCGCGTGGCGGCCAGTTGGTTGCGTGCTTCCATGATGGTCCTCCTGTGTCGTCAGCGTGCGTTCATTGGATGGAGATCAGGCGCGGCTTGGCGGATTCGCGTTTGCCGATCGAGATGCAAAGGCAGCCGTCGGTGTAGCGCGCCTGGATGTTTTCCGGGTCGGCGTCGCTGGGCAGTTCCACCACCCGGCTGAACCGGCCGCGCGCGCGTTCACGCGCGTACAAGGTGGTTTGCCCGGATGGTTCTTCCTCGCGCCGTTCGCCCGAAATGCTCAGCAGGCCTTTTTCCATGGTGACCTCAAGCGCTTCCGGGTCCACGCCCGGCACGAACGCCACGACTTCAATGGAATCGGTGCACACGCCCACGTTCACGGGCGGAAAATCCCCGCGCGCGGTGGACCGCAGATTGGAAGGCGCGGTCGAGCCTCGCAGGATTTTGTCCAGTTGCTGCAGGGTGTCCAAGGCGGAACTGATGCCGCTATCGAAAAATGGATACGTTGCCATGTTCGTCTCCCGATAAGGTCTGGTTCAGACGGCGTCGGGCATTGCGGCTGGGGAAACCTGTGCTGCGCTGCCTCGCCATAGCGCAAAAGTGGTAGCGGGTTGGCAGGTTTCAAGAGTGGGGTTTGATTGATTTCTTCAATCAAGGCAGACGGGAAAATTGCTGATTTGTAGTGACGCAATTTCAGGGGCGAATTGCCAGCGCCACCTTGTTGGCGGGGTCAGGCGTTGAACACGGCGCGCTCGTTGTCGAAGACTTCAACCAGATAATCAACAACCGTGCGGATGGGCGGATCTTTACGGCCTTGCCTGCGCGTCAGCAACACGATTTCGCGCGGTGGCGGCGCATCATCCAGCGTGCAGGCTTGCAGCCCTGGCGTCGTGCGTCCAAGGTAGTGCGGCAGCAGGGCAATGCCCACGCCAGACTGCGCCGCCAAGGCTTGCGCCGCCTGGTTATTGGCCCGAAAAGCCAGACGTGCCCGAGGGAAATGCCGTGCCAGCCAGGCGGCTTCGGGCAGATAGGCGTTGGCCTCGTCAAAGCCGACAAACACCGGTTCGGCGCCGCTTGCGATCCGTTCGCAACACGCCGCATCGCCGTAAAAGCCATACGCGATGTGCCCCAGCGGCTTCGCAATGAAGTCACCATCCTGGGGGCGTCCCAGCCGTACCGCGATATCGGTGACATGCCGTTCAAGGCTTACCGAGCGCAAGTCGGTGGCCAGCTCAATATCGATGCCGGAATGCCGCAGCCCCAGCTTGGCTAGCCGGCTGACAAGAAACCCCTGCGATAGCGCGGGCGGCGCGTTGACCCGGACCAGGCCGCGCAACGCGTTGTCCGCACCGGCGCGTCCCAGGGTGTGAACCGCGGCTTCCATGTCGCTTGCCGCCGCCAGCGCGCGGCTGCCGGCGGGGGTCAAGACGTAGCCTTCGGGCCGGCGTTCGACCAGTTTCTCGCCCAGGGTGGCTTCCAGCGACTGAAGGCGCCGCGATATCGTCGAATGGTTGGTTGATAGCGCCCGCGCGGCGGCCGAGAGACTGCCGTAGCGACCTAGCGCGAGGAACACGCGGATGTCCTGCCAGTCGGGCTCTGTGCGTTTTTTATCAGCCATTGGGCAAGAATAGCGGATTTTCGATCAGCGCCAATACGCCTAATGTTCCTCTCACATCAACTCCATCTGTGAAGGAAACATCATGAGCAATGAACGGAAAGTCGCCATCGTCACGGGCGCATCGCAAGGGCTGGGCGCGGGTATTGCCCAGGCATTTTTGGATCGTGGCTATCGGGTCGTGGGAACGTCGCGGTCAATCAAGCCGTCGGACGATCCCAACTACCTGACCATCGCCGGGGATATCGGCGACCCCGCCACGGGCAAGGCTGTCGTGGAACAGGCTTTGGACCGCTTCGGCAGGGTGGACACGCTGGTGAACAACGCCGGCATTTTCATCGCCAACGCCTTTACCGCCTATACCGAACAGCAATACCGCGACATGCTTGCCACGAACCTGGCCGGCTTCTTCTACACGACGCAACATGCCGTGGAGGCGATGCTGAAGCAGGGCGGGGGCCACATCGTGCAGATCACCACGACGCTGGTCGACCACGCGAATTCCAACGTGCCGTCCGTGCTGGCGTCCTTGACCAAGGGTGGCCTGGCCGCCGCCACGCGCAGCCTGGCCATTGAATACGCCACCCGGAATATTCGCGTCAACGCGGTGTCGCCGGGCATCATCAGGACGCCCATGCATGCGCCCGACACGCATCAGGCTTTGGCGGGATTGCATCCCATGAAGCGTTTGGGTGACGTCGCCGACGTGGCGCAGGCGGTACTGTATCTGGAGGACGCCGGCTTTGTGACCGGCGAGATCCTGCATGTTGATGGTGGACAGGTGGCGGGCGCCTGAGGGCCAACCCCCAATCCGTGGCAACGTTTGGTTCAAAGGAGAACAACCATGCCCTACGTGAATATCAAAGTTACCCGCGAGGGCACAGCGCCCGGTGCCGCGGCAACGACGCCCGAACAAAAGCGGGCGCTGATCAAAGGCGTCAGTGACCTGCTGTTCGAGGTGCTGGGCAAGCCGCATGCGTCAACCTTCGTGGTGATTGACGAGGTGGAGCTGGAGAACTGGGGGGTAGGCGGCGTCACTGTGCCCGAATACCGGGCGCAACTGGCCAAGGCGGACAAGTCGTAGCGGCCCGCCTTGGCCGGCTTGACCCTTAGCCGCCGGTGGGGGTTGCTTACCCCTGGCGGCCCATGATGCTCAACGCCACCGCTTCAGCAATCTTGATCCCATCCACGCCCGCCGACAGGATCCCGCCCGCGTACCCCGCGCCTTCGCCCGCCGGGAACAGCCCTTGGGTGTTGATGCTTTGCAGCGTGTCGTTATCGCGCTTGATTCGCACCGGCGACGACGTGCGCGTTTCCACGCCGGTCAGTACGGCGTCGTGCATGCCGAAGCCCTTGATGGTCTTGTCGAAGGCGGGCAGCGCTTCGCGAATGGCGGTGATGGCGAAGTCGGGCAGCGCGGTCGCCAGGTCGGTCAAGTGCACGCCCGGCGTGTAGGACGGCAGCACGGAACCGAATTCCGTCGACGCCTTGCCCGCGATGAAGTCGCCCACCAACTGGCCGGGCGCGCTGTACGTTTCACCGCCCAGCACGAAGGCCTGCGATTCCCATTTGCGCTGGAAGTCCACGCCGGCCAGCACGTGTTCCGGGTAGTCTTGCTCGGGCGAAATTCCCACCACAATGCCTGCGTTGGCATTGCGTTCGTTGCGGGAATACTGGCTCATGCCGTTGGTGACGACGCGGTTGGGTTCCGACGTGGCGGCCACGACGGTGCCGCCCGGGCACATGCAGAAGCTGTACACCGAACGCCCATTGCTGGCGTGGTGCACCAGCTTGTAGTCGGCCGCGCCCAGGATGGGGTGTCCGGCACTGGGGCCGAAGCGCGCCTTGTCGATCAGCGACTGCGGGTGCTCGATCCGGAAGCCGATCGAAAACGGCTTGGCTTCCATGAACACGCCCTGCTCATGCAGCATCTGGAAGGTATCGCGCGCGCTGTGGCCGATGGCCAGCACCACGTGATCGGCTTCGATGTGTTCACCACTGGCCAGCGTGACGCCGGTGACCTGGCCGTTTTCGCGTTGCAGCGTTTCCACCTTGCTGGAAAAGCGCACTTCGCCGCCCAGCTTGGTGATGGTGTCGCGCATGACTTCGACCATGCCCACCAGGCGGAACGTGCCGATGTGCGGCTTGCTGACGTACAGAATTTCTTCCGGCGCGCCGGCCAGCACAAATTCCTTCAGGACCTTTTCGCCATAGTGCTTGGGGTCTTTGATCTGGCTGTACAGCTTGCCGTCCGAGAACGTGCCCGCGCCGCCTTCGCCAAACTGCACATTCGACTCGGGGTTCAGGATGCGCTTGCGCCACAGGCCCCAGGTGTCCTTGGTGCGTTCACGCACGGCCTTGCCGCGTTCCAGGATGATGGGCTTGAAGCCCATCTGCGCCAGCACCAGGCCCGCGAACAGGCCACAGGGGCCGGTGCCGATCACGATGGGGCGCTTGGCCAACGTGGCGGGCGCCTGGGCGACGAACTTGTATTCGGTGTCGGGCGTGGGCTTCACGTGACGGTCGTCATGAAAACGGGCAAGCAGCGCCGCTTCGTTTTCCACGTCGATATCCAGCGTGTAGGTCAGCAGGATATTGTGCTTTTTGCGCGCATCGTAGCTGCGCAGAAAGATGGTGAAGCCGTGCAGGTCGCTGGCTGGAATGCCCAGTTTCTTAAGAATCGCGGCGGGCAATTCTTCGGGCGTGTGGTTCAACGGCAGCTTGATTTCGGTCAGTCGCAACATGCTTCGGTCCAGAGGGTGGGCGATCACAACGTCGCCAAACGCGGGATTGTACTGGAGCGCTCAAGCGGCGGCGTTGCCGATTCGCCACCACGGGGAACCTGCCCCAGGTGCTTCCATCCCCACCCGTTCCCCCATCACAGGCGTTGTCAGCGCGACCCCTTTGGACGATGCCAGCGCCGCGATCCGTTCAAACGGGTCTTCCCACGCATGCAGCGCCAGATCGAAGGTGCCGTTATGAATTGGCAGCAGCCAGCGGCCGCGCAGGTCCAGGTGGGCTTGCAGGGTTTCTTCGGGCTGCATGTGCACGAAGGCCCAGCGCTTGTCGTAGGCGCCGGTTTCCATCAGCGTCAGGTCGAAGGGGCCGTAGGCGTCGCCGATGGCTTTGAAACCGTCGAAGTAACCGCTGTCGCCGCTGAAGAAGACGCGCAGGTCGGCGTCCTGGATGACCCACGAGGCCCACAGGCTGCGGTCCGTGTCGGTCAGGCCGCGTCCCGAGAAGTGCTGTGCCGGCGTGGCGGTCAGACGCAGGCCGTCGACGTCGGTGGATTGCCACCAGTCCAGTTGTTCGACGCGGGCGGGGTCGACGCCCCAGGCGATGAGCTGGTCGCCCACGCCCAAGGGGGTGATGAAGCGGGCGGTCTTGGCGGCCAGCTTGTCGATGGCGGCGCGGTCCAGGTGGTCGTAGTGGTTGTGCGACAGGATCACGCCGGCAATGGGCGGCAGGTCTTCGATGGAAATGGGGGGCGCGTGAAAGCGCGCGGGGCCGGCCCATTGCACGGGCGAGGCGCGCTTGGAAAATACCGGGTCGGTCAGCCAGTAGCGGCCGCGCAGTTTCATCAGGATGGTCGAATGGCCCAGGCGGTACAGGCTGCGGTCGGGTGCGGCTTGCAGGTCGGCCAAGGTGAGGGGGCGCACCGGAATCGTTTGCGCGGGGACCGTGCCACGGGGCTTGGCGAAGAAGAAGGTCCACATGAGCTTCACGCCTTGCCAGAAGCCCAGCGAGGGGCGCGGCAGCGGGTTGTGGAAACGGCCTTCACGATGTTGGGGCGACTGCGGGTAGCTGGGTTGGGCGGACGGGCAAGAGGTGAGGGCGGTCACGGTAAGGGTTCCAGGCAGGGGAAGGGGCGAGGGCGTTGCGGCTGATACAACATGCACCGCGCAAAAACTACACTGCGCAGTGTAGTTTTGATTTTCTGAAAAGTACACTGGCCGGTGTAAAATTTCGCGTCGCCAATGGGGCGAGTTTCAGCCACATGCTTCAGCCACATACTTCAGCCGCGCACATCGACGCGCACACCTCGCCCGCGTGCGCCACCCACCTGACAACGAGCCCGCTTCATGCCCAATCCCCCGCTCCGCCTGACCGACCGCAAACGCCAGGCCATCGTGCGCGCGGCGGTGGAAGAGTTTCGGTCAGCCGGGTTTGAGGCCACCAGCATGGACCGCATCGCCGCCGCGGCGGGGGTCTCCAAGCGCACGGTCTACAACCATTTCCCCAGCAAGGAAACGCTGTTCTCGTTGATTCTTGAAGAGCTATGGGCCAGCAGCGCGGCCAGCGTTGCGCTGTCGTATCGGGCCGACGTGGCGCTGGATCAGCAGTTGCGGCAGTTGCTGATGCAAAAGCTGGACCTGCTGGCGGACTCCAACTTCATCGACCTGGCGCGCGTGGCCATGGCCGAAATCATCCATTCCCCCGAACGCGCCCAGGCCATCGTGTGCCGCATGGGCGAAAAAGAGGGCGGCGAAACGGCCTGGATACGCGCGGCCATCCAGGACGGGCGTCTGGTGGATGTGGACCCTGAGTTCGCCGGCCACCAGTTGCAGGGGCTGGTCAAGAGCTTTGCCTTCTGGCCGCAGGTCACGCTGGGGCAAGCGCCATTGAGCGCAGCAGAGCGCAAGCGCGTGGCGGATTCGGCGGTGGAGATGTTCTTGGGGTGCTACGCGCGGCGCGGGTGACGGGGCGCAGTGGGGTTGCTGCAATCGATGGCGCGGCCTTGCGCAAGCGCATTCCTTACATTATGGTAAGGCACACTTCCAAGGAGCTAGCCAATGACTTCCGCCACCGTGACTTCCAAGGGCCAGATCACCATTCCGGTCGATGTACGGAATCGTCTGGGCTTGTCGACTGGCGACCGAATCGAGTTTGTTCTAAACGAGGCAAGCGGCCGTTACGAAATGGTGCCCGCAACCTACTCGGTTACGGCGCTCAAAGGCATCATCGCGAAACCACGCAAACCCGTCACGATTGAAGAGATGAACGACGCGATCGCCGAGCAGGGCAAGTCAGCGCGATGATCGGCCTGGATACCAATGTGCTGGTGCGCTACTTCGCGCAGGATGATCCGATGCAGACGCGGAAAGCAAATGCCCTGATCGAATCTTTGACTGCCGAGCAACCCGGTTTCGTCACCTTGGTGGCTCTGGTCGAAACGGTATGGGTGCTTGGTCGGGCCTACGATGCGCCGCGCTCTTCCATTGCGGAGGTCATCGAAACCCTGCTTCGCACGAAGGAAATTCATGTCGAGGCGGGCGAGACGGTATGGAAGGCAGTGCGTTTGTACGCAGCCTCCACAGCGGATTTTGCCGATTGTCTGATCGAGCGCACCGGACACGAGGCGCTGTGTGAATACACGGCGACGTTTGACGTGAAGGCGGCAAAAGCCACCGGCATGCGCCTGATCAAATAGTTCGTGCGTGATGCATTGGCGGACGTAAAGCACTCGTGTCGTGTCGCACGACGGCAATCGCCCTAAAACACATTCAACGCCCGCGCCACCCAAAGCGCCAAGCCCACGGCTATGCCGATTAAAAGCGCGCGCCGCAGGCCGCCGCTTTTGGGCACGGCGCCGGGGGACGCGGCGGGGTCCATATCGATGCTCGCGCCCTGCGCGGCGGCAGTGCTTGGGGGCCTGCCGGCTTCAGCGGCGTCCGGCGCGTCAGCCACCGGCGCAGACGTTGCCGCTATCGCACCCGCGCCATCACCGTCCGTCTCAATCGTGAACACAGGTTTGCCAGTGCGCGCAACGTGATCACCGGGCAGGTCTTCGATCTGCACGCCGGCGTTTTTCAGCATGTCCCACAGGCCCTTCATGCCTTCGCCGTCGCGCAGCGACTCGATGCGTTCGCGTTCCGCGCGCGGTACGTCGTCCAGGCTGTCGTAGTGGCGGCCGTTGACGGTGACCGCGCCGTTGTCGATATCGACCTTGAACGCTTCGCCGTTTTCCGTGCCGGCGTAGCTCCATTTTTCTTGCACGCTGACGCTGCCCAGCTTCCCGCCCAGCAGTTCTTCGATGTTCTCTTGCTGCTCGGGCGTCAAGTTCGTGGTGGAACTCCAACTGCGTGTTGTCGTCGAACTTTTCCAGATCTTCGTCTTGTCGTTCATGCCTGCCATCCGTGGTGTTCCATCCGCGAAATATACAGAATTCATTCACCCAACTGTCAGAAAAGCCCGCTTTTGCGGGCTTCTTACTTTGTCCTTAAAGCAAAACACTTTTCCATGTCAATAAATTCAATCTGATCTGGTCCCACAAGCAGATCAGATGCATGAATAAGCGCATAATGCCAGCACCTTCTCTTACGTCCCCATTGAAGAGCAGGTTCAACTTTTTCTGAAGTACAGAGCGTGTTGTCACTAGCTCGGCAGTTCGTGTTTCCAGGGTTCATGTTCGGTAGCGCGCTAGGACAACTTGGAATATTCACGGAGATGTCTATGACAGATGATGCAAAGCCGCGTCGTCGGTTTCTTCAGGCGCTGGCGATCGTGCCCGCGTCGACATTGGCGGTTGGCGCGCTGACCACTGGCTGTACCAACGCCGCGGACGACAAGACCGCAGCGGCCGCCAAGCCCTACGAACCCACCTATTTCACCAAGCCCGAATGGGACTTCATCGTTGCCGCAGTGGATCACCTGATCCCCGCCGACCAATATGGTCCGGGCGCGATCGAAGCGGGTGTGCCGGAATTCATCGACCGTCAGATGGAAACGCCATTTGGCCATGGCAAGCTCTGGTACATGCAAGGCCCGTTCCACACCGACCAGGTGCCTGAACTGGGTTATCAGCTGAACCAAAACCCGCGCGAGGTCTATCGCCACGGCATTGAAGCCTGCAACGCCTGGTGCGTGAAAACGCACGGCAAGGTCTACGCCGAACTGGACAAGCCCTTGCAGGAACAGATCTTGAAAGACCTGCAAGGCAACAAGATCAAGCTGGAAGCCGTTCCGGCATCCACCTTCTTCAGCTTCCTGCTGGCCAACACCAAAGAAGGCTTCTTTGCCGACCCGATGTACGGCGGCAACAAGAACATGGTGGGCTGGAAGATGGTGGGCTTTCCGGGCGCGCGCGCCGACTACATGGACTGGGTCGATCAGCCCAACGTCAAGTACCCCTATGGCCCCGTGTCGATCTCTGGGGAAAAGGGTTAATCAATCATGGCAATCAAGAAAGACAAAGTTGATGCGGTACTGGTCGGGTTCGGCTGGACCGGCGCGATCCTGGGCCAAGAGCTGACCGAAGCGGGCTTGCACGTGCTGGCGCTGGAACGCGGCGGCATGCAAGACACCCCCAAGGACGCCGAATACCCCAAGGTGATCGACGAGCTGGCGTATTCGGTGCGCGGCAAGCTGTTCCAGGACCTGTCCAAGGAAACCGTGACCATCCGCCATGGCGTGGATGACGTGGCCGTGCCGTATCGGCAGAACGGTTCGTTCCTGCTGGGCACGGGCGTAGGCGGCGCGGGCTTTCACTGGAACGGCATGCATTACCGCGTGCTGCCCGAAGAACTGGAACTGCGCACGCGCTACGAAACGCGCTACGGCAAGAGCTTCATCCCGGAAGGCATGACCATCCAGGACTTCGGCGTCACCTACGACGAACTGGAACCGTACTTCTCCAAGTTCGAATACGTGTGCGGCACGTCGGGCAAGGCCGGCAACCTGAACGGCAAGATCGTGGAAGGCGGCAACCCGCTGGAAGGCAAGCGCAGCAAGGAATTCCCGCTGGCGCCGCTGGCCACCACCTATGGCGCGCAGTTGTTCGAAAAGGCCGCGCGCGAGGTGGGCTTCAACCCCTATCCGACGCCCGCCGCCAACGCGTCCGGCCCGTACACCAACCCCTATGGCGTGCGCCTGGGACCCTGTAATTTTTGCGGCTTCTGCGAAAACTACGGCTGCTACATGTATTCCAAGGCTTCGCCGCAGACGACGATTCTGCCGGTGCTGCTGAAGAAGACCAACTTCGAACTGCGCACGCATGCGCAAGTGATCAAGGTCAACCTGGATTCGACCGGCAAGAAGGCCATCGGCGTGACGTACATCGACGCCCAGGGTCAAGAGATTGACCAGCCGGCCGACCTGGTGATCCTGTCGGCGTATCAGATGCACAACGTGCGCCTGCTGCTGCTGTCGGGCATCGGCAAGCCGTATGACCCGAAGACCAACGAGGGCGTGGTCGGCAAGAACTACGCCTACCAGATGAACGGCGGCGTCAACGTGCTGTTGCCCAAGGGCACGCAACTGAACCCCTTCATGGGCACGGGCGCGGGCGGCGTGGGCATGGACGATTTGAATGGCGACCAGTTCGACCACGGCCCCTTGGGTTTCGTGGGCGGGGCCAGCATCCGCCACGTGCGCACTGGCGGTCGACCGATCAAGCAGACGCCGACCCCGCCGGGCACGCCGTCGTGGGGCACGGCCTGGAAGGCCGGTGTGCAAGACGCCTACCAGCGCTACATGACGATCGGCATTTCGGGCTCGGTGATGTCGTACCGCGACGCTTACCTGTCGTTGGACCCGACCTACAAGGACGCCTTCGGCCAGCCGCTGTTGCGCATGACGTTCGACTGGCACGACAACGAGTTCGACATGCTGGGCTACATGGGCAAGCGCATGGAAACCGTGGCCAAGGCCATGAACCCCGAAAAGTACTTCGTCGGGGTACGCAAGAAGGGCGCGCGCTATGACACGCGCGTCTACCAAAGCACGCACAACACGGGCGGCGCGATCATGGGCTCGAACCCCAAGGAAAGCGTGGTCAACAAGTACCTGCAAAGCTGGGACGTGCCGAACGTGTTCGTGATGGGCGCCTGCGTGTTCCCGCAGAACATGGGCTACAACCCGACCGGGTTGGTGGGCGCCTTGGCCTATTGGGCCGCGCAGGCGATCCGCGATCAGTACCTGAAGAACCCCGGCCCGCTGGTCCAGGCGTAAGGAGACGGAACAATGTTGAAGCAAACCATTGTTGCGGCGTTCTCGGCCCTGGTCGCCAGCACCGCTTTCGCGGCGGACGGCACGCCCGCGTCGAACGACGCCCAGATGATCAAGCAGGGCGAATACCTGTCGCGCGCCGGTGATTGCATTGCCTGCCACACGGCCGGGGGCGGCAAGCCCTTTGCCGGTGGATTGGGCATCGAATCGCCGCTGGGCACGATTTATTCGACCAACATCACGCCCGATAAAGAAACCGGCATCGGCAACTACACGTACGAGGACTTCGACCAGGCCGTGCGCCACGGCAAGGCCAAGGACGGCCATTCGCTGTATCCGGCCATGCCTTACACCGCGTACGCCAAGGTCACGCCCGAAGACGTGAAGGCGCTGTACGCCTACTTCATGCACGGTGTCGAACCGGTCAAGCAGGAAAACAAGGACACGGATATTTCGTGGCCCATGTCGATGCGCTGGCCGCTGACCGTGTGGCGCTGGATGTTCGCACCCGACGTCGTCAACGGCCCCGCGGCCAGCGACCTGAAGGGCGCGGACCGCGCGGCGCTGCTGCGTGGCCAATACCTGGTTGAAGGGCTGGGGCATTGCAGCACCTGCCACACCCCGCGCGGTTTCGCCTTGCAGGAAAAGGCCTTGAGCGACGCGGACGGCTCGGCCTTCCTGTCGGGTGGCGTGGTGGAAGGCTGGCTGGCCAAGAACCTGCGCGGCGACGTCGTGGACGGCCTGGGTAGCTGGACCAAGGAAGACATTGCCGTCTTCCTGAAGTCGGGCCGCAACGGTCATTCGGCCGCATTTGGCGGCATGGCACAGGTGGTGCAAGACAGCACGCAGCATCTGACGGACGACGACCTGAACGCCATCGCCGTGTATCTGAAGAGCTTGCCGCCGGTGAACAAGGACGCCGCCAGCAAGCCCTTGGCCTACGACGAAACCGTGGCGCAGGCGCTGCGTACGGGCAAGGACAAGGGCGACGGCGCCATGGCCTTCCTGAACAACTGCGCGGCCTGCCATCGCAGCACCGGCAAGGGCTACACGGAAACGTTCCCGCAGTTGGCGCTGAGCTCGACGGTGAATTCGGCGGACCCGACGTCGCTGATCCACATCGTGCTCAAGGGTGCGCAGATGCCGGGCACGACGGCGGCCCCCACCGCCTACGCCATGCCTGGCTTTGACTGGCGCATGACCGACAAGGAAGTCGCCGATGTGGTGACCTTCGTGCGGTCGAGCTGGGGCAACAAGGCCGCGGCGGTCAGCGCGTCCGATGTGGCCAAGGTCCGCAAGGACGTGGGCGCGGCGGCGCAGCCGGCGCGGTAGTTCGGGGTTTTCGGGGGCGGCGATTGATAACGGCGCGCGCCAAGCGTAATCTGCTGTCCAAGCGCCGCCCCTGACCCTTTGCCGAACTGACCTTCTCATCAACGGCGGCCACACCACCCAGTGAGGCCATCTTGCGTACCTTGATCTTCATCGCGGTGGGGCTGGTATTGGCCGCGCTGCTGATTCGGCTGACACCCGCCGCGCATCGCACCGTGGCGGCGGGCGTATTCACCGTCGCCTGGCTGGCCGTATCCGTGTGGAACCTGCGCACCGGCATGTCGCACGGCTACACGCTGGCCGAGGAACTGCCTATTCATATAGCGCTGTTCGGCCTTCCGGCTGCGATGGCATGGGGGGTGTGGTGGTGGTCGCGTACGTGAGTTGTTCCCTGAGCAAAATCGCACGCTGAAGCGCCGGGCCGCCTGCTATGATTACTGGATAAAAAACCAGCTATCCGGCCCGGCCGATGTTTCCCCCGCACCGCTACTACTACTTGCACAATTTCCAGCGCGCCTTGGCGTGGGTCGGCGAACGTTATGCCGACCTGCTGGACGCCGCTGAGCACCGTTTCCTGGCTGACTTTCAGGCTTTGCCGCAAGCCTCGCAGGCCTTGATGGTGCGCATGCTGATGCGTCGGGGGCCGTGGTTTCGGGCCAGCCGGCTGGTCTATGAGGAAATCGGCAGCGCAGTGGATGCGGCCGCGCCGCTTGCGGCGCTGGGTTGGCTGGACGCGGTGGCGCCGATGTCGCTGGACGAACTGTTCGGCCTGCATACCAAGCCGGAGCTTTGCAGGTTGTTTGCTGGCGCGGCGTCCGGTCCCGAATCTGGTCCGCAATCTCGCCCGCAATTTGGCTCGGATTCTGGCCTGCCGTTGGAACTGCCCCTTAAACCCTCCGCCCGCAAAGCCGACCTGCTGGACGCGCTGCGCATCGCGCACGACACCCCCCGGCCATACGCCGAATGGTTTCCGGGTGCGCAAGAACCCATCTGGCGCGTCATGGTCGGCGATCTTTGCGAACGCTTCCGGCTGATGTTCTTCGGCAACCTGCATCAGGACTGGTCGGAATTCGTGTTGGCCGATCTGGGTGTGTTCCAGTACGAGACCGTGCCATTCGACACCTCGTCACGCGCCTTCCAGACGCGGGCGGACGTGGATGCCTACCTGGTGCTGCATGCGTGCCGCACGGCGCTGGATGACGGCGCGGACATTGCCGCCTTGCTGGCGACGGTGCAAGGCTGCGTCAGCCGGAACGCCTGGCTGGAAAAGCGCCGCGCCAAGGTGCTGCTGCGGATCGGGCAGGCGTGTGAACGCGCGCATGATTGGGCAGCGGCGCAAGCCGCCTATGAACACTGTGCTTACCCCGGCGCGCGCCATCGTCGCATTCGCGTGCACGAGCGCATGGAGCGGTATGACGAGGCGTTGGCCCTGGCGCTGCAAGCGCGCGACGCGCCCGAAAGCGAAGAGGAAAGCCAGCGCGTGGCCCGCATGTTGCCGCGCTTGTATCGCGCGCTGGGGCAGGGCCGGCCCGCCCGCGCGCCCGCCCACGCCTTGCCGCGCACCGACCTCACGCTGCCACGACCGGCCACCCCGGCTTCTGTTGAGTTCGCCACACGCGACCACCTGCATCAAGACGATGCGCCCGTGCATTACGTGGAGAACGCGCTGCTGAATTCCCTGTTCGGCCTGCTGTGCTGGCCGGCCGTGTTCGCGCCCTTGCCGGGTGCGTTCTTTCACCCGTTCCAGCGTGGCCCGGCCGACCTGGACGCGCCGGATTTTCACGAACGACGCCAGGCGCTGTTCGCCGATTGCCTGGCGCAGTTGGACACTCCGGCTTATCGCGACCTGATCCTGCAACGCTACGCCGACAAGGCGGGCGTGCAGTCGCCGTTTGTGTTCTGGGGCGCCTTGTCCGAAACCTTGCTGATTCAGGCGCTGGACTGCCTGCCCGCCGCGCACTTGAAGCTGCTCTTTACCCGCCTGCTGCGCGACGTGAAAACCAATCGTTCGGGGCTGCCGGACCTGATCCGCTTCTGGCCGGCCGAGCGCCGCTATGAACTCATCGAAGTGAAAGGTCCCGGCGACAAGCTGCAAGACAACCAGATCCGATGGCTCCAGTACTGCGTGGCGCACGGCATGCCGGTGCGCGTTTGCCACGTTACGTGGCAGGAGGGCGTGGCATGAGCTATGCCGTGGCGGTGCGCGCGCTGTGCGAATTCACGGCGCGGGCCGGCGACCTGGACTTGCGCTTCACGCCCGCGCCCAGCGGAGTCGAAGGCATGGCGGGGCACGCGGTCGTGACCGGGCGGCGCGGGCCTGACTACGAGACCGAGGTGTCCTTGTCCGGCCAGCATGAAGGCCTGCTGGTGCGGGGGCGTGCAGATGGCTATGACCCCGTGGCCAATCAGCTTGAAGAGATCAAGACGTATCGCGGCCAGTTGGACAGCGTGCGAGAGAACCATCGCGTGGTGCATTGGGCGCAGGCGCGGGTCTACGGCCATCTGCTTTGCCAGGCGCGCGGGCTGGAACAGGTGCGCGTGGCGCTGGTGTATTTCAACGTGGTCACCGAGGAAGAAACGGTACTTGTGGAAACGCACGAGGCCGCGGCGCTGCAAACGTTCTTCCAGGAACAGTGCGACCGCTTCCTGGCATGGGCCAAGACCGAACTCGCGCATCGCCAGACGCGCGATGCGGCGCTGGAAAAGCTGGGCTTTCCGCATGGCGAATTCCGTGCCGGGCAGCGCGATCTGGCCGTGGCTGTGTACCGCACGGCGCGTGATGGGCGCTGCCTGATGGCGCAGGCGCCCACCGGTATCGGCAAGACGCTGGGTACGATCTTCCCCATGCTCAAGGCCAGCCCAGGTACGGGTTTGGACAAAATCTTCTTCCTGGCGGCCAAGGGCTCGGGCAGGGCGCTGGCGGTTGAAGCGCTGGACACGGTCAACGCGCAGCCCGCCGCGCCCGGCTTGCGCGTGCTGGACTTGCAGGCGCGAGACAAAACCTGCGAGCATCCGGACCTGGCCTGCCACGGGGATTCCTGCCCCTTGGCGCAGGGCTTTTACGACCGCTTGCCCCAAGCGCGTCAGGCAGCGGTACAGCATGTACGGCTGGACGCGCCCACGGTGCGCGCCGTGGCTCGTGAACACAGCATCTGCCCGTACTACCTGTCGCAAGAGCTGATCCGCTGGAGCGACGTGGTGGTGGGCGACTACAACTATTACTACGACTCGTCGGCCATGCTGTACGCCATGACGCAGGCCTACCAATGGAAGGTGGCGGTGCTGGTGGACGAGGCGCACAACCTGGTTGACCGCGCGCGCCGCATGTACACGGGGGAACTGGATCAGGCCTCGTTGTCGGCGGCGCGCTATGCCGCGCCGAAAGCCTTGAAGAAGCCGCTGGACGGCTTGCAGCGCTCTTGGAATGCGCTGAACAAGAAGCAGGCAGAACGCTATCAAGCGTATGACGCGGTGGCGCCGGGTGTGTTGGCGGCCGTGCAGAAAGCGGTGGGCGCCATCATGGAGTACATGGCTGAATCTCCCTTGCCGCAAGACGACCCGGTGCTGACGTTCTACTTCCAGGCGCTGCAATTCATGCGCCTGGCCGAGCAGTTCGGCTCGCATGCCTTGTTTGATGTGACGCTGTCGGACGTGGGCGTGGCCAGCGCCAAGACCCGGCCGTCCACCTTGTGCGTGCGCAATGTGATCCCCGCGTCGTACCTGGCGGCGCGCTATGCGGCGGCGCACGCCACCGTGCTGTTCTCGGGCACCTTGAGCCCCCAGCAGTTTTATCGCGACACCTTGGGGCTGCCCAACGAAACACCTTGGATAGACGTGGCCGCGCCGTTTCAGGCCGAGCAATTGGCGGTGCGCGTGGTGGGCAATGTGTCCACCCGCTATCGCGACCGCGAGCGTTCGCTGGCGCCCATTGTTGACCTGATCGCCACGCAGTACGCGGAACGCCCGGGCAATTACCTGGGCTTTCTCAGCAGCTTTGACTACCTGCGGCAGGTGTCGGACCTGATGCGCGCACGCCATCCGGCCGTGCCCATCTGGCTGCAAACGCCCGGTATGGACGAAGCGGGCCGGGCGGCGTTCCTGGCGCGCTTTACCGAAGCCGGCCAGGGCGTGGGCTTCGCGGTGCTGGGCGGCGCGTTCTCGGAAGGGGTGGACCTGCCCGGCAAGCGCCTGATCGGCGCCTTCATCGCCACGCTGGGCCTGCCGCAGGTGAATGCCGTGAACGAAAACATGAAGCGCGCGATGGAGCTGCGCTACGGCGAGGAAAACGGCTATGACTACACCTATCTGTACCCGGGCATGCAAAAGGTGGTGCAGGCGGCGGGCCGCGTGATCCGTACCGAAAGCGATGTGGGCACGGTGCACTTGATTGACGACCGCTACCGGCGCGCCAAGGTGCGCGGGTTGCTGCCTAGCTGGTGGCGGGTGGACTGAGCCGCGCCGCGACCGTTTCGCGCCGACCCAGCAGCAGGGTGATGCAAAGCGCGGTCAGCACGGCGATGCCGGCCAGGGCATGCAGCACATGACGAAAGGCGGTGTCGTAGGCGTCATGCAACAGCGGCATGGCCTGGGCCGTGGCATGCGGTAGCTGCGCCGCGGCTTCGTCCAATTGGCCCAGCGCCGCGCGGTTGGCGGCCATCACCAGGGCTTGCGCGTTCAGGGTGCCGGACTGCGCGTCGGGCAGGGTGGCCGACAACTGCGTCTGGATCAGCAGGGCCAGCAGCGCGCTAAGCACCGCGATGGCGACGCCGTCGGCCGACACGCGCACCGTGTTGAAGATGCCGGTCGCCATGCCGACGTTGCGCGCGTCGACCACACTGACCGCCATGGCGTCCATCAAGCCCCAGGGCAGGCCGATGCCGCAGCCGATCAACAGCATGGGCATCCACAGGCCCGCCGCGCCCGCGGCCATCACGTCCGCCAGCCAGATCAAGCCCGCCGCCACCGCGATCAGGCCGAGGGCCGACAGCAGGCCGGGGCGGAACCAGCGCGTCAGCAGCGCGGCCAGGAACGGCACCACCAGCAAGGGCGCGGCCAGGCCGATCATCAGTTGCCCGGCTTCGAGTGCGCTGTAGCCGTCGATGCCGATGAAGCGGCCGGGCAGCAGGGCGATAAGCGCGATGAACAGAAACGCCGGCGACGCCGCCAGGACCTGCACGCCCACAAAGCGCGGGCTGCGAAACAGGCTCAGGTCCAGCATGGGGCGGGCGACGCGGCGTTCAATACGCACGAAGGCCACGGCCAGCAGCACGGATGCCAGCAGCGCGCCGACGACGTGCGCGTCCGCCCAGCCCGCCTCGGGAGCCAGCAAGATGCCGTAGGTGAACAGCCCCAGCGCGCCGGTAAAGCTGAAGGCGCCCGGCCAGTCCAGCCGGCCTTGCGCCACGCTTGCCGTGGGGCGCACGCTGATGGCCACCATGACGGCGCCCAGCAGGCCCACTACACCCGTGGACAGAAACACCCACTGCCAGCCGGCCACCTGCACCATCCAGCCGGAAGCCAGCGGCCCGAACGACAAGCCGATGCCGAAGGTGGTGCCCAACAGGCTGAACGCGCGGGTGCGCGCCACCCCGTGAAAGAGCGGCGCCAGCGACGACATCGCCGCGGCAAACGCGGCCGCGCCGCCCACGCCCTGCATCAGGCGCATAAAGTTGATCCAGCCGGTCGTGGGGACGAACGCAATGGCGAAGGTCGTGACGCAAAAAACCGCCAGGCCCAGCAGCCATACCCGCCGAGGCCCCACCAGATCGGTCAGGCTGCCCGCCACCATGATCACGCTGCCGTAGGCCAGGATGTAGCCGTTCAAGATCCAATTCAGTTGCACGGGCGTGCCGCCCAGGTCGTGGCTGATGGACGGCAGCACCACGGCGGGGCCGGTGAAGCACAGCGGGATCAACAGCGCGGTCAGGCAGGCCGACAGCAGTTGCAGCCAACGGTGGCAGGGGGCTGGAAAGGGGGTGGAAAGGTCGGGGGTAGGCATGACGCACATCAGGGAATACAAAAGGGATGGCCAGCTTATGAGCCCCGGAATAAAAGAAAAATAGGCTAGGATTCCTGTCATTCCGGACATCAATGTCCGCATTGGAGCGTGGTGGATGGATAGCCTGAGCGGCATAGGGGTGTTTGTGCTGGTGGCACAAGCGGGCAGCTTTGCCGAGGCGGGGCGCGTGCTGGGTGTGTCGCCGTCGGCGGTGGGCAAGAGCATTGCGCGGATGGAAGCGCGCTTGAAGGTGCGGCTGTTTCATCGCAGCACGCGCCAGCTTGCGCTGACGCCGGAAGGCGAAAAATTCCTGGATCGCTGCCGCCGCATCTTGTGCGAGGTCGAAGCGGCTGAACTGGAATTGTCGGCGGCGTCCGACGCGCCGCAGGGCAGGCTGCGCGTGAGCCTGCCGCGCTATAGCGGTTTGCACGACGCCAGCATCGCCAGCTTCATGCGGCAGTACCCCGCCGTGGAACTGGACCTGGATTTCACCGACCGGATGGTGGATGTCATTGGCGAAGGCTATGACGCCGTGATCCGCACGGGCGACATGGACGACTCCGGCTTGAAGCGCCGCCGCCTGGGGTCGTTTCGCTGGGTGCTGGCCGCGTCGCCCGACTATCTGCGCCAGCACGGCACGCCCAAGCGCGCGGCCGACCTGATGCGCCATGCCTGCCTGCATTACCGTTACCCCGCCACGGGCCGTTTGGAAAAATGGCCGTTCAAGCTGGGGCCGGACGCCCAGGCGCCCGAACTGCCCTTGACGCTGGTGTGCAACAGCGTGGAAACGCGGATTGCGCTGGCCGTGGGCGGGCAGGGCATTGTCTGCCTGCCGGACTTCACCATCCGCCGCGAGCTGGCGGCGGGGCAATTGCAACTGGTCATGGAAGACCGCACGCGCGGCGGCGGCACGATGTGGGCGCTATGGCCCGCAAGCCGTCACGCGTCGCCCAAGCTGCGCGTGTTCATCGACCACCTGGCGCAGCATTTGTTTCCTTAAGGGCAGGTGCTTGCCGGACGGGCGCCTGGTGTCGTCGGCCGAAGCCGGTTGCGCCACGCGATGCTGGCCGAGGGCCGCCCAGCTTGCGTAGTATGTCGTCTGGGTGAACTGGCCAGCGCGCCAGCCTGACAACGACCAAGACATACCGGAGACCTACGCATGCCCCTCGCCACGCCGACCGACGCCGCCAGCCTGAACCCCATCGTCGCCATGCCGGCGCATGCCTTGTCGGATGCGATCCGGCGCCGCGAACTGTCCTGCGTGGAGGTCATGCGCGCGTATCTGGCGCATATCGACAATGTCAACCCGAAGATCAACGCCATCGTCGCCCGCCGCGATACCGACGCGCTGCTGCGCGAAGCCGCCGAGCGCGACGCGCAACTGGATGCGGGCCAATGGCTGGGCTGGATGCATGGCATGCCGCAGGCGCCCAAGGACCTGACGGCCGTGCGCGGCATGGTCACGTCGAGGGGCTCGCTGGTCTACAAGGACCAGGTCACGCAGCATGATTCGATCATCGTCGAGCGCATGCGGGCGTCGGGCGCCATCTTCATCGGCCGCTCCAACGTGCCGGAATTCGGCTTGGGCTCGCATACCTACAACCAGGTCTACGGCACGACGGGCAACCCCTACGATCCGTCCAAGACGGCGGGCGGCAGCAGCGGCGGCGCGGCGGCGGCGCTGGCCGCGCGCATGCTGCCCGTGGCTGACGGCAGCGATTTTGGCGGCTCGCTGCGCAACCCGGCGGCGTTCTGCAACGTGTATGGCATGCGGCCGTCGGCGGGGCGGGTGCCGTTCGGGCCGTCGCCCGAAGTGTTCCTGAAGCAACTGTCGTATGAAGGGCCGATGGGGCGCACGCCGCGCGACGTGGCGCTGCTGCTGTCGGTGATGGCGGGGCACGACAAGCGTTCGCCCTTGTCGCTGCGCGACGACCCCGCGCAGTTCGCCACCGCATTGGACGCCACATCAGACGCGGACCCGCGCGGCAAGCGCATCGGCTGGCTGGGCGACTGGGGCGGTTACCTGCCCTTGGAACCGGGCATTCTGGACGTGTGCGCCCAAGGCTTGGCCACACTGGATACCGTGGGCTGCGACGTCGTTGATTACCAGGTGCCGTTCGCGGGCGACCGGCTGTGGCGCATGTGGTTGACGCATCGCCACCTGATGGTGGGCGGCCAATTCCATGCGCTGGTTCAAGACCCGCAAACGCGCAAGCTGCTCAAGCCCGCGCTGATCTGGGAAGTGGAAGGCCTGGACGGCATGACCGCGCACGACGTCTATCAGGCCACGCAGGAACGTAGCGCCTGGTACCAGACGGTGCTGGGCATGTTTGAAGACGTTGATTTCCTGGCGGTGCCGTCGGCGCAGGTGTTTCCCTTTGACGCCACGCTGGACTGGCCCAAGCACATTGCCGGGCGCCCCATGGATACCTATCACCGCTGGATGGAGACCGTGACGCCGTGGACGCTGGCAGGCTGCCCGGTAATCAGCGTGCCGGTGGGCTTCAGCCCGCAGGGCCTGCCGATGGGCATGCAGTTGATTGGCCCGCCGCAAGGCGACCTGGATATTTTGCGGCTGGCGCAAGCCTATGACCAGGCGTGCGACTGGGTAGATGCGCACCCGCCCGCGTCGCTGTGGCAAGCGGCCTGAGCGCGCTCGCGGTACGCACTGTCACGGAAAAACACAAGATCCTGTAAGCGGGCTTTGCGTTTTTCTGACGGGTATCCCCAAATTTACGGGGATTTCCCTAGTTTTTCATGGCTCGCCGAACCCGCCTTTGCAATAATCACTGCATTTCCCCACATCCGGTAATGGGTGGGTCGGGCGCTGTCGTGTTGAACTCCCCAAAGGTCTACCTGAATGAAGAATCTGACTCTGCGCCAACGCATCCTGGCCAGCTTCATGGTCATCCTGGCCATCATGACGTTGATGGTGGTGGTTGATTACCGACGCCTGCTGCACATTGACGACGAAGTGGTGATGATCAACACGGACGCCGTGCCGGGCATCTACTACAGCACGTCGATACGCGCGTCGTGGTTTGCCGGGTTCGTGGTGGTGCAGGACGCTTTCAACAGCGATTCCGATGCAGAGCGCCGCACCGTGCTGGAGGCGCTGCCCAAGAGCGACCAGCAATTGGAAGAGCACATCGACTTCTACCGCCGCACGATTTCGCGCGAGGACGATCGCGCGATGTTCGCCGATTTCGAGAAGGCCTTGCAGGACTACAAGCGCATTCGTGCCGATATCCTGGGGGGCGCGGTGGCGGGTGACACGGTCGGGGCGAAGAACCGCGTCAAGAACGAATTGCGGCCCGCCTTCTACCAGGGGCGCGACATCCTGGCGAAGATGGTGGTGGAAAACAAGAAGCAGGCCGACGAGGCCGCCGTCAGCATCAAGAAGGCTGTGGATGCCGCCGAATACGGCATGTTGTTGTCGCTGTGCCTGGCAATCGCGGCGGCGATCGTATGCGGCTTTCTGCTGATGCGCGCCATCGGCAACCCCATGCGCGATATCGTCAAGACCCTGGAATCTACCGGCAGCGGCGACCTGACGCGCCGCCTGGAGTTGGCGCGCAAAGACGAATTCAACGCCATTGAAACCGGCTTCAACGGCATGGTGGACGAACTGACCGGGTTGGTCGGCAAGACCCAGCGTTCGGCCGTGCAGGTGGCGACGTCGGTGACCGAGATTGCGGCCACGTCCAAGCAACAACAAGCCACCGCGTCCGAGGTGGCGGCCACCACCACCGAAATCGGCGCCACCTCGCGTGAAATTTCCGCGACATCCCGCGAGCTGGTGCGCACCATGACCGAAGTGTCCAGCGCCGCCGAGCAGACCGCGTCGCTGGCCGGCAGCGGGCAGGTCGGGCTGGCTCGCATGGAAGACACGATGCGCAACGTGGTGGGCGCGGCGGGCTCGGTGAACGCCAAGCTGGCCATCCTGAACGAGAAGGCCGGTAATATCACTCAGGTGGTTACCACAATCACTAAAGTAGCGGATCAGACCAACCTCTTGTCGCTCAACGCCGCCATCGAAGCCGAGAAGGCCGGCGAGTACGGCCGGGGCTTCGTGGTGGTGGCGACCGAGATCCGCCGCCTGGCCGATCAGACCGCCGTGGCCACCTACGACATCGAACAGATGGTGCGCGAGATCCAGTCGTCGGTGTCGGCGGGTGTGATGGGCATGGACAAGTTCTCGGAGGAGGTGCGCCGGGGCATGGCCGACATGCAGCAGGTGGGCGACCAGTTGTCGCAGATCATCCAGCAGGTGCAGACGCTGGCGCCGCGCGTGCAGATGGTCAACGAAGGCATGCAGGCGCAGGCAACGGGCGCCGAGCAGATCAACCAGGCCTTGCAGCAATTGAGCGACGCCGCCCAGCAAACCGTGGAATCCCTGCGCCAGTCCAGCCTGGCGATTGAAGAGCTGACGGTGGTGGCCAACGACCTGCGCAGCGGCGTGTCGCGCTTCAAGATCTGAATCCCGTCATGGCGGAACTTGCTCCATCCATCCAGCCCGGCGCCGCGGGTCCGGCCGCGCGGCGGCTGTATCTGCTGTTTCGCATCGGCGGCGACCGCTATGCGCTGGACGCGGGCGAGGTGATCGAAGTGCTGGGCTTGCGTACGCTGAAACAGGTGCCCGGCGCGCCATCCTGGGTGGCGGGCATGCTGGACAGGCGCGGCACGCCGGTACCGGTGATCGACATGAGCGCGCTGGCGGGGAAGGGCACCGCCGCCCGCGTCACGAGCACTCGCCTGGCGCTGGTGCATTACCGGCCGGCTGCTGCTGCTGACACTGCCGCTGCGGCTGCAACTGCGTCTGACCCCGGCGCGGCTGAGCATGTGCTGGGACTCATCCTGGAACACGCCACCGAGACACTGCATTACGACCCGGCCGCGTTCCAGCCTTCAGGCCTGGACAACCCCAACGCCCGCTACCTGGGCCCCGTACTGAGTGATGCGCACGGCATGGTCCAGGCCGTGCGGGTGAACGACCTGCTGGCGCCTGCCGTGC